>QCQW01000022.1 GCA_003212055.1 Prochlorococcus sp. AG-459-A02
ATGAAAGTTTTTATTATCTAAATGAAATCCAAAATATGAATGATTTTTTATTTCCAATAATAGAAATAGTTTTAGGAGTAGTTTTACTTTTTGCTGGAGGAGAGTTCTTTGTTCAAGGAGCCATATTTTTATCTTTAGTTTTAGGAATACCTCAAATAGTGATTGGATTAACAGTTGTTTCTCTTGGAACAAGCTCTCCTGAGTTGTTGGTAAGTTTAAGTTCAATTTTAAAAGGCAGTGATTCGCTTGCGGCAAGCAATGTAATTGGAAGCAATATTTTTAATGTTCTTGTTGTTTTGGGTATAAGCTCATTGATAACACCTCTTAAGGTAAAAAGCAGAATAGTTAGAAGAGATGTTCCTCTACTAATGGCTATCTCTTGTGCGGTTTGGGCTATGTCATCAACAGGCTTATTAACATTGCAAGCAGGGGTCTTTCTAATATTTTGTTTAATCTTAAATACAATATGGGAAATTAATACCATCAATGAGAAAGGAGAACAGACAAAAGATGCTGAACCAGAGATAAAAGAATTTAAAGATAACTATCAAGGGAGGCTTAACATTTTACTAAAATTAATATTAGGAATATTTCTTTTAAGCTTTGGTTCAAATATTTTAGTAAATGGTTCGCAAACACTTGCTACTCTTTTGGGTGTAAATGAGATTGTTATTGGTTTAACTATCGTAGCCACTGGGACATCTTTACCAGAATTAGTAACTTCAATAATTGCTGCATTTAAAGGTAAAACAGATCTTGCGATTGGGAATGTAATAGGAAGCAATTTGCTAAATCAACTTCTAATCCTTGGATGTTGTAGTATTTTTTCAGGATTTGAAGGTTTAGTAGTTGAACAAAGTCTAATAAAAGTTGACTTACCTTTTATGGTTTTAACTACCTTTGCATGCTTACCAATTTTCTGGAGCAAAGGGGCGATCACCAGAATTGAAGGATTTATTTTGCTTAACCTTTATATTTTCTACATTCTCGATAAGATACTTTTCCTGAATGGATTTAACTTCCTTTCTGAATTAAGGATAGGTTTATTTATTTACTTTGCGTTACTTATACTGTTTCTGATTGTTCAAGAAAAATTAAAATTTTCTAATTCATAATTTTAGCCATACATAGTTACAAATTCTTCTGAGATAGTTGGGTGCAAAGCCATAGTAATATCGAAGTCTTTTTTTGTTATCCCTGCATTTAATGCAATTGATACCATTTGAATAATCTCAGATGATGTTTCTCCAAACATATGACAACCAAGGACTTTGTCAGTTAGCTTATGAACTACAATCTTTAACATACATTTTGATTTATTCTTTTTAAAAGTATTAGACATAGGGGTAAATTTGCATTTGAAAATTTTTATTTTTCTTTCAGAGTAAATCTCTTTAGCTCTTTTCTCACTTAAGCCAACTGTTGAAATTTCTGGAATAGTAAAAACGGCCTTAGGGATATAATCATAATTTACTTTTCTTTTTTGGTCATTAAAAAAATTATCCGAAAAAACTCTCCCTTGTTCTATGGCTACTGGAGTTAAGTTTGGTTTATTTATGATATCGCCAACCGCAAAAATATTTGTGTTGCTTGTTTGATTAAGTTCATCAACATCTAAATATTGGCCATCCATCTTTAGATTTAAAAAATCTAAATTTAAAGGCAAAAGATTTGGTTCTCTTCCTGTAGCAATAAGGATATTATTAGTTAGGAGTTTATCCCCCGAGTCTAGAGTAGATTCCAGGTTTCCATTTACTCTTTTGATAGACTTTAATTGAGTATTGGAGATTATATTAATTTCAGTAAAAGTAGGTGATTCCTCTAGGCATAAAGAAAGATCCTCATCAAAACCATTAAGCAAATGTTGACCTCTAATTAATTGAGTTACTTCAGTACCTAAATTTCTGAAAATAGAAGCAAATTCACAAGCAATATATCCTCCTCCTATTATTAATATTGATTTGGGAAACTTTTCTAATTCAAAAATATCATCACTAGTCCATGCCAAATCTACCCCGGGAATATTTAATTTTTTTGGTTTACCTCCAACTGAAATAAGAATTTTTTTTGAACTTATTTTATTTTTAATTTTCTTCGTTTTGGGACAAATAATTTCTAATTCATTTTGAGTCGTAAATCTTCCTAAGCCCTCAAAAACAGTTACATTCAATTTTTTTAAAGAATTTCTATGTAAATTACTTAATCTATAAACCTCCTCTCTAACATTATTCAATAAAATATTTGATTCAAAATCAATACCTTCATTTATTAATCCATATCCTTCAGAAGAATCCATATTTCTCTTACTTTTAGCTGCATAAACCATCAATTTCTTAGGAACACATCCCCTTATTACACAAGTTCCTCCTATTTGATTTACTTCTATGATTGCGACTTTTGCACCATAACTAGCCGCACGTTTAGCCGCCGCTAGTCCTCCAGATCCAGCGCCAACAACAATTAAATCAAATTCAAATTCCAAGACTTTTTTTAATCAATTATTATAACGTTAGTTTATAGCTTTAATTCAAATAATGAATGGGATTTTGACATGGGATGATTTAAATAAATTTGAAGTTGAAGATCTTGATAGAGTAAATGGTATAAATAATTCCTACGCAAATTTAAGATTATTTGGGCATTGTGAAAATGATGTATTAGTTACCCTCTATAGGGATAGGCATTCTTGGTGTCCTTACTGTCAGAAGATATGGTTATGGCTTGAATTTAAGAGAATTCCATACAGAGTCAAAAAAATTAATATGTTTTGCTACGGTCAAAAAGAAAGTTGGTTCCTTGAAAAAGTCAGATCAGGGAAATTACCTGCAATTGAATTTAAAGGTCAAGTTATAACTGAAAGCGACGATATCATAGCTTTTTTAGAAAATAAATTTGGAGCACTTGGTTCTTTTATAAAATCTAGTCCCCTTACCAAAATTCGAGAATTAGAAAGAGAAATATTCAGATACTGGTGTAATTGGCTCTGCCGAGAAAGCTTTAATTTTATAGATAACTCTTTTAGAAAAAAAAGATTTAAAGAATCCATTTCTAAACTCGATGAAATCTTAAGTAGATCAAAATCAGGATTCGTTGATCCATCAGTATCTATTAAGGGTGATATAGAGCCTGGTGTTGGAGATATAATTTTTATTCCCTATATGGAGAGAATGAATGCATCACTGATTTATTATAAAGGATTTAATTTAAGATCTAATTACCGTCATGTCGATAACTGGCTTACTCTTTTTGAAGGTACAAGTGCTTATAGAGGCACTCAAGGAGATTTTCATACTCATTCTCATGATTTACCCCCACAAATGGGAGGATGTTATAAAGAAAGCAATGAACAACAGATTACTTTCTCTAAGCTAATAGATACTGGTAAGGGTCTAGGTAATTATGAATTAAACAAAAATTATGATTCAAAATATTTCGCAAAAATTGCTCTTAAAAGAGTGATAAAGCATAAAGACAATTTACTAAAAGTAAACCCATATAATAAAGAATCCTTTGAGGAATCATTGAGATCAGCTCTGACTCATATGATCACAGGTGAAGTATTAATCCCTAAAAAACTTTCAGGAATCTCTTTAAGATACTTAAAAAATAGAATCTCAGTTCCAAGAGATATGCCAATTATTTCAGCGAGGTTATTAAGGCAATCATTAAATAAAATTGAATCTCTCAGCGATATCAATGAAATAGAAAAGATACCTTTCAGACATAGATATGATCAAGATCCTATAAATTTCATTTCTAGTTAATAGTAAAACTATAAATTTTTTCTTGAATCTATTTGAAGTAAATCTCTTATTTTTTGAACTTGACTTGCAATATTTGGATCAATAGATAATTTTTTTTCAACTTGTTCAATAGCATACATAACTGTTGTATGGTCCTTGCCCCCAAACTCATCTCCAATTCTTGGTAGGCTTAGATCAGTCCCATGCCTCATAAGATACATACCTATTTGTCTAGCTTGACTTACTGGTTTTCTCCTACTTGAACTGATCAATTCATCAGTAGAAACCTTAAAGAAATCTGACACTTTATTAATAACTTGTTTTGGAGTAACAACTACTCCAACACTATTCGGATCAAGCATAGGAGCAATAGATTGAACTGTCATTGGCAAGCCTGTTATCGATGCAAATGCAACAGCTCTAGTAAATGCTCCTTCCAATTCTCGAATATTCGAAGTGAATCTTCCAGCTATAAATTGAATTAAATCTCTTGGAAGACTCATCCTCTCTTGTTCTGCCTTTTTTTGAAGGATAGCTGTCCTCGTCTCAAGATCAGGTGGTTGAATATCTGCTGTCATACCCATTGAGAACCTAGAAATTAATCTCTCTTGAATCCCAGACAATTGATTTGGTGGTCTATCACTTGCTATAACTATTTGACTTCCTGATTCGTGAAGAGCGTTAAAAGTATGAAAGAATTCTTCCTGTGTATACTCTTTGCCTTCTAAGAACTGTATATCGTCTATTAAAATCAAATCTACATTTCTATATTTATCTCGAATAGCTGTCATTCCATCTCTTCGAATACCACTAATAACATCATTTGTAAAAGTTTCAGTAGATACATATTTAACTTTTGCTTCTGGATCTATTTCTACTCGATAATGACCTATTGCTTGCATTAAATGAGTCTTGCCAAGACCTACTCCTCCACAAATAAATAATGGATTGAATTCTCTCCCAGGAGATTCGGCAACAGCTAAAGCTGCAGCATGAGCCAACCTACTATTTGGACCTACAACAAATCTTTTAAATACGTAGCGTAAATTTAAACCATTAGGATTTTTAAATTGATTTTTTGAAGAATTATTTTGGTTATTACTAGAAAAAGATTTTGTTTTATGATGAATGCTCAGTTCGTTAGGTTTCTCTTCATTTGTTGAATCGCTGCTGGTATTCGTTTCAGATTTAAAAACAACTTTTACATCATGACCACAAATTTCCTTTGCAGCTTTTTCAATAGTTTCACAATAATTTTTTCTTAACCAATCACTAGAAAATGTATTTGGAGCGATTAAGGTTAATAAGCCATTTTCAAAACAATTAAATTTAGCAGGCCTTATCCATGTCTCAAATGAAGGCTTACTTAAAGTTTTTTGGAGTGATTGTTGAACTTCCGCCCAAATAGGATTAGTTGCTTGCAAAGTTTTATTCTCTAGATTATTAATCTAGTTGGAATTTAATAATTGGCCATTATCAAATCACAAGATCACGATAAATTTAAAATTATTTAACAAAGCATCGATTAAATTTATAAAGATAAATTTTATATTTTTTTAATAGGCATATAATTATTTTATATCTCACTAAAGTATTGGATAAAGCATTACTTATTATCATGGCGAAATGGCATGGTTTTGGAAGATGCAAAACAAGATTATCAAAAGATATAGGGAAAAGTAATTCAGCGAAAGTACAAAGTGTGATGACCAAACACACAATTTTAGTCGCAAAATTTCTCCAAGAAAATAAACTTATTGATATTTCTATTGCCATAACTGGTTTGGGGGCAGGAAATTGTAGAAAATGGTCTAGAGAATTAGGCATCAAAAAATTTAATTTACAGGGAAAAGGTTCCTTAGGAGAAAAAATGAAAAGGCAAATAATTATCAATAAAAAATTTTGTGCTAGGAATAAGATCAAAAATATTATTTTTATTGGTACTGACCTTCCAGATTTATGCCATCAAGATTTATTGAATACTCTAAAAGAGCTTCAACAAAATGATCTTATTTTAGGGCCATCTAATGATGGAGGATATTGGCTAATTGGTTTATCAGAAAAAATAATTTCAACGCATCTATATTTACCTTTTATTAACATTAAGTGGGGTACAGAAAATGTTCTACAAAATACAATTGATAATTTTGCTTCCATAAAATTGAAATATAAGTTTTTAGATAAAAGAATAGATATAGATACAATATTTGATATCGAAAATAGAAAGTAATCAACTTGTCTAAAATCTCAATTATTATCCCAACTATCAATGAAGCTAATAATTTGCCATTATTGCTTTCAGACTTGTCGACTATTCATAAAGGAGGAGAAATTATTATTGTTGACTGTGGAAGTGAAGATAAAACTATTGATATAGCAAATATTTATGGAGCGAAAGTATTTATATCCAAAGAAAGGAATCGAGGTTTACAATTAGATATTGGTGCTAAGAACTCAAAAGGAGACTGGCTCATGTTTTTGCATGCAGATACAAGATTAACTCATGATTGGTTTAGAAAAATATATCCATTTTTAAAAGGAAACAATAATAATATTTACTATTTTAAATTTAAAATTAATAATAAAAAGATAATTTTTAGAGTCCTAGAGATTCTTGTAAATCTTAGAAGTCAATTTTTTAAACAACCTTATGGTGATCAAGGTTTAATAATTCATAGAACTACTTATTTTAAGAATAATGGTTTTAGAAAGATACCTTTAATGGAAGACATAGATTTTTTAAGGAGATTAGACAATAAAAAAGATTTAAAACAATTAAATTTACCAATTTTTATAAGTTCAAGGAAATGGGAAAGAACCAATATTTTTCTTCAAGCGATTAAGAACTGGCACTTTAGAAGAAGATGGTTAAAAGGCGAATCGTTAAAATCTATATATTCTGATTACTACAAAAAATGATTAATTTGCATACCAAAAAGCACATTTAGAACCTCTTGGTTCTAATATCCAACCTTGTCTTTTGTAAAATGAAACTACTTCAGCATCGGCAAAAAGGGTTACTTTAGAAATTCCAATATTTTTTAATTCTTTTAGGATATATTTCATTAACTCTTTCCCCAATCCAAATCCTTGATAGACAGGGTTAATAGCCACATCCCAAACTGTTGCTTCTAGAATTCCATCTCCAGTGCACCTTGCAAATCCTACTAGTCTGGGGAATTTATCATCATGACGCCATAAACCAATCACCAAAATACTGAACTCCAAAGCTCTTTTCACTCTCCTTATGGGTCTTCTACTCCAACCAACAGTTTGCAAAAGTTGATCTAGTTCTATGAGATCTAAATCTTTATTTTTACTACATACAAATATTTCTTCTTTATTTGTTTGAGTAAACTCATAAGAATTTAATCCATAAAGATCTATCAACTCATCCCTAGATATGCTGTTTGATTTTTTTATTAACGATCCGTGGTTTCTAAAAATCATTAAAAATTCGCGAATCCTTTTTGTTGAAGCTCAGAAAGCTGAAAATATAAACCCTTTTTCAGTCTCAATTCACTATGTGTTCCCTCTTCAACTAATGATCCTCCTTTTAAGACTAAAATCTTATCAGAACTTTCAATAGTTGCTAATCTGTGAGCTATTACTAATGCTGTTCTTTTTGAAAGAATTCTTTCTAGATCTTTCTGCAAAGTAGCCTCTGTAGAGGGATCCATAAACGCTGTCGCTTCGTCCATTATTAAGACAACAGGATTTCTAATCGCTACTCGAGCTACTGAAAGAAGTTGTCTCTCTCCAGAAGAGAGATTCCCCCCTCTTTCTCTTAGTAAAGTGTTCAAACCTTCTGGTAATTTTTTCAACAAATTATCTAACCCTAATTCGTTACAAAGATTTTCTAATTCAAGATCGTCTACATTCGAATTTAGTTTCAAATTATCTGCGACATTTCCACTAAAAATAAAGGTATCTTGCAAAACTACTCCCAACATACTTCTGAGAGTTGCAATAGGAATATCTTTTATATTTATATCATCGATTAAAATTTGGCCTGATTGAGGTTCATACAATCTACACAATAGTCTTATTATAGTAGTTTTACCTGAACCAGTTGGCCCTACAAACGCTACATGCTCTCCTGGATTGATCATGAAAGATAAATTTTTTATGATATGCTCTCCTTCGTTGTAGAAAAAATTAACATTCTTGAACTCAATTTTGCCCTTAAATTTCTTATTTACATTTTTAGCATTTTCTAAAAAATGTTTTGCGGAAATAGAGTCCTTAATCTGTATTTCTTCATCCAATAATTCATTTATTCTTTCTACAGCTGTTAGACCTCCTTGTATCTGAGTAAATCTTTCTGCAAGCTGTCTTAAAGGTTCAAAAAGTCTTTGGGAATACAAAATAAAAGTTGTTAAAGTTCCTAAACCAATATTTCCAGAAGTAACAAGATATCCTCCTACTGCCAAAACCAAGGAAACTGCAGCAAGAGAAATCCATTCTATAAATGCCGAAATACTACTGTCATAAAATATTGTTCCATTTACTGCTTTCTTATAAGCATCTCCAGTATTGGAAAATTTCTTGCTATTAAAGGCCTCTCTTCTGAACATCTGAACTACTTCTAAACCTTGAAGATTCTCTTGAAAATCAGAGTTGAGTTGAGATAATTCTTCCCTTACTCGATAATTGGCTCTTCTATAACGTTTTTGAAGCCAAATAATAAAATATGAAACTGGGATTTGAGTCAAAAGTAATAAAATGGCAAGTCCTCGATCAATTGACAACATTGTCAAAGAAATTACTATCAGACTGACAAAGTCAGCAATGACTCCAACTGCCCCACTACCAAAAACTTCGGATAAAGCATCAACATCATTTGTTAATCTCGTTAATAATTTTCCTACAGGCATTTTATCGTGATACTTAAGAGATAAAGATATCGAATGATCAAAAAGTTCTCTTCTTATTCTTGCTGTCAAACGTTGGCCCACTGCTTGGATATTGTAAGTTTGGTATCCTTGCAGAACTAATCTAAATAAAACAGTTATAAATAAAGTTAAGATTATGGCATTTATAGACTGGCCAAAAAAAGTTTTACTAAGCCAAACATCTGTACTTTCGTTTTTAAGAATAGTAATTGCCTGGCCTACCAATAATGGCTGAATAGCTCCAGAAAAAGACACGGGTAGTAAAACTATCAAGATTAAGTAGATTGTTTTTTTATCTTTAGTTAAATATTTACCTAACTTTTTAATCCTTCTAAAATCTTTAAAAAACATCTAGCTAATCTTCTATAAAACATTAGTTGATTCTATTGATAAAATCGTATCTCTGAGATGATTATCATCTAACCTCATTGATAAGGGATTTCCAATAAGTCTTGCAGTTGAGTAAAAAAGATCATCTATCTTAATTAAACCATTTTCTTTAAGAGTCTTTCCGGTTGCTACCAAATCAACTATTGCCTCTGCCATACCTGTAATAGGTCCAAGTTCTACAGATCCCGTCAAATGAACTATTTCTACAGGTATATTTAATTCATCAAAATAAGATCTTGCTGTTTTTGTAAATTTACTTGCGACTTTACAATTCGCAGGAAGATCAGTTGGCTTGGAATAATTACTATTATTCCTAACTGCCAATGACATATGACAACCTCCAAAGCCTAAATCGAGTAACTTTGCGACTTTCAATTCAGATTCCCGTAAAACATCATATCCAACGATACCCAAATCAGCCTGGCCATAACTTACATAAACGGGGACATCTCCATTTCTTACCAGCAGTGCTTTAGCCCGTTTGCAATTTGATTCAAAGGTTAATGATCTATTATTTTCCTGCAAAGCATCAGAGAAATCTAAACCAGCTCCTTTAAAAGTTGAAATTGAATCTTTTAACAGAGCTCCTTTGGGTAAAGCTATAGTAAACATAGATCAATTTCTTTCAAGGATTCTTTATTCTAAGTTAACAATGGAATTTAATAAAGCTCGAAATATAGTAGGACTAAGAGTTTTAAATGATAACGTTATTTGGTTATGGATAAAAGATAAATCCGTTGTAGTTATAGATCCATCTGTACACGAACCAGTAATTAGATATATAGATGAAAATAATTTACACTTAAAAGCTATTTTGCAAACTCATCACCATTCTGATCATATTGGAGGAACAAAATATCTTATTGAAAGATGGCCTAATGTTAAGGTAATTGCTTCTTCCAAAGAAATAAAACGAATACCTTTTCAAAATATATCTGTAGAGGATGGAGAAACTTTGAATATTTTAGGTGAAGAAGTAAAAATAATTGAAGTATTAGGGCATACAAGCTCACATATTGCCTTCTTTTTGAATGGGAAAAATCCTGTTCTTTTTATTGGTGATACATTATTTTCTGGAGGCTGTGGAAGAATTTTTGAAGGAACTTATCAACAAATGTATTCTTCACTAGAAAGAATCAAATCTTTACCAAAAAATACTCTCATATATTGTGCGCATGAATATACTAAAACAAATATATTGTGGGCATTGAATCTCAAGCCTAAAGATCAAGATATAAAAAATAAACTTTCGGAAGTTGAAAAAAAACTTTCTCTTAATGAATTGACAATTCCATTTTTACTTGATGAAGAGATGAAAATAAACCTTTTCTTAAGAGCAAAAAATTTAGAAGAATTTACTTTTTTAAGAGCAAATAAAGATTTATGGGTTTAAATAGATAGGTATCTTCTTAAACAAATGTCCCCCAAGCAAGTAATTAAAACATCAAATGCTCCAGATCCTGTCGGACCTTATAATCAAGCAATAAAAGCTGGGGATTTTATCTATTGTTCTGGTCAAATTGCCATAGACCCAGCTTTAAATGAAATAACATGTTTAGGAGATATAGAGAAGGAAACTATTCAAGTTTTAAAAAATCTAGCGGCAGTTCTTAAAGCTGGTGGAGCCAAAATAGAGGATGTAATAAAAACAACTATTTACTTAACCGACTTAAGTAATTTTCAAATTGTTAATAAAATATATGGTGATTTTTTTAATATAGAGGATCCTCCAGCGAGGGCCTGTGTGGAAGTTTCATCTCTACCAAAAGGAGTTTTAGTTGAGATAGATTGCGTCGCATTTCTAGATTAATTTCTAATTATTGAGAAATTTGAAATATGAACCAATTGTGCACCATAGTTGTATAGATTATTAGTTGATAACTCATCATTGATCTATGTCAGCAGCAAAGCTTAATATAGATGAACTAGAAGCAGGTTATCCTTTATTTTGCAAAGCTCTTAGACTATTAATACTAAAAGGCAACTCAGTTAAAGATATAGAAAAGACCGTATGTTGGGGTCATCTTGAGACTTTAAATAGATGTCTACCTGGTAGATATAAAGCCCCCACATATTTAATGGCATTAATCAAAAGAGATATTGCAAAGCCAAATAATTATTAAAAAGTACTAATCTTCTAAATAAAATTTATCAATATCCTTTGAAAAGTCCTTTTCCTTGTCTGATATTTCTCTATTATCTAAAAATATTGAAAGACTTACAAAATTCTTACCGAAGCTGGTATTTGGATAGATATTCCTTTCTTTACATAATTTCTCAATTTTCTCCATGAATTTACTAATTTTTGAGTATCGCTCAAATTCAAATCTTTTTTCAATCCTCAAAGGTGATTCTTTTTGATTCCACATTAAATTCTTTATTCAAGACTAATTACACTATACCTTCAACAAAGTTTATCGATAAATTTTTGAAGTTAAGCTTTTTAGTCACTCTCCCAGTAGTCAATAATACCGCCAATAGTTAAATCGGTTTGAACTTCTGGATTAGGACAAGCAAATCTAGCGGCAGAACCACTAGAAGTAAAAACCCAGTTACCTTCTCTAGCGCCAACAGGATCAACTGCGACTAATTTCTTCCCCTTATTATTTTCTAAAATACGTAAATTCATATGACCTAAGCCAGAGACTCTTTGAGTACATACCATCCTTCCTAATACCTTCATAATTTCCACAATTTCTATCCTCCTTTTTTATGACTTGTCAGGATCCCAATGATCAATTATTCCAACAATAGTTAAATCGCTTGGATAAGATTTGCTTCCCGCTGCTTCTCTAGCAGCAGAACTTCCAACACAAATAACCCAATCTCCTGGCTTACAGCCAACAGCATCAACTGCAACTTTATTAGAAGAACCATCTAAAACAACCTGAAGATGTTTATGTTCAAAACCAGGAATCCTATTGGTTGATACAAGTGGTTTTACAACCTTACAAATTAACATAACTAGTGAGCCTCCTCTGTTTTTTTATCTAAAGACATTCCAATAATTTGGGCGGAATGAATGTTGTCCCTATCTCTAATAGTAGAGCAAGTATGTAACAACCCTTGATCAACTAAATTTTTATATCTAATTGATATCGCATCATTAACTCTTTCACAATCTTTTATTGCCCTCTCTTTTGCTCCTGGTACTTTGCCTGAGTAATCAAATCTTATTACTACTGGAATAGGTAGATCTTGAGAAACATTTAGTCCAGTAAAAATCTTCACTCCTACATCTAAATCAGGCGCTCCCTCTTCGACGGTATCTAAATGAGAAAAATAAGTTAAATTTCTGAGATGTACTTCTTTGAAACCTATACCAACTCCGATAAATCTCTCTGCATGCCCGATATCTCTATAAGATCCATTAAAAAAGTTCTTAACATAATCTATTTGAGAAATATTATTAACAATTAATTTATAGATAAATTTCTCTATTCCATGGAGTTTTTCTTTTGAAGATTGCTTAGAAATCATATGGCAAATTTCTCTCTCTGCATCCTCTTCTGAAAAGTTTATTGTTGAATTATAAATTTCTAAAGTAGAAATAGTTTTTTCTAAATCTATAGCCCCATCACTCCTTGACAAATGTATTTTTAATGAATCAGTGTCTGTATCAAGTCCAATTAACATTAAATCAACAGATGCTCCGCAGCAAAAACTATTCTCTACAGCCTCTTTGAAAGCATACAGTTTATTTCTACCTTCTTCTGCAGCTAACTCGTCATTACTACCGTGAGCAGCACATCCTTGATGCAAAGGATCTACAGAACTAAAATGATAAGTTACAACTTTTAAATACCTTGTATCTTTATGAGCTTCATTAGGAATATTCTCTCTATATCTTTTATGTTCAGTTTTTACCCATCTATTTACTGTATTTTCAATATCAAAGAGTGCCCCAGCGTGGGATCTCCTTCTTACTGAACTAAAAGGTATTCTCATTACATATGCGACTGAATGTGCTAATCTTCCATCTGAACAAGGAGTTATATCGAGTAAGTGTATTCCACAATTTAAGAGAAATTTTTCAAAGTCTTCCGCACCTTTACTTCCAGCAGCGCCTTCAAGTGGATCATTGTTAAAAAAATTGTCACTAAGTTTCTCATGCTGTTTAAAAGCACACCATGCATATAAAGCTCTCATATCAAGAGGTTTAACCCAAGATTTATCTAACACATGAAGGGGTAAATCTATTCCCAAATTTTTTCTTGATATGGTCTGAGCTTTATTTATAAAATCTTCATGATGTTGAATTCGAGCAATTTCCTTGAGAGTTGGAACAATTTCGTCAAAATCACTTTTTATTTTGCTTTCATACCTAAATAGATTTTCATTTTGAATATTATTGGTTAATTTGTGAGACTTTCCAGAATTTAGGAAATTATTTGATTCTTTAGTTTGTTTATGGATATTTTCCGTAAAAGTTTTCATTGGAGCTGTTGGACCCAATGTGAAGTTCTTGGCTTTAGCCAGTCCTCTTAAAGGCATTATTTACTTAACCTCTTGCACCACCTGAAAAGGTAACAAGTTGTCCTTCACGAGTATTACCACTAGATCCAGTTATCAAGAAATCTGGTTTTTCTGTTTCATCATTTCTTTTAACTTCCATCGTGGGCATTGCGCTCATGAATCCTGCTCTTGATGGATTTCTCTTTCTTGAAGAAGCTCCTTCTGTGCCTGTTACCTTATCACCGCGATCCCAATCGTCACCAGTTACGTTTCCCACTGATTGTCCTTCACCAGTAATCCTTGATGCGATTCTTTTTTCTGGTGTCTTTGATACACGGTCTGCCTCTTCAATTTGCATTTTTTGTTTATAAGTAATATTTTTATTCGGTTCAAATCTAAATTTTTCAGTACCAGTGACCTTATCAACTGCCATATCAAAAGGTCCTGTTATCTTAGAACCATTTTCATATTCATTACCCGTAACACCTTGAGTATTTTTTTCAGAATATTTATCTCTTGATGGTGATTTAACAGAGAATTCATTCCAAGAGTTCCCTGCTGACTTTTCCGGATTCGCATAAGCCGTATCATTTAGAGGATTATCACAAGCTTGTGAGAGCTGATCTCCACCAATATATGGAGTACCAGTTAGATTCTTACAAGCACCTTTCTTAGCACCTGTCATTACTCCACCAATTCCTGGCTGCTGTCCTGTAAGTCTGGCATTTGAATTATTTCCAGAATTAACTGTTGATCGGGATTTCATATCTTCAGAAGTCTCAGTACTGCAATTTTCATTAATCTGATCTAAGCCTGCGTATGGCGTTCCTGTCAGCACTTTGCATGAACCTGGTTCATCTCCAGTTACTATTTTTGATCTTCCTGTCATAGTGCCGCTTATTAAATTTGACATTGATGAAAGGCTTAAACCTACTTTTCTAGCTTCTGGTTTTGGTTTTGAACCGCAAAACTTCTCATATTGTTGAGAGCCTATGTACTCATCACCAGTTACATTCTTACAGCTCCCATGTTCATTGCCTGTCATATGGTCTGATCTTCCAACCCCTGTACCAGTTACATTATTCCCATTAAGAGTGTTGTAACTGCCTACTTTTTCAAATGCTTTACCTTTTGGATTTGGCTCTGAACCAAGATATTGATCTCCGGTTAACTGATGTCCAGAACCTGATTCATCTCCAGTAACTAGGGTTGATCTACCAGGAAGTGATCCAGATACTTTTAATCCATCGGTTGTAGTGCTGTGTTTAACCTTTGAAGGATTTTTTGGAACATCACCACAATACTTCTGTGATTGATTAGAAGATACATATTCAGTGCCTGTAAGGTTTTTACAAGTCCCTGGCTCATCGCCTGTTACCCTATCAGATCTACCAACTTCATTTCCAGTTACTTTATTACCTGATGTTGTAGAAGTAACAGTAGATCTTAGTGGTTGTTTATAACTTGGTCTATCTTGACAAAATTGATCAACAACTTCTGATCCCAAATATTGGGTACCAGTTACAGTTCTGCATGTACTTGCTTCATTACCTGTAGTTTTTACAGATCTATTAGCTTGTGTTCCAGTAACTATTTGACCTGAATCAGTTTCACTTTTACCAACTTTCCAGCTAGCATCTGCAATATTTTGTTTGGCGCCATTTTTATTTGGACCACATGGTCTACATTTACCATTACCTTTTTTGCCTGTAGCACCAGTTTTACTTCTTAGCTCTCTCACTCTCTGAGAAATTTCTCTAGAACTTAAATCTGGATCTCCCCTTCTAGCTAAAGAAGCGGCACTGGTATTTTGTTTAGTTGCTGATTTACCATGCTTAGATTGAGCTTCTCTTCTCGCTAAAACAATATCTCTACTTGTATTAGTAATAGGCTTTCTCTTCTGATTAATTCTTCTTTTAACGTTAGGTTTTAGAGACTTAGATTCTGTACTAGTTGAATCCTGACTTTCATGATTTTTACTTATGGTTGATTTAACTGTGTTTGCAGGACTTTCTTTTTTAACATCAGTACGTGTTCTATCGGATGAAGTTATAGCTGATTTCCCATGGGTAGACATTGCTTTTCTTCTCTCTATTACTAACTCTTTACTAGATAAAGTTGCTGCAGAAGAATTTCTGTTTACCTGAGTTATTGGAATATGTTTTGCAGCTGGTTTAGAAATATTTTGATTATTAGGAGAAGACTGAGTCCCAGAAATTTGTATATCTTGAGAAGATCGAACTCTATCTTTGGTAGT
>QCQW01000023.1 GCA_003212055.1 Prochlorococcus sp. AG-459-A02
AAAATTTTATGCCTTATCAATGTTCCCCTACCCATCAGGTAATCTTCATATGGGACATGTTAGAAATTATGTTATTACTGACTTAATAGCTCGGTTTCAAAGGTTAAAAGGTAAATCTGTTTTGCATCCAATGGGGTGGGACGCATTTGGTTTGCCTGCAGAGAATGCTGCGATTGAAAGAGGAATTAGTCCAAGTGTCTGGACTAAAAAAAATATTTCTCATATGAAGTCACAATTAAAGCTTTTGGGACTTTCAGTTGATTGGGATAAGGAATTTGCAACCTGTGATGAAAATTATTATATTTGGACACAATATCTATTTTTAGAGTTATACAAGGCGGGTCTTGTATATCAAAAGGAATCAGAAGTTAATTGGGATCCAATAGATAATACCGTCTTAGCGAATGAACAAGTTGACTCAGAGGGTAAATCTTGGAGATCTGGAGCAATTGTTGAAAAGAAATTATTAAAACAATGGTTTTTAAGGATTACTAATTATGCAGATGAGTTATTAAAGGATTTAGAAAAATTAAATAATTGGCCAGAGAGAGTAAAAATAATGCAAGATAATTGGATTGGAAAGTCAATTGGTACAAATATTAATTTCAATATCAATACCAAACCAGAAGAGAAAATAACTGTATTCACAACAAGACCAGATACCTTATTTGGAGTTACTTATTTAGCAATTTCTGTTAATCATTCGTTAATTAAAAATATTTCTGATCAGGAAACCCTACAAGATATAAAAATATTAAAACAATATTTAAAAAATAATAAAAACAATGAACTAGAAAAAATTGGAATAAAAACTAGTTTAATAGCTATAAATCCAGTTAATTCTGAACCTATACCTATTTGGGTGGCAAGTTATGTTCTTGATGAATACGGTACAGGCGCTGTTATGGGCGTGCCTGCTCATGATATGAGGGATTTTGAATTTGCCAAGAAAAATAATATTAATATTAAACAGGTAATAATAAAGGATAAAAGTGAACCAAGTAACGATCTTGATAATGCTTATGTAGAAAATGGATTTCTGATTAATTCAAACCAATATGATGGTATAGCAAATAATATTGCTAAATTAAAAATTTCAGAAGAGGGAGAAAATAATGGGTGGGCCAAAAATAATATTCAATATCGTCTAAGAGATTGGTTAATATCTAGACAAAGATATTGGGGATGTCCTATACCCATAGTTAATTGCAAAAAATGTGGATCTGTTCCTTTAAACCAATCGGAATTACCTGTTTCCTTACCAAAAGATATTGAAATCTCGGCTAACAAGATTAATGCTTTAAGTGATAATAATAATTGGATAAATACAACATGTCCAAAATGTGGAATAGCGGCAAGAAAAGAAACTGATACTATGGACACTTTCATGTGCTCATCTTGGTATTTTTTAAGATATCCATCTTCAAAATGTTCAACTATGCCATTTGAAAAGATGGAAATTAATAAGTGGTTGCCTGTAGATCAATATGTTGGAGGAGTAGAGCATGCAATATTGCATTTGTTATATGCAAGATTTTTCACTAAAGCCTTACGAGATAATGAACTTTTTGAAATTGATGAACCTTTCAAAAAGCTATTAACTCAAGGAATGGTTCAAGCCGCAGCCTATAAAAACAATAAAACGGGAAAATATGTTTCTCCTTCCGATATTACTGATTTATCAAATCCTACAGATCCAATTGACAATTCTAAACTGGAAGTTCTTTTCGAGAAGATGTCTAAGTCAAAATATAATGGAATAGACCCTGAAACAGTAATTAAAAAATATGGAGCAGATACAGCAAGAATGTTTATATTATTTAAAGCACCTCCAGAAAAAGATTTGGAATGGGGAGATACAGATGTTGAAGGACAATTTAGATTTTTAAGCAGGATTTGGAAGCTTTATATAAATTGTGCAAAAGATATAAATAGTAAAAGTAAGTCCTATCCTGATAAAGAAAAATCATTAATAAAGTCAATGAACATTGCTATAAAAGAAATTTCAAATGACATATTAAATAACCAATTTAATACTGCGATTTCAGAACTAATGAAGTTTTATAATTCATTATCAAATTCCATTAATGACGTAAATAATAATTTAAAAAAAGATGCTTTAAAAACATTTTGCATTTTGTTGGCTCCATTTGCACCTCATATTGCAGATGAAATATGGCATCTTATAGGATTTAAAAATTCTGTACACTTAGAAAACTGGCCCTCATTTAATGCCGAAGCACTAAAAGAAGATTCATATGAATTAGTAATACAAGTGAATGGAAAAGTTAGAGACAAAGTAAATATTAATAATGAAATTAATGAAGATCAAATTAAAGAATTTACTCTTAAAAGACCTAACATATTAAAATGGACTCAAGATAAGGAAATAAGAAAAATAATTATTGTTAAAGGAAAAATTATAAATATTGTTGTTTAAGAATTTGTTTTTTTAATAAATAATGAATTTGGATTTGACCAATCGCCCTTAACTAAATAATCATCATTACCGAAACACATCTCACGTAGTATGAAAAATATTGGTTCATTAACTGGATTATCAAGTAATGATGTTATGTCATTTATGGAATATTCTCCTCCTTCATCTAATAAATTACTTACTTTTTGTTGATACTCAATAATATTTGCGGCTGCTTTCTTTCCAGCTTCAACTCCAGGCTGATCATATGCATTTATATTTACTAATTCAGCGTAGAAGGATACAGCTCTCTCAAATAATGCGATTAAGGCACCTAGTGAAAAACAATTTAATTTTTCTAATGTGATAGTGATACTTTGTCTGTTTTCACTAGAGAGTGCTGATCTTGTTCCTTGCAAAAAACCAGAAAGATATTCTTTAGAATTTTCTTTTTCATCAAAAATATTAGTAGATGGAGAATCTAATAATTCAACAAAAATACAAAAGAAATTATCAATACCATCTCTCAATTGCTGAACATAAGCATGTTGATCTGTAGATCCCTTATTACCAAAAACGGAAATACCTTGATTAACTACTTCACCATTCCTATTGAATTTCTTACCTAATGATTCCATTACTAATTGCTGAAGATATTTACTAAATACCTGTAACCTATCTCGATAAGGTAATACGACCATATCTCTTTTTCCAACGCCATCCCCAGTTAAATACCATGCAGATGATAATAATGCTGCGGGATTATTTTTAAAATCACTTATACGTGTGGCCTCATCCATTAATGATGCACCTCTAATAAATTCAAATATATTTTCATTAATAAGTGCTAATGGAAGTAATCCCACAGAGCTTGTAATACTAGTTCTTCCCCCAACCCAATCTTGTAAATTAAATATTTTTAACCAATTTTCAAGAGTGGCTTTTTTAAATAATCTACTATCTTTCATAGTTATAGCTATAGCATTAGAATTCCATTCAAGAGAATTATTTTCGCAATGACTTTTAATAATTTCCATGGCAATTTTAGGTTCAGGCGTACCACCTGATTTGCTTACTACTACAAATAATGTTGTGGATAATTTTTCAGATAACTCTTCTAACTTTTCGTTAATTAAAAAAGGATCAACATTATCTATGTAAGAAAAATTTAATCCTGTAGAGAATTTCTGCAGTGACTCTGTAATAAGTAATGGGCCTAATCCACTTCCACCAATTCCTATCCATAGGACATCAGTATAGTTCTGATTATTCTTATTCTTAATATTCCCATTTAAAATTTTTTTTCCAAATTCAGAGATTTCATTAATATTTGCACTAATCTCCTCTCCTATTTTGGAAGATGGAGAAATTGAAGGATTTCTAAGCCAATAATGTCCAACTTGTCTATTTTCATCAATATTTGAGATTGCACCATTTTCTAATTCCTTTATTGATGCAAAAACATCAATAAATTTTTCTTCTAATGTATTTATTTCGTCATTTGTAAAATCAATTTTGCTTATATCTAACCAAATATTTAATTTTTTATCAAACCAAAGATAATTACAAAATTTATCCCAAGAATTTAAATCTTTATTCATTTTATATATATGTTTCTTTTATTATTTAATTATATATATATGAATAGTACATAGATTTGAATCATTTAAAATTGTTTAAATTTTTGTTTTCAAATAAATATGTTTTTGAATATAAACAATTAAGGTAAAGGGTTTATTTTATTTCATATAAATTTATCATTGGATAAAATAAAACACTTTTGGATAAATCATTTAATTACATAATTTCGCCTGAGATATCTAAATTTAGGAAATTTTCACCAAAATTAAAAATAGGTGTACTTGCTTCTGGGAAAGGAACAAACTTTCAGGAGTTGATTAATCTCTCAGAAAAAGGCGAATTAGATATAGATATAAAAGTTCTTATAACTAACAAAAATGATGCAGGTTGTATAAAAAGAGCTGAAAGTGTAAAAATACCTCACAAAATAATAAGAGGCAAAGACTTTCTGCAAAAGGAGCTATTTGAATTAGAAATTGTAAATACTTTAATTCATTACGATGTTGAACTTGTAGTTATGGCAGGATGGATGAAAATTGTCACTCCATTTTTTATTAATAAATTTAAGAATAAAATTATAAATATTCACCCTTCATTACTTCCTGCATATAAAGGTGGAACTGCGATAAAGGACTCTATACTAAATGGTTCTAAAATTACTGGTTGTTCAGTACATTTTGTTGAAGAGGAGGTAGATAGTGGATCATTGATAATGCAAGCTGCATTGTCAATTAGTGATGATGATGATATTGAATCACTTTCCAAAAGAATACATATGCTTGAGCATAAAATTTTACCTCACTCAATCTCTCATGCTGGTTTTTTGATAAGAAGTAATTTTATGGAAAATTATTAGTTAATTCAAGACCTTCATCCATTGAAAATCCACTCATAATATTTAAATTTTGAATTGCTTGCCCAGTCTGTCCTTTTAATAAATTATCAATTACAGATAAAATAATAATCCTTCCATTTCTAATATCTACTTTAACAGAGAGTAAAATTTGGTTTGTATTTTTAACCCATTTTGTTGATGGGAATGTATCTACAGGTAAGACTTTAATATTTTTGAAGTTTCTATAATAATTATCCAAAAGAATTCTGCAATCATCAGAAGTTAATCCTGGATCTCTTAACCTCCCATATATAGTCGAATGCATACCCCTTGAAATTGGAACCAAATGAGGTGTAAAAAGCAGTTCAATTTTATTTCCAGAAATTAAAGATGCGACTTGCTCGATCTCAGAGGTATGTCTATGGTTTATTAATCCATAAGCTGATAGACCTTCTCCACATTCTGATAAGAGTAGCTTTTGGTTTGGTTCTCGACCACCTCCAGAGGTTCCGCTTTTAGAATCAATTACTATACCTTCATTTTCAATAATTCCTTGCGACAGATAAGGAGCTAATGGAATAAGAGCAGATGTTGGATAACATCCTGGACAAGCAATTAATCTTCCTTTTGAAATGGCTTCTTTATTTATTTCAGGAAGACCGTAAACTGCCTCTTTACATAAATCATCATCATTCCTTTTATAAATAGCAGCTTCTTTGGAATATACTTTTTTCCATTCATCTAAGGACTTATATCTGTAATCAGCAGATAAATCAATAACCTTAACTCCTCGATCTAATAATTTCCTTGTCAATGTTGAAGATAAGCCATTTGGTAAGCAAAGCAAAGCAAAATCTGATTTTTTTGAAATATTATCTACTGAAATTTCTTCTATATAAGGATCATTATCTAGATAAATAAAAGGGAAATTATCATTCCACTTTGATCCAGATGTTTTATTACCTCCTAAAAAAGAAATTTTGTATTTTTTATTTTTCTTTAAAAGATTTACCGCTTGAATACCGCCGTAACCAGTAGCACCTACTATTGCAACATTCATTTCTTTGAATTGGCAGACTTTGAGATAGGATTATAAAGTGTTGAATTTAAGGTAACTAAAACACTATTTTTCTATATTGATAGGAATAATGAAAGAAACAAGTCCCAAATCAAATAATGGAACAATTTTGGATATAAATGAATCTTTTAAAATTGAATTTGATCCTATCAGCGATGCCTTAGCAGCTATAAGAAATGGTGAATGCATAATTGTTGTAGATGATGAAAGAAGAGAAAATGAAGGAGATTTAATATGTGCGGCTCAGTTTGCAACTCCTCAACAAATTAATTTTATGGCTACTGAGGGACGAGGTCTTATTTGCCTAGCTATGCAAGGTGAAAAACTTGACTCTTTAGATTTACCATTAATGGTAGATAGAAATACAGATGAAAATCAAACAGCTTTTACGATTTCAATTGATGCTGGACCTGAAAATAATGTTACTACTGGAATTTCTGCTGAAGATAGGGCAAAGACAATTCAAATTGCTATAAATCCAAATACAAAACCTGATGATTTAAGAAGGCCTGGACATATTTTTCCATTAAGAGCTAAAAAAGGTGGAGTATTAAAAAGGGCAGGTCATACCGAAGCTGCAGTAGATATTGCGGCAATGTCAGGTCTTTATCCCGCTGGAGTGATTTGTGAGATACAAAATCCCGACGGTTCCATGTCAAGACTTCCACAACTAAAAGAGTATGCAAAACAGTGGGGAATGAAATTAATATCCATAGCTGATTTAATAAGTTATCGGTTTCAAACTGAGAGATTTGTATTTAGAAAATCTGATGCTGTTCTTCCAAGTATTTTTGGTAATTTCAAAGCTTATGGATACGTTAATGAACTTGATGGTTCAGAACACGTTGCATTAGTTAAACAAAAATCATCAAAATTAAGTGAACCTGTACTAGTAAGGATGCATTCAGAGTGCTTAACTGGCGATGCTTTTGGATCATTACGTTGTGATTGTAGACCTCAGTTAGAGGCTGCTTTATCAAGGATAGAAAAGGAGGAAGAGGGAGTTGTTGTTTACTTGAGACAAGAAGGAAGAGGTATTGGGCTAATAAATAAATTAAAAGCTTATAGTTTACAGGATGGTGGATTAGACACTGTAGAAGCTAATGAAAAATTAGGTTTTCCAGCTGATCTAAGAAATTATGGAGTTGGAGCACAAATATTAAGCGATCTAGGGATTAAAAAACTAAAATTACTTACAAACAATCCTAGAAAGATTGCTGGTTTAGGTGGTTATGGAATAGAGGTTATTGAGAGAGTTCCATTAGTAATTTGTCCAAATGATAATAATGCAGAATATTTGAGTGTTAAAAAAACGAAGCTAGGCCACATGATTGATGAAGATAATCCTAATTCCAGGAATATCGATCCATTTATATCAATTTTTCTTGACGGCAAATATAAATCTATTGATTTAGTTCCAATAAAAAATAAAGTTATTAAATTCTGTAGTAATAAGAAAATTAATATTAAACTAGAAAGTACTCCAAGATTATTGGCTTTTTGGAATCGACCAAAATTAGTTTGGCGAATTTTACATAATCAGAATAGAACCAATTCCAACATTACTGATGAAGAAATAAAAAATATAGAGTCATTTATTCAGTTTTTATCCAATTGTGAAAATAGTACAAAAATTGGGATTATCGTATCTAGGAATATTGAACAAGCATTTCACCCTAAAAGTAGTATCAAATTAATTAATACAAAATTTACTATTAATAATGAAATATTATATTCATCTACAAGAAAATTTAATCTAGATAAAGAGACATTTAGTATTGTCTTTGAAGACTAAATTACTACTTTAAAGTTGCTTTTATAATTTTTGAACCATTAGTAAGCTTTAGCACTACATCCATATCATCTGTCTTACCAAAAACAGTATGAACACCATCGAGATGAGGCTGTGGTTCATAAACTATAAAAAATTGACTACCTCCTGTATCCTTTCCTGCATGAGCCATAGAAAGTGAACCTTTTAGATGTTTATTGGAATTGATTTCACATTTAATATTATATCCAGGGCCACCAGTTCCAGGCATACCAGATGCTTCATCACGAGTATTTGGACATCCACCCTGAGCCATAAATCCAGGAATAACTCTGTGAAATGCAAGTCCATCATAAAAACCATCACTTATCAATTTCGTAAAGTTTTTAACTGTATTAGGTGCGTCGTCAGAGAAAAATTCAATATTAATTTTTCCAACTTCTGTCTCAAATAATGCAGTTGTCATGTTTTATATATTAAGTAATTAATATTTTAATAGCTAAAGCAACTTTTCAAGGTTTTCCTTAATGGTATTTATATCAATATTATTTTTATTACTATTTTTATCTTCATCCCATTTTTCAACTTCTAGGTTTTTCTGGGGTGGGGAAATTAATAACCTATCTTCTGCGGTTTTAGGTACAAAATTTTTTTCTACTAATTTGCATTCATAATCTAATTTAATGCAAAAATCTTTTATTTCCTCTATGTTGATCATTTCAACTGTTGGCAAAGGGAAATCTTGAGCTTCTAGTAAACCACAATATCTTGTTGCATCATCCTTATCTTCAAACATAAGAACAATAGTCCTTCCTTTAAGTTCGATTGAATGAATTCCTTCCTTATCTGTTCCTGAATTATATAAAAGAACAAATATGTTCATAAGTATCGATTTTTTTATTTATATAATATTTGATTAAGAATCAGAAAGTGATAATTCTTGCAATCTTGTATATAAAGCAATTTCTTCATCATTAATATCAGCAGGTATCACTACCAAGATTTCAACATATTGATCACCTACATTATCTTCGAATGTTAAACCCCTACCTTTCAAACGTAACATTCTTCCAGTAGATGATTTTGGTGGTACTTGAAGTGTGACATTTCCATCAAGGGTAGGGACCTCTACTGCACAACCAAGAAGAGCATCATGAGGAAATAACTCTAATTTATAAAGAACTCTTAAACCATCAATTCTTAGACCACTTTCCGTTTGAACTTTTAATTGTAGATAATGATCCTTACCTCCTCTTGCAATATTTTCAAGTCTTAATCGCCATCCATCTCCAGCAAAAGGAGGTGTATCAACTTCTACTACGGTTTCATCTTCAAGCTCTATTAAAATTGAAGCTCCATTTAAGGCCTCATCAGGAGTTAAATCAATAACTGTTTCAATATCTTGGTGAAGTTTAACTGGAGGTGGCTCTTCTGGAGAGGTTGTAGGGTATTCATAATTAATAAATTCATCATTATCTATATCTATAGATTCATCATCAACTGATTCATTATCATACTCGTCGTAATTCTTTGACGAGTATTCATATCCAAATAATGAATCAAGATAATCTTGAAAATCAGGAAAACCTGTCTTGAAATTATTATTTTCGTAATCTTCCTGGATATTATTATCCGAAGTATTTTTACTTTTATTGGGATCACGTAGATATTCGTATGCTTCGTTAATTAATTTAAATCTTTCTTCTGCATTAAGATCATTTTTATTTAAATCTGGATGCCATTTTCTTGCTTCTCTTCGAAAGGCCTTTTTAAGTTCTTTATAATCAAAATCAGGTGATAAACCCAAAATCGACAAATAGTCTTTTTTAGAGGAAGTAGTCATTGTCCCATGGATCATCGTCCCTAGAATTACCATACCTCGAATTTCTATAATTTCTATTCATTTGATTATCCCAAGGATCATCATCCCAATAATCATCTGAAAAAAGTTCATCCTTTAATGATCCAAATGTATTTTTAATACCTTGTAATGGATTATTATCAGTTTTCTTCTCTGCTGCAAATTTTCTATTTAAACCGAATAAAGCTTCTTGGAGAGCACTCACTGAAATTTCTAATTCTTGAGGATCATCATCATCTATGTAATCTTCAACATCTTGAATGGCTAATTCAACAGCTCGTTGTTGCCTTTCAGCCCCATAAGGGCCAAATTCTAAAGAAGCATCCCTGAGTCGTCTCTCGGCTTGGGCAATAAGAGTTAAAGCACTATTTTTTCGATCAATGACAGATCTTCTCTTCCTATCTTCAGTAGCTTTTGCTTTAGCTTCTTCAATTATCGAATTTATTTCCTGTTCATTTAAATTAGAACCTCCAGAAATTGTTACTGTTTGCTTTCTTCCAGTTGTTCTATCAGTTGCACTTACTTCTAAAAGACCATTAGCATCAATATCAAATGCTACCTGGACTTGTGGAATTCCTCTTGGAGCTGGAGGTATTCCTGATAGTCTAAATTTACCAAGGGATTTATTTTCAGAGGCTAAAGGCCTTTCTCCCTGCCTTACTTGAACAACCACTGATGATTGATTAGCTTCAGAAGTACTAAAAACATCAGATTGTCTAACTGGTATTGGAGTATTTCGAGGAATAAGTACCTTCATAAGACCGCCAATAGTTTCTAAACCTAAAGATAAGGGAGTAACATCATTTAGGAGTAAATCTTTTAAATCACCACTAAGAATTCCAGATTGTATCGCAGCTCCAATTGCAACAACTTCATCAGGATTAACAGATTGACAAGGGTCATTGGGAACCAGAGTCTTGACTAATTGCTGAACCATTGGGATTCTTGTGCTGCCACCTACAAGAACTACCTCATCAATATCTTCTGCGTTCCATCCAGAATCATCTAAAGCTATTTGCACAGGCTCTAATAATCTATCTAATAAATCTTGTGATAATGATTCAAATATTTTTCTATCTAAGGTTTCTTCAATATGTAACGGCCCCTCTTTACTTGTTGTGATAAAAGGTAAAGATATTTTTGTTTTTTGCAATCCTGATAATTCACATTTAGCTTTTTCAGCAGCCTCAGTTAATCTCTGTAAAGCTTGTCTGTCCCTTCTTAGATCGATATCATTTTTAGCAAGAAATTTTTCTGCAAGCCAATCAACTATTTTTGAATCAAAATTGTTTCCTCCTAGCTGTGTATCACCACAAGTAGCTTTAACATCAAATACACCATTAGAAATTTTTAATAGTGAAACATCAAATGTTCCTCCTCCTAAATCAAAAACCAAAACATTATTAGAAGAACTTTTTTCAAAACCATAAGCTAAAGCAGCAGCAGTAGGTTCATTTAGAATTCTATCTACTTTAATACCAGCTAATATTGCAGAATCCTTTGTAGCTTGTCTTTGAGATTCATTAAAGTAAGCAGGGACAGTAATGACAGCAGAATCAACAGTATCTCCAAGATATGTTTCAGCATCATTAATTAATTTTCTAATTAATGAGCTCACTAATTCTTCTGGTGCATACTCTCTTTCTGTATTTGGACTTAGAACCCTAACGTTTCCAGTGGTATTAGCCTTTACGTTATAGGGAACAGAAATACTATTCTCATCTAATTCGTCCCAGTCACTACCAATAAATCTTTTTAGGTTATAAAAGGTATTCTTAGGATTTAGAACAAGCTGTCTTCTTGCTTGACCTCCTATTACTATTTCTTTGTCTTTTGTAAATCCAACTATTGAAGGCGTAGTTCTAGAACCTTCAGAATTAGCAATAACAATTGGACGGCCAGCTTCTATAACCCCCACAACAGAGTTAGTAGTACCTAAATCAATTCCAACTATTTGCCCCATGATTTTAGATCGCTAAATTAAAGCAAAATTTACTAATAATTTAATTAATTTTTATCTTAGATATTTACATATAATAGTAAAAATCAAATATTTTCAACTTATTTTAAATAAATAAGATTATTTATAGCTTGTCAAAATGATTACTATCTATTTTAAAAATTTTCTTTCAGACAAAGTTGTTGATGGAATTAACCAAAATAAACTAATATAAAACGGAGAGAGAGGGATTCGAACCCTCGATAAAGTTGCCCCTATACAGCATTTCCAGTGCTGCGCCTTCAACCACTCGGCCACCTCTCCCAAGATAACCATTTTAACCCTTTACCATCCCATTTTTGAGGAAAGTTATTTGAAAAAGACTTTCACAGTCACGATTAAAAATAAGGAAACTGGAAAGGTCTACCAAGAACAAGTTAATAGTGATGAATATATACTTAAAGAATTTGAAAAGAAAGGTTTAAAACTTGCATTTTCATGTAGAAATGGCTGCTGTACAAGTTGTGCAGTTAAAATAATATCTGGGACTATTCATCAACCTGAAGCTATGGGTGTATCTCAATCCTTAAAAGACAAAGGTTATGCATTGCTTTGTGTTGCCAAAGCGACTTCAGATCTAGAGGTAGTAACTACATATGAAGATGAAGTTTACGATTTACAATTTGGACAATATTTTGGGAGGGGAAACACAAGAGTTGCACCACCTTGGGAATTTGAGGAAGATTAATTATCATGTTCGAATTAAGTGAAATAGAGGACCTTGCAAATCGAGTAAACTTAAAAAGGTTGCATGAAATAGCAAGAAACTCCGCCCAAATTGGTAATGAAATTCTAAAACTTAATTACAAAAAAATCCAGAAAATATCATCAAAGGGTAGGAAAGGTGATCTTGTAACCAATGTAGATTTGGAAGTTGAAAATAAAATAAAAGAATATTTATTAGAAGAGACACCTAACATATCTATAAATGCAGAGGAATCGGGAAAATTAAACAAATCCTCGGATTTAACATGGTGTATAGACCCATTAGACGGTACAACAAATTATTCCCATGGATATCCTTTTTTTGGAACTTCTATTGGACTTGTATATGAAGATAAACCAATTATAGGAGCTATATCAGTACCTTATTTAAATGAACTCTATTCAGCCTGTATCGGTTTAGGATCATTTTGCAATGATAGTCTACTTAAAATATCGAGTCCTTCTAATCTTTCTGATAGTTTACTTGTAACTGGTTTCTCTTATGACAGATTTGAGACAGAGGATAATAATTATGCTGAATTTTGTTATTTAACCCATAAAACTAGAGGAGTCAGAAGAGGAGGAGCAGCAGCAGTAGATCTAGCATTTGTCGCTGCAGGTAAGGTTGATGGATACTGGGAAAGAGGACTAGAGGTATGGGACATAGCGGCCGGTGCTATCATTGTTAAAGAGGCTGGTGGAATTATTTCTGATTATCCATCAGGCGATTTTAATTTAAGTTCTGGAAGAATTTTAGCTTGTTCTCCCAGCCTTGAGAATGAATTAAAAAATGAATTAAATAAAGTTTCTCCATTTAAAAAAAATCTCTATACCTAAATACGTTAAATTTTAAAATGACAGATATAAAGGAAATTAATTTAGTCGATGTAAAAAATAACTCTAATATAATAAATAATTTAAGTAGTATTTATAAACTATGGGGCTATGAAGAGGTTTCACCCTCATTTATAAATACTTTAGAGACTATAAAAGGCCGTGGCGTTATTGAAGAAAATCAGGTTGTAGGAATAGTAAGTAATAATGCATTATGTCTTAGGCCAGAAATGACAACATCTATTGTTAAATTGTCATCTACTAGATTAATAAATAAGAAAAGACCTATAAGATTATTCACTAATGGTATGGTCTTTGATAAAAAACAAACTAATAAAAATTCATTTGAGTTACAAGAGAAACTGCAGAGTGGAATTGAATTAATTGGATATGATACAAAATACCCAGAAATTGAAGTTATTAATATATTGTTTGATGCAATCGATAATATTAATTTAAAGAAGGGTTGTAATTTATTTCTACTAGTAAGCACTACAAAAATAATGGATTTAATTTTAAATAAATATAAGAATAATAATTTCGAAGAAATTAAGAAAAGTCTGGTTAATTTTGATCAAGATAATTTATCTAAATTAGGAATTGATGAAAATGATAAATATATTCTTAAAGATCTATTATTCACGAGAGGAGAACCAATTGCAATATTAAAAAAATTAAAAAATATATATGGTACAAGTAAAATTTTAGATGACTTAAATTTCTTATTTGAAACATTATCAAAAATATCAAATAAATATGGTGTTAAATTACAACTTGATCCGACATTTCAGCCGCACTTGAATTTATATGAAGGAATAGTTTTTCAACTAATAGGGGATGATGGTAGAAATAAATTCGTGATAGCAAAAGGCGGAAGATATGATGAATTAGTGAGATTCTTTAGTCCTAATGAGAACATCTTAAATGGAATTGGATTTATAATTTCAATAGACATTTTAAGAAATTTAATTAGAGAAGAAAAAACAGATACAAAAAAGATTTTAATAATGTTTAAAGATTCATATTTGTTAGAAAAAGGCATGAATGAACAAAAAGAACAACAGAAAATAGGAAATATTGCCCTCTTACACTTAAATCCATGTAATAACTTGGCTAAAGCCAACCAAATAATGAAAGAAAATAATTGTAGTGAGATTTTGTGGGTTAAATAAAACCTTTTAAAAAGGTATTTAAGTTTTTAAATTCATATATTGTTCGGACAATACTCCTAATTAAACTTGATTAACTAGTTTTTAGGAAATAAGATTTAATATGTTTGATTTTTTTTAAATGGAAAAAGGCGAAATTCGTATTAATACCGAAAATATTTTCCCAATTATCAAGAAGGCAGTTTATTCTGATCATGAAATCTTTTTAAGAGAACTTGTTAGTAACGGAGTTGACGCTATAAGTAAACGTAGAATGGCATCTATGGCAGGCGACTGCGAAAATACTGAAAATGCTCAAGTAAAAATATCTATTGATCGTGAGAAAAGTACCCTTACAATTTCTGATAATGGAATTGGAATGAATGAAGAAGAAATTAAGAAGTACATAAACCAAGTAGCATTCTCAAGCGCAGAAGAATTTCTAACAAGGTACAAAAAAGATAATGATGAATTTATAGGTCATTTTGGACTTGGTTTTTATTCAAGTTTTATGGTGGCAGATAAAGTTGATATATTAACTAAATCAGCAATTGGAGAATCAAAAGCTTTCAAGTGGTCTTGTGATGGATCGCCAAATTTCACATTAGATGAGTCAGAAAGAGAGACAATTGGTACAGATGTGATACTTCACCTACTTGAAGAAGAAAAAGAGTTTATTGAGCCTGAAAGGATTAAATCATTAATAAAAAAATATTGTGATTTTATGCCAATAGATGTCTTATTAGAAGGTGAGACAATTAATAAGAAAAATCCTCCTTGGAGAAAACAACCTAGTGAATTAAAAGATGAAGATTATGTTGAGTTATATAAATACCTTTATCCTTTTCAGGGAGATCCACTGTTATGGATTCATCTAAATACAGATTATCCATACGACATACAAGGGATATTATATTTTCCTAAGTTGTCCGGTAGAGCTGATTGGGAAAAAGGAGAAATTAAACTTTTCTGCAATCAAGTATTCGTAAGCGATTCAATTAAAGAGATAGTCCCAAAATACCTTTTACCTCTTAGAGGAGTAATTGACTCTACAGATATACCACTAAATGTTAGTAGAAGCGCATTACAAACAGATAGAAAAGTAAGATCTATATCATCTTTTATCTCAAAAAAAATTGCCAATAAATTGAAGGATTTGATAAAAAGTTCACCAGAATTTTATGCAGAAATTTGGGATTCTATTTCTGCCTTTATTAAAATTGGTGCTATCGAAGATGAAAAATTTGCTGACTTAGTCGATAACAGTATAATTTTCGAAACAATCA
>QCQW01000024.1 GCA_003212055.1 Prochlorococcus sp. AG-459-A02
CGAGCAAAGAATGAATTAGAGGCAAAAAATATAATTAAACCTGTAAAAGAAAAATTAAAAAAAGATTTTTCGAAATTTATTTTTGGAGAGGATAATGATACTCTTCCTAGTGTTTTAATAAAAGAATTAACCGAGAGGAACCAAACTATTGTTTTTGCTGAATCCTGCACAGGAGGCCTTCTATCTTCATCACTAACATCAATATCAGGCTCATCTCAAGTTTTTAAAGGTAGTATAGTTTCTTACAGTAATGAGCTAAAAAATTCATTATTAAATATTTTTGAAGAGAAGCTTATAAAATATGGTGCTGTTTCTGAAGAAGTTTGTGAGTCCATGGCAATTAATGTAAAAGAGAAATTAGGAGCAGATTGGGCAATAGCAATTAGTGGAATAGCTGGTCCTAACGGAGGCAGTCAAGATAAACCGGTTGGACTTGTCTATATATCAATTTCTGGACCGAATAATCATATAACTAATATAAAAAAACTATTTAACTCCAACCGAAATAGAGTAGAAATTCAAACACTAAGTGTAAATGTGTGTTTGAACAGCCTCAGATTAATCCTATTATCGAATAGTAAGTAACTATTTTTACCAATTGAGTCAAGATACCTTATTTGATAAAGTTTGGGATTTACACAAAGTTTCACAACTTCCAGGTGGATCTGATCAAATATTTATTGGTCTTCACCTTATCCATGAAGTTACAAGTCCTCAAGCATTTGGCGCTCTAAAAGACAAAAAATTAAAAGTCAAATTCCCTGATAGAACAGTTGCTACCGTTGATCATATTGTGCCAACAGACAATCAGAGCAGGCCTTTCAAAGATAATCTCGCTGAACAGATGATTGAAACACTTGAGAAAAATTGCTTAGAACATAAAATAAGATTTTTTAATATTGGTAGTGGTAATCAAGGAATAGTTCACGTTGTAGCACCAGAATTAGGGCTAACTCAGCCAGGAATGACCATCGCTTGCGGAGATTCACATACTTCAACTCATGGAGCTTTTGGGTCAATTGCTTTTGGGATAGGTACAAGTCAAGTAAGAGATGTTCTTGCTACCCAAACAATAGCTATGAATAAATTGAAAGTGAGGCAGATTTGGTGTGACAATAAATTATCTAAGGGTGTTTATGCCAAGGATTTAGTACTTCATATCATTAATGAACTTGGTGTAAAGGCAGGAGTGGGTTTCGCATATGAATTTGGAGGGCCTGCGATAGAAAAATTATCAATGGAAGAAAGGATGACTATATGCAATATGTCTATTGAAGGAGGAGCAAGATGCGGCTACATTAACCCCGATGAAAAGACCTTTAGTTACATTAAAAATAAATTATGTGCCCCAAAAAATAAGCATTGGGATAAAGCTCTCACATGGTGGAAATCATTAAAAAGCGATGAAAATTCAATTTATGATGATGTAATAAAATTAGATGCTTCTAAAGTAGAACCAACCGTAACCTGGGGTATTACTCCCGGTCAGAGTGTAGGAATCAATCAACAGATCCCTCTTTTAGAAGAATTCTCCCCAAATGACAAATTAGTTGCTGAAGAGGCTTTTGAATATATGAGTTTCGAGCCAGGACAATCAATAAAAGATATACCGGTAGAAGTTTGTTTCATAGGCAGTTGCACAAATGGGCGAATCAGTGACTTGAGAATTGCAGCTAAAGTTTTAAAAGACAAAAAAATATCTAAGAATGTAAAAGCATTTGTAGTGCCTGGTTCAGAAAAAGTAGCCAATGAAGCAAAACGAGAAGGTCTTGATCAGATATTTAAGGATTCTGGATTTCAATGGCGAGAACCAGGCTGTTCGATGTGTTTAGCAATGAATTCCGATAAGCTAATAGGTAATCAAGTTAGTGCAAGTTCTAGTAATAGAAATTTCAAGGGCAGACAGGGATCTCCAAGCGGGAGAACACTACTTATGAGTCCCGCAATGGTTGCTGCTGCAGCAATTAATGGCAAAGTCAGTGACGTTAGAGAATTTATCAAATAATGAAATCCAAGTTTTCCCCACCAATTGGAAAAATTACACAAATAAAAGGGCGATGTATCTCCTTGATTGGTAACGACATTGATACAGATCGAATAATTCCGGCGCGTTTCCTAAAGTGTGTTAACTTTGATTCATTGGGTAAATCTGTATTTAAAGACGATAGAGAAACTTTAAAGGGAAAGCATCCTTTCGATCTAGAAGAAAACAAAAATGCCACAATACTAATTGTTAATAGCAATTTTGGATGTGGTTCCAGCAGAGAACATGCCCCCCAAGCACTTATGAGATGGGGCATAAAAGGAATCATAGGAGAGAGTTTCGCCGATATTTTTTATAGTAATTGTATTGCGATAGGCATCCCATGTCTTACGCTCCCAAAAAAATCAATACAAGAAATTCAAAAAAATAAGGATAATAAATTTTTATTCTTAGAAATTGATCTTAAAAATTCATTAGCAAAGTCAAAAGATTTAAGTTTAAAACTTGAGATCAAGGAAAGCTCAAGAAAAATGTTTTTATTAGGGGAATGGGATGCAACTGCAACACTTCTTGAGAATGAAAGTCTAATTGAAAATAAATACAAAGATTTACCTTATTTAGAATTTAATAGCGATTTACTTTAGCTATTCAAAACCAAATAACTGAAAAGAAATGCCCCCTGCTTGATTTTGAGGTTGATAAAAAATACCTAATTCGTAGGATCTTTTTTTCCAAATTACTGAAATTTTAGAATCTATAAATTCACCATAATCATCTGAATCATTTGTTAGATTTAATTTGCCAATACTTTTGAGAATAATTGGACCATATAATTGCAGATCAAGAGCAATATTTAACGTGAATTTATCATAATTATTATCGAATTTAAAAATACTTTCTCCACTATCAAATTTATAAAATGGTAATACACTTAAACGAGTGTAATCAAAAATTTTATTTTTAAAATCACCCAATACTAATTGAGGACCAATACCTAAACCTATATATTCTTGATGATCTCCATTTTCATAGAAAGAATGTGAAGCCTCTAGTTTTGTATTAAGGCTTAACCCTTTAGAGATTGGTGCAGGAATATAATTATATGAAACATCAATATAGTTGTAACTATTATCTTCAACAAAAATCGGAAAATTCTGATCTAACGAATAAAACAGCTTACCTCTTAGGTTTGTTACCAGATCTGTTGTATTTAAAGCCTCGGCCCTGATATTAGCTAAACCAAAAGATAAAACCTCTGCCTTTTTAATATCATTAAAAATCCAAGTATTTTCTTTTTGTAATTTCGAACCATAAGCAGAATAAATTTCAGCTTCACCTAATGAACCATTCCAAACCCTCTTTCTATAAATTCCATAAAAGCTTTTTTCCCATTCTGAATCTAAAAAATTAATTTCTTTACTCAATTTAGTTTGTAATCTAAATGCATCTGAAAATTTATCAAAATCAAAAGAATTTAAATTCTTTTCTATTTCTAAATCCCAATTATTCATACTGCCTTTCATCTGGGATCTAAGAGCAAAATAATCTTCAAAACTCGCATCTCTCTTAACTTTCTCTGAAGTTATTGATTCCCCCTTATCTACAAAACTTTTTGTATAGCCTTTTAATGAACGTTGAATTAAGAATTGAGGCTCTAAATCAATAACAAAATTATCATTTATGTCTATTGAGTTAATTTTCCTACCGATAAAATACCCATCCTTATCTAAATTGTCATATCCAAAGTTCCATTTATTTGCAGATTGGAACTCTTTAAAATTAAAATCTCTACTACCTAACCAAAAGGGGATTGATACTTTTTCCTCAAGTATTAAATAATTTAATGAAGATTTAAATCTGAGTTTTTTATTAATAGGAAAAACTTCTAGTGAATTAATTGCTAATTTTACTTGTTTTAATTCGAGTAAATCATTAGTAAATATAGTCTTCTTACTTTTCCATTTATCACCATCTATTGTCACTTTATCTGTAAAAAAGAACCAATTCTGTACATTGTTAGGAGTATTTATAACTTGATTTTTTTTTAAATCAAATAATGATTCTAACTTTTTAGAATCTGATAAGTTGAAATTTGAAGCTATGTCATCAATCAAGGTATTGGTATTGATAAAACCCTTGACATCTAATAGATAACCTTTTTCACTAATAAAGCTGTATTCAAGTTGTGAAACTCTAAAAATTTGATCGCCTAATATGAGGGTTATATTTCCTTTGGCTTCAATTTTTTTATTGAACTTGTCGTAAATTAAATTATCAGCTTTAAGAAGTTTGCCTCTGTAAGAAACAGATACATTGCCTTCTGCATAAATAACATCGTTTATTTCAGACTGTTTATCTGATTGGATTATTAACTCATTTTGATTTTCGGCTTTAGCAACAAAAAGTGTATCTGTTTTTTTCTTTAAAAAATTTACATAGATATTATCATCATAAGAGTTATTACTATGAATAATATTTTGATAATTTGATGAAATTTCTACATTAGATAAATTTGATAAAGTTAGTTTTATATTACTATTATTGATATTTTTATTAATTTTTGATAATTCAGCTGATTTAGATGGCTGTAAAAAATTAATAAAAAGAAAAGATAAAAATATTACTTTTTTTGAAATTCCAGAAATCAATTTAAGACTTTAATTAAAGGGTTAATCTTGAGGGCTTTCTAGGTCTTTTCTGTTTGGGGTTCTTGTTGGATCACTTGCTAAAAATCCGAAAAGGAATATTCCAACAAAGAAAAAGACGATAGTGTAAACAGAAATTTTTAAGGCGAGCATGGATTGACTAGTACTAACAGGTTTATATTTTATTAAATTTATAATTAAACTATGATTAAATGTTTACTTTTTGTATTTTTGGAAAATTTTGAAATACTTTAAGGAAGATTAATCGTCATGATCATCCCAAGGATCTGTAAGCTTTGCTGCTTTAGGTCCAAATGCAGTCCAAAGACCAAAACCGGTTAAAGCTAGAAGTAATGCCAGAATTGTAACTGCTATGGAAACTGCAGGATCTGGAGCAGATGATAAAGTTTGCATCAATTTTACTAAGTTTGTAAACAATTTATGTAGAAGTTCTTATACAATAGCGAAATAATATTCGATTTAGTGAATTTAACATGGGTCAAAAAACAGCCTTAGGAAGTCTTTTAAAAGCAATTGGCAATTCAGGTCAAGGAAAAGTTGTACCCGGTTGGGGAGCCGTTCCTGTCATGACAGTAATTGGGCTATTACTTTTAGTTTTTTTAGTTATTCTCCTACAAATTTATAACCAATCACTTTTATTACAAGGTTTCTCGGTAAATTGGAACGGAAACTAGATTGCTAAAACTCTAGCAAGAAGTTATTCCAATAATTTGCATATCACTAAAAAACTTTTTTTAGAACTTTTGTTTTAATTTACTTGGTTATAGTTTGCTTATATATTTATAATTCTCAATAAAAAGAAATTGAGAAATACTTATGAATGAAATATTTTTAATTGGATTAGGAAATCCTGGTAAAAAGTATTCAAAAAGTAGACATAACATAGGTTTTCTATTGCTTGAAAGCCTCTCAAAGAAATATAATTCAAATTTTTTATTAAAAGATAAGCTTAAAAGTTCCTGTTCAGAATTTCAAATAAATGATTCTACTTTCAGGTTATTTTTACCAAATACGTATATGAATAACAGTGGTGATGCTGTACGAGCAATAGTTGATTGGTACAAAATAAATTTAGATCAGATTTTCATAATAGTCGATGATAAAGATCTTCCCCTTGGGAAAATAAGATTTAGAAAAAAAGGGAGCTCAGGTGGACATAACGGTCTTAAAAGTATCATTGAACAATTGCAAACACAAGACTTTAAGAGGATAAGAATTGGTATTGGTTCACCTCCTCTAATAAAAGAAAAAAATAATTTCAATACTATTTCACATGTATTAGGAAATATTTCCATAGAAGAAAAATCAATATTGGATAAAGTGTATACAAGAGTAATAAAATCTATCGAACAAATAAATATTAAAAAAGAAGAATACATAATTAATGAATTAAATTCTTTTGATAAAGATCAATCTTAAGAAATGCGTTCAAAACCCGAAACTATTGCCAATATAAGTGTTAAGGAATATTGCTTCTCAAAAAAGCAAATTCAGGGAGTTGTTGAAGCTAGTCAATTTAAATGGACTTTTACATGGTCCTTTAATAAAGGTTTATTAACAGTAAATCCACCTTTGGGAAGAGCATTAATTGAGGATGCCTTATTGAGATTTTTATTGAAAAAAGATTATGAACTAGAAGCAGGGAATGACTATAAGTTCACTATTTCAGCCAAGTTTTAAAATCTATATTTTGATTCAAAGTAAACTTCATTTTGCAATAATCTTCTAAAATTATCAAAGCTGATATAGCATCAAGGTTTTTATTAAGAATGAGAAACTCTCTAGGTATTAAAAACTCCAGGCCAGTAATTGGAAAAAGTTCGAAATATCTTGCTTTAGCCCTATAGGTTGTGTTTTTTTCTTCAAAAGTTATTATTTCTTTTTTAAAAAAATATAGTTTTTCTCTAATCTCTCTACTAGTAGTACCATTACCAATAATAATTTGTGCAATGTCCTCAGCGGAAATTAAATTTCTTATATAATTTTCAAGAAATTCACTTTTAAGAATGATCGCTTTATAAACTTTTTTTTCAGTTATTTCAGCTAAGACTAAGCCGCATTTACTTTTTCCGGGATCAATAGTTATTACTCTAGGCATTTAAGATGCAATTTTGAAAATATTAATTTCAACGACTATGGGTTCTATAGTCTTACTATCTCTTAAAGATACTACTTCTAACTTAAATTTGATGTTTTGATTTTCTTGAAGAAAGTCTTTAATTTTTTTTATAAAATTACCACTTGTATTAATTTCATTAACTTGTGACCCTTTTAACTTAATTTCATCTAATGTTTCTCTAAGCAATGATTTAATTTTTAAATTAATTGATTTAATATTTAAATCACTCTCTCCCAGAATTAGACTTGTAATAACATCCCCTTTTTTAACTATGAATTTATTCTGTAATAAGTCAGGAGATACAAAAACATAATTATCACCTTTTAAAACATTTGTTGCTGATTTAATTAATAAAATCCAATTACCACCTCTAGCGGATGTTGCCTCAATTTTTGCAATATCACTAGGTTTCCATAGAAGAATATTTTTTGTCTCTTTATTAATTGGGATAACAATTTTCTTAACAAATTTATCAGCTTCATTATAGATTTTTGTTAAGTCGCGTTTTATATTTGAGCTGGAATTAACCTCAGCAATAAATAAAGTTTGTCCTCTTTTAATAACAATATTTCCTCTTCTAAATTCTTTAATATTATTTTTTAATTGATTTAACTCTTTTTCTTTTTGAATAATTTTACCTTCGAGTTCCTTTTGTTCTTCCTGTAAAGGGATTAAGGCCTTTTTACTTTCATCTAAAGTTTTTTGCAAAAAAGGAATATCAACAAAAAGTCTTTGTCTGAATTCTTCACTAACTAAAATCAATAACCCTATTGATACTGAACTAATAAACCCACCAGTTATAATTGTTATTATTGTTGCTGTTTTTTTCGGTCTTAACTTTAAGATACTTAATCTTGCTTTACCAATCTTTGTTCCAAGAATATCCCCAAATGGTGCAATTAATCCCCCAAGCAATATTAAAAAAACAATTAAAATCCAAGCCACACTTTTGCATATACCTAATACATCATAATTTATAATGAATCAATTAAATCTTTTTGCAAGAGCAATTGGATCGAACACTGTGATTTTTTTTCTTTCAATATTTAAAAGCCCTGAATCCTTTAAATCGCCCAATAATCTTGTAATAGTCACTCTTGTAGAACCAATAGCTTCAGCAATTGCCTGATGTGAAAGTCTTAAATCTATTGTAATACCTTTTTCACCTGCGACTCCAAAGTCTCTACAAAGAACCATTAAAAAACTTACTAGACGAGAAGACATATCTCTATGTGTAAGAGTTTCTATCATTGTTTCAGTTTGAAGGATTCTACTTGAAAGTCCCTGTAAGAGTAATAGTCCAACTGATGCATCTTCCTCTATAGCTCTTAAAACAGAATTTGCTGGTGCTGTTATCATTTCAACTCTTGTAAATGCTATGGCATGGTAAAAACGATCAGATCTGTGGCCTGTTAGAAGGGATAAAACACCAAAGAGACTATTTTCTCTTAAAAGAGCAACAGTTATTTCTTCACCTGACTCATAAACTCTTGACAGTCTTACTGCTCCTCTTCTTATAAGATAAACCCTCTCAGCAGGGTCCCCAGGGAAAAATATTGTTTTAGATCTCTCAATCATTTCTGTACTTGCACCATCTAGACCTTTAATAACTTCCATTAAAGTTCTATTGATTGGGAAACGTTCCCCAACAGAGTTAATTTTACTTTGTCCGGACTGTTGCGAACTAAAGCGGTTTAATCCTCGTGAAGCAGGTATCATAAATATCTTGACTATTAAAAAATTTAAGGAGACACCCTAAAATATCTTGTATCAACAGTAACAATTTTCAATTCTTCTCACTTTTATCATTAAACCTATTTTAGTCAGTTTCAACTTGCTTAACCCTTTTTTAAGTAAAATTACACTATATGCAGTGTCAATAAATTCTACTTATACTGCATGTAGAAAGAATCTAAATAATGGTAATTAGTTCATCCCATATTTATTCCAAAAGAAATCTTGATGTTGTCAATACAAATACTGCTAACAAAATTAACGTTAAAAGATTTACACAAAGCGGACAAATTCAAATCTATCAATCTTCATATCGAGGTAGCTACCCATCTATCATTAGAGACTCTCTAAGAAATGCTGCTCTTGGAAGGAAAGTGCTCTTAATACAATTCATGAAAGGCGGAGTCAAGCAAGGAGTAGATAATGCAGTAAAGCTATGCGGTAATTTAACCTGGGTAAGATCATCTCATTCTTTTGATCAATATAATTCTGAAGCTATTGAAAATAATAAAAATTTAAAAAAATCTATTCATGAATCTACTATTGAATTATGGAATTTTTGTAAAAAAGAACTACAGTCTAAAGAGAATGACCAAGTAATACTTGATGAAATTTTTTTAGCTATTGACATGAAAATCATCGAGAAAGATGATTTGATTTCAACACTTGAAAACCGATTTATATCAGGAGATGTAATCCTTACTGGTACAGATATTCCTAAAGATTTATTATTAATGGCCAACCAAATTACTGAACTTCGCTCATAAAACAATGTTAAAAAATGATCTCTGGATAAATCAAAAAGCTTCGGAAGGAATGATAAAGCCCTTTCAATCAAATCTTGTGAGGCATCTTGAACCTCACAATAAACAAAAGCCAGTTTTGAGTTACGGATGTTCATCATATGGCTATGATTTGAGACTTTCATCAAAAGAATTCTTAATTTTCAGACATGTCCCTGGGACTGTGATGAATCCCAAAAAGTTTAATCCTAATAACTTAGAAAAAACTATTCTTCACCACGATAAAGATGGAGACTTTTTTATTCTCCCTGCTCACTCCTATGGTTTAGGAGTGGCTTTAGAAAAGATGAAAGTACCTGAAAATATAACTGTAATCTGCATAGGCAAAAGTACTTATGCAAGACTAGGAATAATTGTTAATACAACGCCTGCAGAGGCAGGGTGGGAAGGTCATCTAACTTTAGAGTTTAGTAATAGTTCAGGTGCAGATTGCAGAATTTATGCTGAAGAGGGTATTTGCCAACTACTCTTTTTTGAAGGTGATCCATGTTCTACAACATATGAAGATAGAAGAGGTAAATATCAAAACCAACCAGAACAAGTTACTCTAGCAAAGATCTAAAATGAGTAAAGTTGAGCTAATTTCGCTAACTCCTGATGCAGAAAAAACAATGGCTTACATTGCAAGAGTTAGTAATCCAAAAAATCAAGAAAATGAAGACTATTCTAAATTATTAAGTTATTGCATTAAAAATGAACATTGGAGTGTTTTTGAACAGTCATTTATGACCTTACAAATAGAAACAAACAGAGGAATCGCTGCCCAAATTTTAAGACATAGATCATTTACTTTCCAGGAATTTTCACAGAGATATGCAGATAGTTCTCAATTGGGTAATATTCCCTTACCAGAGTTGAGGCGTCAAGATTTTAAAAATAGGCAAAATTCAATTCCTGATCTGCCTTATGAGTTAAAAAAAAGATTCAATGAAAAAATTGGTTTACATTTTCAGGCTGCTTCAGAATTATATGAAGATTTACTTGCTGAAGGGGTAGCCAAAGAATGTGCAAGATTTGTTTTACCATTGGCAACTCCAACGAGAATCTATATGACTGGATCATGCAGATCGTGGATCCATTACATTCATTTAAGATCAGCTCACGGTACCCAAAAAGAACATAAGTCTATCGCCCAAAATTGCAAGTCTATTTTTAAAGAAAGTTTTCCGATTGTATCAAAATCTTTAGAATGGTAAAAATTATCCATGACTACGTGGACTAACCTCATTATTTTTATTTTCTTGAATTTTTGAAAATTCAGCATTAATAATTTCCTCATAGGGTTTTTCTTCTTTTTGTAAATTCTTCATAGATTCTCTTATTTTTATTTCATCTTGTTTACCAATAAAAGTAGATATTAGATTACCCTTTTTATCAAAAAGATTAACTTGAGGAATTCCGTTGACGGCAAATTGCTGGATATAATTGCCCCATTTTTGATTATCAACATTTAAAAAAACAAAATTAATATCTTTTTCGTATTCATCTTTTAAGGCAGAAACTTGTGGAGCCATTTCTTTGCAAACTTCGCACCACTCAGCATAAAATTCCAGGAATGTAGGCTTATTATTTGTAAAAGCTATTACAGGATCAACAGATAATTCTCCAAAACTCCTTAGAAGATAAGTTGATTTAAAAAAGGGATTTCTAAACAAAAGGGATAAAATAATAACAATGGATATAATCCCAATAAGCATTGTTTTTAAATTTGCCTTAAAAATTGGTTCTCGACTCTCAGATTGCACTATTAGGGTATTACTAACTAAAGACATCTTAAATAAGTTAAATAAATAAAGAGAATTGAAATCTATAAGCTTTTAATCAACTGATAAAATAAGAACTGAATAATAATCAAAAATTTCTTTGATTCCTGAAATCTAATTATGCAGTCAATATTTGGAACTGATGGAATAAGAGGAAGATTTAATAAAGAGATTACTTATTCTTTAGCCTACAAAGTAGGATATGTTCTAGGTTCGACTTTAGAAAAGAAAAATCCAATATTAATCGGAAGAGATACGAGAATTAGTGGAGATATTCTGCTTAAGGCAATAACACAAGGTATAAATGAAAGTGGTAAAAAATTTATAAATCTTGGAATCTGCCCTACCCCAGCAATACCTTTTTTAATCAAACAAGAGAACATGAGTAGTGGGATCATGATATCTGCAAGTCATAATCCGCCAGAATATAATGGTATAAAAATTTTTGATCATAATGGTAAGAAAATTACAAAATATTTTGAAAATAAAATTCAAAAATTTATTGAAGAGTCCAATCAAAATATATTTATTCCTAAAAAAGTGATCCCCCTAAATACAAATAAGGATCTTTTGGATATTTATATTAAAAGTTTACTCGAAACAATGGGTGGAGAAAATTTAAGCGGGTTGAAAATAATATTAGACACATGCTATGGATCAGCGACAACCTGCGCAGAAAAAATTTTTCAGTCTCTTGGTGCTGATGTAAGAGTTATCAATAACTCTAAAAATGGATTAAAAATTAATATGAATTGTGGCTCTACTAACCTAGAACCATTAAAAAAAGCATTGAGAGAGAGTCCTGCAGATATGGGATTTAGCTTCGATGGAGATGCCGATAGAGTAATTGGAATAGATTCAAGAGGCAATGTGTTAGATGGAGATCACATTCTTTTTCTTTGGGGTAGAGAACTTATGGAACAAAAAATTCTGACAAATAATGCACTAATAACAACGCAAATGGCAAACCAAGGTTTTGAAAATGCCTGGAAGAAAATTGGAGGAATTTTATATAGAACTGATGTAGGAGATAAATATGTGTATGACGCAATCAAGAAAAAAAGAGCCGTTTTAGGAGGTGAGCAATCAGGTCATATACTTTCAAAAATTAATAACTTTTCTGGAGATGGGATATTGACTGCACTTCAAATTTCTAAATACTGTAAAAAGAAAAATATTAATTTAAATAATTGGCTTAAAAGTAGTTTCGAACCTTTTCCTCAAAAAATAACCAATATCAATTTAGATTTTAATATTAATAAATTAAATCCAAAAACCAAAATCTTAATTGACCAAACTATAGAAAATTTTCAGAAAATATATTCGGATCATTGTAGAGTTTACATAAGGCCTAGCGGCACAGAACCCGTAATGAGAGTTCTAGTTGAAGCCAAAAATCATAAGAAAGTGCATTCTTTATCAAACGAAATAAAAAACAAACTGCTTTTAGAAATTAATAAAATAATAAATTAACGATGAATCAAATTTTCATATAAATCCTTTCAAAAATATCAAGTTGGTTAAGCATCACATACTTTTCCCGATTAGTTTTCACTTTATTTGGATTAAAACTTTCGGAAAAATTAAAATCTTTTTTATCTATCGATTTAAAATAAAAATTACTTGATATGACGCAATCCATATAATCGAATAAATCCTTCACATCTGTTTTTATGAAGATTAGGGTTCCTTTTTGTAATGAATTTGAGAGGATATTAATTAATGTTGGCTGAATTACGCGCCTTTTGTGATGTCTTTTTTTAAACCATGGATCAGGAAAATTAAAAGAAATACTTTTTAGATTTTCGATAATAAATTCACCTTGGGCATCATTCAAAATATTATTAGCATTACCAAATACAAAATATAGATTCTTGATTTCTCTTTCAAGGACTTTTAATTTAGCATTTTTAACTAATTTCTCACGGATTTCAATTCCCAAATAATTCCAACTGGTATTTACTAAAGCTAAATCGAATAGAAACTCACCAGCAGCACAACCTATATCCAAATGAAGATTTAATTTAGAATCCCCAAACATTTCACTCAAAGAAGGTATCTTCTTAATTTGATTGAAATTACTACTAAGAGGATTAACATGCTGTCTCATACAATTATTAATATATCTCTAGGCAATAATATAAGGATGCATAATATTCATAACTATGACAATAGTAAGTTCAAAAGTAACAGTTTGATGTTTAATTATTATGTGTTTAAAAAGAAAAAGTTTTGAACGTTTTTAATCAACTTTCTATTTGGCTTTCCTTTCAACTTTCAATAATTTTCCTTATTGGTATGCCTGTTACTCTATCCTTTTGGTCAATTAAAAAAAGAAATAAAGCAGTTAATAAACTTCTTTCAGCCTATTGGAAAATATCCCTTTTATTTTTTATAAGCCTTTTACTTTTAATAGGAAAATATAATTATGCTCTCTTGATAACAAATATATCAACACTATTAATGACAGTTTCAGTTTGGTTTTGGAACGATATTAATGATGAATTAAAAGAATATGATTTTTCTTACTCTCTTACCACAACGACAAAAATATGGAGATGGACGCTAACTTTTATATCTCTCAATTTCTTAATTCAGAGTTTACAAAACTTTAACTGCTTTTCTTTTATTAATTCGGATGCATGTGCAATATGGCTTATGCCTTCTTCAAATTTATATATTTTTATAAAAAATTTATTTAATTTTTTCTTCGGAGCTAACTTTACTGAGCCGATAGCAAAATTTTTAGGATTATTTTCATTATTAATCTATACTTTAGGCCTTATTCAATGGTCAATAATCAAATTACCTAAAAATGGAAGAAACTCTTACTTCTCCGAAAATGATAAAAATTAATTTAATAAATAATCTTGAAAAAATAAGTTCCGAGATACCTAATAGGATACTTAAACTAGAGGGTTTTATTCTAAAAGATAATTACAAAGAAAAATTAGAAATACTTATTTTCAAAGGTTTCAGTAGCTCTACCACTCATCCAATTGAGATAGATTTAGAAAAGAAAGTTATAGAATTACCTTATATAATTAGCAATTTTAAACTTTATAAGGCACCATTCAAAGAAAACAAAAATAATTTCATTAGAGAAAATCAAGACATATTTTTCTTTTTAAATCAAAAAAACTGGATTTAAGTAAATTAAATATTAATAATATTTGAACATCGTTTGCATAATTTTGTATTTTTGATTCCATTAAAAGTTTCTTTTTCATAATGCCAACATCTATCACATTTTTGACCATGAGCTTTTATTATTTGAATTTTCCCAAGTGCATTGTTATCGGTAATCAGAGAATTATCCACCACATCGGATACCACTTGGAAGTTTGAAACTATAAGCCAATCCCTAAATAAATCTACATCTTGATTGCCAAATTCTCTTAGCCAAGTCAGTGAATCTCTTACTACTTTGTCTTCAGGTAAATAATTAACTTGGGTTTCTAAAGCTGCTCCAATTATTTGTTTATTCCTACATCCTTCTATAGCTTTATTAATTTCAACTCTCAAATTTCTTAAATTTGCAATGTGATCATTAAGAGTTTGATTTTTCCATGACTTCGAAAATATTGGCCATCCTCTTTGAAATACTGATTTTTCTTTAGTTGAATATGGAATATTTTGCCAAATATCTTCAGCCATATGACAAAGCACTGGAGAAATAAGTACGGCTAAATTCTCAACAACTTTTGACATAACAAACTGACATGATCTTCTCCTAAATTGTGATTTAGAACTTACATATAACCTATCCTTTGCAATATCCAAATAAAAATTTGATAGATCTACAACGCAAAAACTTTGTAAGATTTGGAAAAATTTTGAAAATTCATAATTTTCATAAGCATTTGATATTTGATCTGTAACCTCAACTAATCTGCCTAACATCCATTGATCTAAGAGAGGCAATTGATCAATTTCAAAACTATCAATTTTAGGATCGTAATCATGAATATTACCTAGAAGATATCTTGCAGTATTACGAACTTTTCTGTAAACGTCCGAAAGTTGCTTGAGTATATTTGAACCAATTGGAACATCTACTGAATAATCTACAGAGCTTACCCATAGCCTTAAAACATCAGCGCCATAAGCAGGTTCAGTTTTTTTATTATTACCTCCATTAATAATTATATTTGGATCAACGACATTGCCTAAAGATTTGCTCATTTTTCTTCCGTTTTCATCAAGTGCAAAACCGTG
>QCQW01000025.1 GCA_003212055.1 Prochlorococcus sp. AG-459-A02
TTATCTCAGTTTGAGAGTTCTCCTGGCAGTGCAATAAAGGACTATTGGGATTTAGATGAGACAAGTTTGTTGATAGTTGCTGATCCTAGAGGAGGAAATTTACTGAACTTTAACGTCGGAGAGGCTTATTTTAATTTTATGCCAAGGTTATTTTGGGTTGAACTTCAAACAAGATTTGGTAATCAATATTATGTGAAAGATCACGGTGAGGATGGCGCAGTATTAGATGCAATCAATTCCGTAAAGATTTGCCTTGAAAGAGGTGGGTGTCAAGTTGTTCCTGGCCTACCCAAAGAACAATATATATGGACTTTATGTACATCTATTCTTGGAGGTTTAGTAGCAGGTTTCGCATCTGCGCCACGAAAAGAAGGTCAAGTGATATCAATTGGATTTTTAGCTCTTCTTTCTCCTTTATGGGGAATGTTATTTGGAATTTTTGGTTTGGCGCCGATAATATCCAGAACAAACGATTTATTACCATTATTTAAAAATGGTTTAGCTTTTACAGCAGCAGGAATTGCGGGTTATATTTTATCTCAAACATTATTTTCAAGATATGAAAGGCCCAAAAATACTTAAAATATGATCAAAAATATCTAACCCTAAAAAAATTTATCTTCTTCACAAATTTCACCAGACTCTGAATACCATCGGTGAGAAACATTTCTTAATTCCTTTTTTTCGAACTCAATCCATGAAAAGTTAATTAGTAATTTCCCATCTTCATCAGTTTTATATCTTGGCACTACAGCAGTATTGAAATAAAATGTCCCTTTGCTATCAATTTTAAACATCTCTCTTAAACCAAGATTTCTTTTAAGCCGATTGTGCATATGACCAAAAATCACAAGATCAACTTTTCTTCTTTTTTGTATTTGAGAAATAGCCACAGACAAATCTCTATCTCCCCAATCTAAAGAGGGTAATTTCCAGTCTTTCCCACAAATGCTTTTAGGTTCTGAACCTAAACCCGAAGGCCCAGCATGAGACATTATTATTAAAGGTATATCTTCAACACTCTCTTCTGAACATTTGATAATTTTATTTATTGAATCTTGTTCGGCAATAGGTCCATAAACGCCTTTAACTTCTTTTGAAAGATAATAACCACCTCCAGAACTACATGGTCTTGCAGAAAGTAAATTTATTTGATTATTAAAAACTTTTAAATCCCATGCAAAATATTTTTCACCAAGAACACGTATCTGCTTTGAGAGAATTTCACCTGTAGAATCCTTACCTCTATCATGATTTCCTAAAATCACAAAAGTAGGAATTTTGATCTTATTGATTTTTTTTATTATTTTGACACTCCCATCAGAAATATCACCAACAAATAAAACAATATTTGGTTTGATAACCGATAAAACTTTCAAGTCTAGTTCAGACCATTGACCATGACAGTCACCAACAATAGCAATTTTTAAATTTGTCAGAATTTTTTCTGTTTAAAGGCATATAATTAATTTAGATATATTCTAAATCCTGACCAGTACAACTTCTACTGCAAAACAGAAATCGGTTCAAAATGAAGAGAATTTGATTTCTGAAATAAAGGAGCGTTGCGAAAAAGCTAATGCAATTATTCTTGCGCACTATTATCAAGCTCCAGAGATTCAGGAAATTGCAGATTTTATTGGCGATTCATTAGATCTATCTAGGAAAGCTGCAAATAATGACGCAGATATAATAATTTTTTGCGGTGTGCACTTTATGGCCGAAACCGCAAAAATACTTAGCCCTAATAAAACAGTCCTATTACCAGATATTGACGCAGGATGCTCATTAGCAGACGACTGTCCCTCAGATAAATTTCAAAAGTTCAGGGAAGAAAATCCAGATCACTATGTCGTAAGTTATATAAATTGTACTGCAGAAGTAAAAGCGCAAAGTGATCTTATATGTACAAGCAGTAATGCAGTCTCATTAATTAAAAAGATACCTGAAGATAAAAAGATAATATTTGCACCAGATCAGAACCTTGGGAGATGGGTACAGAAAAATTCAGGAAGAGATCTTAAATTATGGCCTGGCAGCTGCATTGTTCATGAATCATTTAGTGAAGAAGCACTTCTAAAATTAAAATATCAAAATCCAGGGTCAAAAGTCATTGCTCATCCTGAATGTAGTCAAAATTTACTAACTCTCTCAGACTTTATTGGATCAACGAGTAAGCTACTTGATTTCGTAAGTAAAGATCCATCTAAAACTTACATGGTACTTACTGAACCTGGAATAATTCATCAAATGAAAAAGAAAGAACCTAACAAAATTTTTATTGAAGTCCCAGATGTAGAAGGTTGTAAATGTAACGAGTGTCCATATATGAAATTAAATACTTTAGAAAAAATTCTAGATTGTTTGAAAAACAATTCCCCGTCTATCGAACTAGACCCAGAAATAATAAGAAGAGCCTATGTGCCAATAAAGAGAATGCTGGATATGAGTAATTAATTTAATGAAAATATTTTATCCTCCTTATTAATTTTTAGAAATGCATTAAGGTTTGTAGTGTCAGGCTTAAATCCGCTTATCTGATTCTTTCTATTAATTATATTAATTAGCTCTTTTTCACCAGCTCTATATTGTTTATCTTTTCTAGTTCCAATCTCTCTTTGCAGAATAGGGTTGATATTCATTTTTACTTCTATATCTGGAACAATTCCAGATTTGTTTATATCAGTGCCGTTCGGAGTTAAATACTTAGCGACTGTAACAGTTAATCCTGAACCATCAACTAATGTTCTCATAGACTGAACTAGACCTTTACCAAACGTTTTCTTTCCAACTAATTTTCCTCTTTTATTATCTTTTATTGCACCAGAAAGTATTTCACTAGCACTAGCAGAACCCTCGTTAACCAGGACAACTAGGGGCTTTGTAGTTAGAGCTTGACCGTTTCCTTTTTTTGTTTCTTTCAAACCATCTTTACTTACTGTACTTACTATTACTCCTTTGTTAATGAAGTGCCTTGAGATATCAATGCTTGATTCTAATAAACCTCCTGGATTACTTCTCAAGTCAAGAACATATCCTGCGACTTTTTTTGTTTCTAAATCCTTAATAGCATCTCTAGTCTCTTTTGATGCATTTGCATTAAATTGTTTAATTCTTACATAGCCAATTAATAAACCGTTTTTGGTTTGATTGACTTTACTTGATACAGATTTTATTTCAATCTTTTCTCTTGATAAAATCTGAAAAAAGGATTTAGAACCTCTAAGAATTTCAAGCTTAACTTTAGTACCTCTTTGTCCTCTTATTAATTTCACTGCATCCTCAATATTCATGCCTTCAGTAGAAATATCATCTATAGATAGTATTTTATCTTTAGCTTTAATTCCAGCATCAAATGCAGGGGTGCCCTCTATGGGAGAAATAATTATTAAATCATCAGATTCTTTATCTTTAACTATTTGGATACCAACTCCAGTTAATTCACCAGAGGTATCAATTCTCATTTGATTAAATTCCTTAGGTTCTAAAAATCTTGTATAAGAATCATCTAAATTTGAAAGCATATCTCTAATCGCATCATATGCTTCATTGCTGTCTGAATATGTTTTTGATAAAACTTCTTTTCTTAGATTAATCCAATTGGACTTTTGAAATTTACCGCTTGAATCAAGAAAATCTCTATATACAATTTGCCAAACATTATCAATTACTTCTTTATAACTATTATTTAAAACTGTTGCTTCTGCAAAATTATTTAAAAATAGACCAGGCAAGGCTGTAGCAAAAATAATTATAAATTTTTTTTTAACCAATTTTCTTCTCTTCAAAGAATTCAATATTTCTTATTATAAAAAGAATTTATTTATAATTTCAAAAATTTGACAAATCCTTAAGGATCAATCCACTTCCCATCATCCTTAATAAGTTGGATTAAAGCATTAACCCCCTCATCTTCAGGTACTCTTTTTATCTCTTCTTTCCTTCTATATAAAGCAATAGTCCCTTTGCCTTTGCCAACATAACCATAATCAGCGTCTGCCATTTCTCCTGGGCCATTTACTATACATCCCATTATTGCTATATCTAAACCAGTTAAATGTGAAGTAGCGTTCCTAACTTTATCTACAACTTCTTCTAGATTGAAAAGTGTTCTACCACAACTAGGGCAACTGATATATTCAACCATCGTTTTTCTTAGTCCTAAAGATTGCAAAATTGAATAGCAAACTGGTATTTCCTTTTCTGGAGCTTCTGTTAAAGAAACCCTGATGGTATCTCCTAATCCCTCTGCTAAAAGCGTTCCAATTCCAGCAGTACTTTTAATCCTTCCATAATCACCATCTCCAGCTTCAGTCACTCCTAAATGTAAAGGATAGTTGTATCCTTCAGAGTCAAGCCTATCTGCGATCATTCTGTAAGCTGCCATCATGACTGGAGCCCTGGAAGCTTTCATAGAAATAATTATGTTATGAAAATCAAGCTCATCACAAATTTTGACGAACTCCATCGCAGATTCTGTCATTCCCAATGGCGTATCTCCATAAGTAAAAAGCATTCTCTCAGATAGAGAACCATGATTTACTCCAATCCTTAGAGCTTTGTTTTCAGCCTTTAATACTTCAACTAAAGGGGTAAATCTTTTAAGTATTGTTTGTTTAATAGTTTCAAATTCCTCATCTGTATATTCAGTTCTTGTAGGGTCTGATTTTTCAAACACAAACAATCCGGGGTTAATTCTTACTTTATCAACATGTTTTGTAACCTCCATTGCAATTTTCATACCATTATGGTGAACATCAGCTACCAAGGGGGTGTTGATATTATTTTCTAATAATTTTGCTTTAATATCTCCTACTGCTTTTGCGTGCGCTAAGGAAGGGACAGTTAATCTTACTATTTCACAACCTACATCATGAAGTCTTTTGATAGCTAAGTAAGCATTTTCGACATCCATAGTATCTTCATTTATCATCGATTGAACTCTTACTGGATAATCACTTCCAATAGCAACATCACCAACCATTACTGTTCTGGTTACCCTTCTCTCAATATGAGTTGAATATCTTTTGGAGAGACTATTAACCTCTTTTGATTGAATTAATGACATTAAATTCTTGATATTCAAAAAGGATTCACTAAATTATACGGCATATAGTTTACCACTTACATTCTCTAGGTCTTTCAAAGTTAGATGGAAAGGTTTATTGATTTCTTTTGAAGGAAATCTCAACAAATAAGATGGATGAAAAATTACCATAATTTCTCTCCCATCTTTTTTAATCCATTGACCTCTTAAATTACTTATAGGATCTTTAACTTCTAAAATAGTTCTCATAGCAGTAGAACCAGTAAGTAATATAAATTTTGGATCAACTAGCTTTATTTGCTGTAATAACCAAGGTTTATGAATATTAATTTCTCTAGAAGTGGGTTTTCTATTATTTGGTGGACGACATTTAATTACATTACAAAAATAAACATCCTTCTTATAGTCAATCCCAGCTTGTATTAATAATTCATTTAATAACTTACCAGATTTACCTACATACGGTTTTCCTTCTAAATCTTCCTGTGCTCCAGGTGCCTCACCAATTACTAACAAATCTGCAAATACACTACCTCTCCCAATTACTAACCTTTTCACCGAAAATAAAACTTTAAATATTTTTATCTTAAGAACTCAAAACATGAAAATAAAATAGATTAAGAAAATGAACTAAATTAAACCATAGTGTGATAGTTTTATTTATTCTTAATTTATGCATTTGTCATTATTAAAAGTCATATTTGAAAAGTCATAAGTCAATGAGTCAAGTTAATTTATCTGATCGGGCACTTTCAATTGAGCCTTCTCTTACATTGCAGATAAGTGCTAAAGCAAATCAATTATCTGCAGAAGGAGTAGATATTTGCAATTTAAGTGCAGGAGAACCTGATTTTGATGCCCCAAAAGAAGTTATAGAGGCTACAAGTAAAGCTATATTTGATGGATTTACAAAGTACGGGCCCGCAGCGGGCAATTTAGATCTTCGAAAAGCAATTGCAAATAAACTTCAAATTCAAAACGATTTAAATTATGAATTTGAAAATGTAATGGTCACAAATGGTGCTAAGCAAGCAATATATAATCTTTTCCAAGTCTTGTTAAATACTGGAGACGAAGTTATTATTCCTTCTCCATATTGGTTAAGTTATCCCCAGATGGTTAGATTAGCGGGTGGTAAGCCAATTTTTACAAATTCTTCTGCAGAAGATGGGTTCAAAATAAATATAAAAGATTTGAAGTCTAAAGTCTCTTCAAAAACTAAATTTATAATTATCAATTCTCCAAATAACCCTACTGGAAGAGTTATGTCAAAGGAAGAATTATTACAAATTGCCGATTTAGTCAGAGAAAATCCAAATATCAATATTCTATCTGATGAGATTTACGAACTAATCCTTAAAAAAGAATTTAAACACTACAGTTTATCTTCGTTAGCAAATGACTTAAAAGATAGGATTTTTATAATAAATGGATTTGCGAAAGGATGGGCTATGACTGGCTGGAGGATAGGTTATTTAGTAGGTCCCAAAGATGTAATCAAAGCATCCTCAGCATTACAAAGTCAAAGTACAAGTAATGTTTGCTCTTTTGTTCAAAAAGGTGCTTTAGAGGCTTTAAAAATTAATAATGAATTTTTCTCAATGATAAATAGCCATTATGATCAAAGAAGAAGTCTTCTCTATAAGGGCCTTAAGAATATAAATGGTATGTATATTGAAGAACCTAATGGAGCATTTTACGCATTTCCAAAATTACCTAACTCTTCAATTACTTCTGTTGATTTCTGCAACAAAGCTCTTCAAGATTATGGATTAGTTGTTGTACCTGGAAAAGCTTTTGGGGCTGACGAATGTATTAGAATTTCTTGTGCAGCTTCAGAGATTAAAATAAAAGATGGACTACAAAGGCTTGAAAAAGCAATTTCTAAATATTATTGATTAAAGTCCTTATGGTTAATTTAAAAAATTTCCTAATAAGTTCATCTGTATTATTTTCTATTTTTTTATCACCTGTATTTTCAAAACCCAAAATTTTAAAAGTTGGAGCAATACCTGATCAAAACCAAGATGTTTTGGACAAAAGATTTAATTTATTTTCAAAAGAATTATCCAAACAACTTGATGTAGAAGTTAAATACATTCCTGTTATTAATTATGTTGCAGCAGTAACTGGATTTAGAACTAAAGATTTAGATTTAGTTTGGTTTGGCGGTTTATCAGGAGTTCAAGCAAGATTACAAACTCCTAATTCAATTGTCATAGCTCAAAGAGATATCGATAAGGAATTTAAAAGTGTTTTTATAGTAAACAAAAATTTAGAACTTAACTCAATTTCAAATATTAAAGGACTTAAAAAACTAAAGAATTTAAGATTTACTTTTGGCTCTGAAAACTCAACTTCTGGAAGATTAATGCCAGAATATTTTTTAAATCAAGCGGGGGTAAAAATTAAACACTTTAAAGGAAAAAAAGCAGGTTTTAGTGGGAGTCATGATGCCACTATAGCTTTAGTTAATAGTGGAGCATTTGATGCTGGAGCTTTAAATAAACAAGTTTGGGAAAACAATCTTAAAAATAATCCCAAAAGAACAAGTAATTTAGAATTATTCTGGATCACCCCAGAATATGTTGACTATCATTGGCTAGCTCAAGGGGATCTTGAAAATAGATTCGGGGAAGGGTTTACAAAAGAACTTAAATCAGTAATTCTAAATTTAGATATAAATCAAAACTCACATAAACGGATTTTAGATATGTTCAATGCAAAAAGATTTATAAATGCAGAAGCAAAACAGTATAAAAATATAGAGGAAGTAGGGAGGAAATTAAATAAAATTAGATGAATAATACTCTCTTAGAATTAAAAAATATATCTTATAAATACAAAAATAATCTGATTCTAAATAAAGTAAATTTAAAAATAAATTCAGGGGAGAAAATTGCACTTTTAGGTAAAAGCGGTTCAGGAAAAACTACACTTATATCAGTACTTAATGGCACTATCAAGCCAACTCAAGGTGAGGTTAAATTATTCAATAAAAGTTACGAGGAATTAGATAGAAAGCAGAAACGAAACATAACAACTATTTGGCAAGATTTAAGATTAATAGAAGATCTTTCAGCAGAACAAAATGTTAATTGTGGACTACTAGCGGAAAACAATTTTTATTTCGCTTTTAAAAATTTGCTAAATATAAGTTCTTTCAAGAAGGCACATAAATATATGCAATTATGTAGACTTCATAACTCTATTTATGACAAAAAAATCAGAAAACTATCTGGGGGACAAAAACAAAGAGTGGCTATAGCTAGATCATTAATTCAAGGATCAAATATATTACTTGCAGATGAGCCTTTTAATAATTTAGATCCAAAATTGATAACAACAATTAAAAACCTGCTGCTAGAAAATGTAGATAAAAATAATTCAAAAAAATCCCCAAAGACGGCATTAGTTGCATTACATAGATTAGATTTGCTGAACGATTTCGATAAAGTTATTGGGATAAGGGAGGGTAAAATTTTTTTCAATATTAAAAGAAATAACTTAAAGAAGCTTCATTTAGACAAAATATATTAATTAGTTGAATAAATTAAAATTAAACTATACCTCATTATCTTTTCTTCCAATTTTGGTATGCATACCTCTAGGGTATCAATTAATAAACAATATTCATTTGGGAGGATTTAAATTATTCCAAGAATTCTTAATTTCTGCATTTAATCCCAAGATCGATAATGAAATTATTATTACCGTAATTAATCGATTAAATGAAACTATCTTAATTGGTTTTTTTAGTTGGTTAGTAAGTATTATTTTTGGAGCAATTTTTGGAATAATATCCTCAAATATTTTTTATAAAATCTTTAATATTCCAAATTTTTTCTACCGCATATTAAGGTTTTTTCTAACAATAATTAGATCTATTCATGAAGTAATTTGGGGAATATTATTAATGCAAATATATGGAATAAATTTTTCAATAGGAATAATAGCTATATGTATACCTTATATTGCTGTAAATTCAAAAGTTTTTGCTGAACAATTAGAAACTATTGACTACAAAAGTTTTGAATCTATAAATCAAATAAATGCACCTAAATTTTCTTCTTTACTAACTTTAATATGGAATCCAATAATAAATACATTTAAAAACTTTGGTTTATATCGATTAGAGTGTTCAATAAGAAGTGCTGTGATTTTAGGACTTTTTGGGATTGGAGGAATAGGTACAAGTATTTTTTTATCTTTCCAAGCTTTGAATTTTAGAGAGTTATGGACTTATTTATGGTCCTTAGCAATTTTGATAATTCTTTCTGGATTAATATTCAAAAAAATAAAATTTAATACTACAAATAAAATCCTATCTATTTTTTTTATTGCAGTTTTTTTTATAACAATTTTATTTTCTTTTTCATATTTTCTTTATTTTATTTTTAATAATAATTTTGAAAATTTTAATTCCGTTAGTTCTCTATTTAAATCAAGCTCAGATTTAGGATTATTTGATTTCTTAAAACTTATATTAGAAACAATAATTTTAAGTCTTTTATCAACAGGAATCGCAATTAGTTTACCTCCATTAGTAATAGGAATTTTTAACAACAATAGTTCTAAAATTTTTATAAAAATTTTTGCATTTTTATTACGTTTAATACCTACACCTGTAATACTTCTAACTCTATTAACTTTTAATAATCCTTCTTTATCTTTAGCAGCTTTAACATTAGGTCTCCACAACGCTGGTATTACTAGCAAATTACTTTTTACAAATCTAGATAGCCAAGACAAGAGAAATTATATTGCAATGAAATCTCTAGGAATCTCAAAAAAGACTAGTTGGCTTTTAGGTTTATTTTCTCAACAAGCAAAAAGTTACTTAGCATATTGCGCTTATAGATCTGACATCATTATTAGAGAAACTGCAATTGTTGGGGTTATTGGAAGTGTTGGTCTGGGTTGGCAATTGCAAGAATCACTAAGTTCCTTCGCATGGCAAGAAGTCGCCATAGTTTTGATAGCTTATGGCTCCATCGCAATAGTTGGCGAATTAATAAATGGTAAAATCAAAAATAGTTTGACTTGATTTGTAAGAATAATTTGTTAAATCAAGTAATTATTTTTTCCGGTTATAGTGATTAGTTTACCAAAACAGCTTGTTGTAATTGGAGATAGCTCAGTTTATGGATGGGGAGATAATGAGGGTGGTGGATGGTGTGAGAGGCTTAGAAAAGATTGGGGTAATAACCAAAATGGGCCAGTTATTTATCAACTTGGCGTCAGGGGAGATGGGATAGAAAAAGTTTCATCTAGATGGGAAAAAGAATGGTCATCTAGAGGAGAAACGAGAAGAAATAAACCTAAAGCAATCCTACTAAATGTAGGTCTTAACGACACTGCAGCAATTGGTCAGATAAATGGAAGACATCAATTAGATATAGATGGATTTGAATATGGATTAGAGAGGCTAATTAATAAAATGAACTCTCAAACAAATGTATTTGTTATTGGTTTGACACCAGTTAACGAAAGCAAAATGCCGTTCGCAGGATGTCTATGGTACTCAAATGATTTTTGTAATTCTTATGAAAGGAGAATGGAGGAAGTATGCCTCAATCAGAATGTCCCATTTCTGCCTACTTTTAGAGAAATGTACTCTGATAAAAGGAGTAAAAATTGGATTACGCATGATGGAATTCATCTAAATTCCGAAGGTCATTTCTGGCTTTTCCAAAGACTTAAAAGCTGGGAGATTCTTACAAAATGGAAGGAATCTTAGGTCTTTCCAAATATTATTAATTTTAAAAATATGAATATAAAATAAGAGCAAAGATAGCAAAAACAGAAGCAATACTTGTCTGAATTGCATTTACCAATTCATTACTTAATTTATATTTGTTTTGAAATTTAGCACCAATAATACTTTCAGAAAGTGTTGCCAAGAATCCAGAAACTACAACAACTATAAAATGATATTTTGTAGAAATAATTGATAGACGAAGCATTATAAAAGCCATAAATATTGATCCCAAAACACTAGCTAATGTTCCTTCTATACTTATTCCTCCTTCAGTTCCCCTATCCACCTTTTTAAGTGAAGTAATTAAGTATGTGTCTTTACCATATCTTTTTCCAATTTCGCTACCAAAAGTATCCGCCAACTTTGCAGCAAAACTTGCAGCAAAACCTACTTTAAACATCACTACATTTGCAGCATTAAATTTGGTCATAATGGCAAGAAATAATCCTGTAGCTGCTGAGCCCCATACATTCTCAGGACCTCTTCTCCCGCCTCTTTTTTCAGCAATTCCTTGCGCTTTTTTAAATTTAAAACCTATTTTGGTTACGAGGGATCCAAATAATAAATAAATTACAACTGACATCCATCCCTGCCAAGACAAACATCCCCACAAAATTGTGCCTAAGATACCTGCACTTACCCAACCACTTTTGGTCATCAAAGGAATCCTGCAAAATATATAAATCAAAATAAAATTAATGCAAAAACCTATAAAAAATTGATTTCTAATTAAATCCATATTTATCTAATTCTTTAATTTCAAATCAATTCTCCACTGATTTAGAATTGATGATGCGTTAATACTAGCCGTTGAAGTTCTCAAGATAGTGTCGGAAAGCTTAACAAAGGTAATATTATTTTTTTTAAAAAAATCAATTTCTTTAGCGGACCAACCTCCTTCAGGGCCAATTACATTCCAAAAAATACCTTCTTTTTTATTTCCAAATTCTTGTTGTTTTCTTAACCATTGATTTAAGTCACATAGTGTTTCTTCTCTAGTTATGGAAATTGAAACTCTTTCTGGATTATCTCTACTTTTTAGCCATTCAATAATATCCATTCCATTTAAAATAGATGGTTTCCATAATCTCTCACTTTGCTCAACAGCTTCATTGATAATTAAATTCCATCTCAAAAGTTTTCTAGAAAAATTTAAATTTTTGTTTACCTGTCTTTCTGAAAATAATGGCTGTATATAATCAATTCCTATTTCAGTACACATTTTTAAAATATCCTCAAAACCACTTTTTGGTATAACAACAGCTATTCCTAATAAGTGAATTTCTTGTTCTTGAAATAAGTAAGGTTTTTTTGATTTAATTATTTCTAAGCAATCATTTTTAACTTTTATAGCTTTCCATAATGAACCCTCTCCGTTAGCAATAAATATTTTTTTACCATTTTTTATCCTCATTACTTTATTTAAATAATGAGCCTCTTCTTTAGAAAGTTCTAAATAATTGTTCTTAATATTTTCAATTCTTTTATGGGAAATAATTAATCTTGTTAAGTCTTCCATCAAAAACACTTAATCTTTGAAAACTAAATCTTCATGTTCTTCAACTGACCAATCATTATTTTCACCCCCAATAATTAACTCTTCAATTTTTACATAATTATTTGATATCTCATTCAAAGAATTAATTAATATATCTATTGAAATGGAGTCTGAAGTTCCAAAATCAACCCAACATCTTCCCCAAAGATTTTGATATTCCATAATTCCTAAATTATGCATTAAGGCTGGAAGAGATGCATTTTTTTGGTCATTATCATAGGACATCCAACTTAGATCGGAACCCTCTTCATGAGTTTGCAAATTTTCAGAATTAAATCCACCTAACCTTCCTAAAACGTACCAACTATCAAAAACACCATCTAAATAATTTTTTTCGTCTTGAGTTGGTGACTCTGAAAACCTGATCCATATCCAACAATTAAAAGGATCAACTTCCCTAAAAATAATATTCATATTGACTAATATCTTTTTAGATCTACAGCTATTATAAGTAAGTTATTACTAGATTCAAATTCATACCTATAACTTAATTAATAATGCTTGATTTAAAAGAAATATCTTATCAACCCCAAACTGGTGAAATAAAAATAATAGACAATTTAAATTTAAAAGTTCATGAAAATGAAATCATTTTAATTTGCGGCAATAGTGGTTCTGGGAAAACAACACTACTCGAAATAATAAGCGGATTAACAAATCCGCAAAAGGGGAAAATTACTTGGAAGAATAAAATTTTGTCCTCTAGACAAAGAAGATGGTTTTGTGGAGTAGTATTCCAATTTCCTGAAAGATACTTTATAGGTACAACCATTGGTAAAGAATTAAAAATAGGCCATAAATCTTTAAGAGAAAAAAATATAGAAATAGTTTTAAATAAAGTTGGTTTGAAAAAAATTAATCTGACTCAACCACCAGAACAACTAAGTGGCGGACAACAAAGGCGGTTAGCTGTAGCAGTTCAACTACTAAGAAACCCCTCAATTCTTTTACTTGATGAACCAACTGCTGGATTAGACTATTCAATGAGAAATGATGTGAAGAATTTAATTCTTGATTTAAAAAATAAAAATACAATTATTATTGTTACTCATGAACCTGCCTTATTTGAGGGAATTCCTTCTAGGATATTATTCTTGGAAAAAGGGAAAATCAAAAATTTCATGAAAGAAAATCATGCAGGATAGGATAGTTCGGGCTACTGCAGCCAATGGAGGAATAAGATTAGTTGCAGTCTTAACAACAGAATCTTCTTTAGAAGCAAAAAATAGACACGGTCTTTCTTACTTAACCACCTGTATCTTAGGCAGAGCATTTAGTGCTTCACTGCTTTTAGCAAGCTCGATGAAAATAATGCATGGTAGAGTCACTTTAAGAGTTAGATCTGACGGACCTTTAAAGGGATTACTAGTTGATGCAGGTAGAGACGGGAAAGTTAGGGGTTATGTAGGGAATCCTAATTTAGAATTGGACCTAGTCAAAATAGATAATAATAAATATTCTTTTGATTTTACAAAAGCATTAGGAACAGGATATTTAAATGTAATTAGAGATAGTGGATTTGGAGAACCCTTTACAAGCACTGTTGAATTAGTAAATGGGAATATTGCTGAAGACTTAGCTTCATATTTATATCATTCAGAGCAAACTCCCTCTGCTGTATTTATTGGAGAAAAAATTCAAAATAAAAGTGTTATTTGTAGTGGTGGCTTATTAGCTCAAGTTTTACCTAAAAAAGATACTGACCCTCTGCTAGTCTCACTACTTGAAGAAAGATGCAAAGAAATTAATTCTTTCAGCGAAGATCTATTTAAGTCAAAAGATAATCTTCTAGAGTTAATTAGAAATATATTTCCCGATATTGACGATAAATCAATCTCTGAAAAGGCTCGTTCTCAACAAGTGAGTTTTAAATGCAAGTGTTCCAAACAAAGAAGTTTAAATGCGATGAAAATGCTTGATAAGAGCGAGTTAGAGGACATCCTCAAGAAAGATGGCAAAGCAGAGTTGGTTTGTGAATTTTGTAAAAATAAATATCTTATAAATTATGAAGAAATTAAATCTATGATAGAAAATCAATCATAAAAAAATTACGCCTAACCATAAAATAACCATGGCTGGAATACTTTGAATTTTTTGTATTGATAAAGAGTTGTTTGATACTTCCTGAATGAAAGAATTAGTCTCAAGCAATCCACCAAATATTAATCCTATCGAGAGAAAGGTAACACTCCAACCCAGAGAACCTATAAATCTTTTCCCTGATTTAATTTGAGTATAGGTAAGTATTAATGTTGAGATAGAGAGTAAAAGTCTATTATTAGAGTCTGGACTAATAAATAACAAAACTAAAAATAATAGCCCAACAGCTATTTTTATTGAAAGATTATCAAATGAGGGGGTAGTAATTTTTGGCAGACTATACTGACTTGAATTATTAGAGTTATTATTTAAATTTTTTATCTTAGAAAGAAGTGGGAAGTTATTATTGGTAAATTGATTAATTTGTTTTTCTTTTTTTGAGGCACTCACAGCTTCATAGCTTACATTTCCTGATTGCCTAGCTTTCAAACTACCCATGAGTAATTGATCAAAGGAAGATTCTATTTTCGCTTTTAAAATTAAGTCTTCACCAGCCTCTTTAACTTTAATATCTCTAGCCTTCTGAATATCCTCAAAAGCAGCACCTTCTTTTACACCTAAAATTTCATAAGGTGATTTTTCGTTATTATTTTTATTACTGTTTGAATCCAAAATTTTTTACCAATACTAACAGATTAACTAATTTTATAATCCATTAAGACTTTATAAAACAATTGGTTCGACCCCACTAACAACGGGCG
>QCQW01000026.1 GCA_003212055.1 Prochlorococcus sp. AG-459-A02
TAAAGAGAAAATGCTCATAATAAGCATACTTTGAGTTAGCCTTAATAAAGTCAATTTACTATTTATATAAATTCTGTAAATGTCATCTTCGATAAAAGAAATTAGAAATGTTGCAATTATTGCACACGTAGATCATGGGAAGACAACTCTTGTAGATGCATTGTTATCTCAATCAGGAATATTCAGAGACAATGAGGTTATCCCTACATGTGTAATGGATTCAAATGATCTTGAAAGAGAAAGGGGGATAACAATTCTCTCAAAAAATACTGCAGTTAACTATAAAGATACCAGAATTAATATTATAGATACACCTGGACATGCTGATTTTGGAGGAGAAGTTGAAAGGGTTTTGGGAATGGTTGATGGTTGTTTGCTTATTGTTGATGCAAATGAAGGACCTATGCCTCAAACAAGATTTGTTTTAAAAAAAGCATTAGAAAAAGGACTTAGGCCTATAGTCTTTGTAAATAAAATTGATAGACCAAGAGTAGTACCAGAAATAGCAATTGATAAGGTCCTTGATTTATTTTTGGAATTAGGCGCTGATGATGATCAATGTGATTTCCCTTATCTTTTTGGGAGTGGCTTATCTGGTTTCGCAAAAGAAGAGATGGAATCTAATAGTGACAATATGATGCCTCTTTTTGAAGCTATTATCAGGCACGTTCCTCCTCCAGTAGGGGACTTTAATAAGCCTCTTCAGCTACAAATAACTACTTTGGATTATTCTGATTTCTTAGGCAGAATAGTAATTGGAAAGATCCACAATGGAACTATAAAAAATGGCCAACAGGCTAGTTTAATAAAAGAAAATGGAAAAACTATTAAAGGTAAGGTTAGTAAGCTTTTAGGATTTGAAGGATTACAAAGAATTGATATAAATGAAGCATTTGCAGGTGATATTGTTGCTGTTTCTGGTTTCGATGACGTCAATATTGGTGAGACCATAGCATGTCCCGATTCTCCTCATCCTCTTCCATTAATCAAAGTTGATGAACCTACCTTAAATATGACTTTTGTTGTCAATGATTCACCATTCGCTGGTAAGGAAGGGAAATTTGTTACTAGTAGACAATTAAAAAATAGATTGGAGAGGGAACTTTTAACAAATGTTGCCCTGAGAGTAGAAGAAACTGATTCTCCTGACAGATTCTCAGTTTCAGGAAGAGGAGAATTACATCTAGGGATATTGATTGAAACTATGAGAAGAGAGGGTTTTGAGTTTCAAATCTCACAACCTCAAGTAATTTTCAGAGAAATTGATAATGTTGAATGTGAGCCTATAGAGACTTTGGTTTTAGATGTACCTGAAGTATCTGTTGGTTCTTGCATCGAAAAACTTGGATCTAGAAAGGCAGAGATGAAAAACATGCAAACAAGCTCAGATGGTAGAACTCAATTAGAATTTCTTGTTCCATCAAGAGGATTAATTGGATTTCGCGGGGAATTTGTAAGGATAACCAGAGGTGAAGGTATTATGAGTCATTCTTTTTATGAATATAAACCTAAAACAGGTGACTTTGAAACCAGAAGGAATGGCGTTCTTATTGCTTTTGAGGAAGGTGTAGCGACATTTTATGCTTTAAAGAATGCTGAAGATAGGGGAGTCTATTTTATTAAACCTGGAATTAAAGTCTATAAAGGAATGATAATTGGAGAGAATAATCGACCTCAAGATCTTGAGTTGAATATATGTAAAACTAAGCAGTTGACTAATATGAGATCTGCAGGGGCAGAAGAACTTGATACTTTGCAGTCACCTGTCGATATTACCCTTGAAAGAGCACTCGAATATATTGGTCCAGATGAAATGCTAGAGGTAACACCGGATTCAATAAGAATGAGAAAAATAAATAAAAAGAAAAAAAATTAGTAATTGGTTTAATGAACAAAGAAAGTACAAAAAGTTTTCAAGATTCCCTTTTTAAAGCTTTTAATCTTTTTAACAATCATGAATGGTATGAGGCTCATGATGCTTTTGAAGAAATATGGAATTCCGTAGATGGTGACGAAAGACAAGTTATCCAAGGAATTTTACAAGTATCTGTTTCTCAGTTTCACTTAAGTAAAGGAAATTTAAATGGAGCTACTATTTTGCTTGGAGAGGGATTAGGCAGAATAAAAACTAGAACCAAGATTGATTTAGGGATTGATCTTGAATCCTTCTGCCAATGTTTGGAAGATTTATTAAGGAAATTACAATATAAAGAATTATTAAACGAGAACGATAAGCCTTTTTTGAAACCTCTTTGATGTATATAGCTTTATCTTCAATTAAATTAATATTATCTATTTCATTTTTTTTTCAAGAAAATAAGAAAACTTATCGATCTCAAGGAAAATGAACCTAAAGATTCATAATGTATCCCTTTCAATCAAAGGAAGATTAATCGTAAACGATGTTTCCATAACTGTTAATCCTGGGGAAGTTGTAGGTTTGATGGGACCTAATGGTGCTGGGAAAACTACAACTTTTAATCTTGCAGTTGGGAACATAAAACCAGATAAAGGTGAAATTTTAATGAATGGGAAAAATATAACCAATCTTCCTCTACCAATTAGATCAAGACTTGGGTTAGGGTACTTAACTCAGGAAGCGAGTATATTTAGAGACCTCACTGTTAAGGATAATATAGATTTGGCTTTACAAAATTCATCTTATAGTAGAGCAGCGATAAGAAATAGAAGAGAACAATTAATTAATGAATTTAATTTGAATAACTTTGTAGATAATTATGGTTATCAACTTTCAGGAGGAGAGAGGAGGAGGTGTGAGATAGCTAGGGCTCTCACTGTAGGCAGAAAAGGACCTAAATATTTGTTATTAGACGAACCTTTTGCTGGGATCGATCCTCTAGCTGTTAATGATCTAAAGAAACTAATTCTTAAATTAAGTAGTGATGGGGTGGGAATTCTCATTACAGACCATAATGTGAGGGAAACCCTTCTAATTACTAATAAATCATATGTATTAAGTGAAGGAAAAATTTTAGCTAACGGTTCATCAAGTGAATTGGCTGATAATCCAATAGTCAAGAAGTATTATCTAGGAGATGATTTCAAACTTTGAAATGCTTTTAAAAAAATAAATTAAAACTTTATTATTAAAGATTTACTCATATAAGAATGATTTTAATTATTATTTGTTTGTCATTGATTGTTAAAACTTGAGAAATTTCTAGAAATGATACTAGATAATTTTTTTAAAAATTTAATATATGAACCGGTTTCAATTTTAGGTCTTTTAGTTTTTTATTTTTTATTAATTAACTTACCAATATCATTGGGTGCAGTTTTTAAAAAAAAGTCTTCTTCTGCTGTGAGACTTATTACGATTTTAGTGAACCTATTAATAACATTACAATTACTTTTTAGGTGGTCAATTTCTGGGCACTTTCCTATTAGCAATTTGTATGAATCTCTTTATTTCCTTACTTGGGGTATCACATTAGGTCAACTATTGGTTGAAAGAGAATACCAATCTCCAATAATTTCCTCAATTGCTATACCTATTGAGTTACTGACTGTGGCTTTTGCTTGTTTTGTTTTACCTGAAGATTTGAAATTATCATCCAACTTAGTTCCAGCTTTAAGGTCTAGTTGGTTAGTAATGCATGTTAGCGTCGTAATGCTTAGTTATGCAGCATTAATAATAGGTTCTTTACTTTCAATGACCGTTTTGTTTATAAATAAAAATAAGCCGCTTCAAATCAGAAGTAGTTCTACAGGTATAGGAGGATTTAAACTTTCAAATAGCTATCCTGTAAATGATTTAGTTAAACCTATTGAATTTTCTCATTCAGAAGAATTAGATACATTAAGTTATCGTTCTATATTAGTAGGTTTTGTTCTTTTGACTCTCGGTTTAATTTCAGGTGCAGTTTGGGCTAATGAGGCCTGGGGTACATGGTGGAGTTGGGATCCAAAAGAAACATGGGCATTTATCTCATGGTTGTTTTATGCCGCTTATCTTCATATGAGAATAAGCAAGGGTTGGCAAGGACGCAAACCAGCATTATTAGCATCTACAGGCTTTTTAGTTGTTTTAGTATGTTATTTAGGAGTTAATTTTTTAGGAATAGGGTTGCATAGTTATGGATGGATATTTGGGTGATTTCTTAATCATCCAGAATATTTATTGAGGTTCTGAAAGAACATTCCCTTTTTGCGCTTCTTGTGCAACTTTTCTCAAGTCATCACATCCTTCTTTTAATGTTGGGTAAGCAAACATTCCGCTACCCGCAATAAAACAATTAGCACCAGCATCGGCACATTGTGAAATAGTCCAATTTGCTTTTATCCCCCCATCAACTTCAATGTCGACATTTAAATTTTTTTCGATAATAAAGTTTCTTATTTCTCTGATTTTATTAAGCATTGTTGGTATGTAAGCTTGTCCTCCAAAGCCTGGATTAACTGTCATAACCAAAACATGATCAACCATATCCATAATGTTTTTAATCATTTCAAAAGGAGTATGAGGGTTTAATGCAACAGAAGGAGATCCTCCTAGATCTCTTATTCTTCCCAGAACTCTATGCAAATGAATATTTGCTTCGGCATGAGCTATTACTACTCCTGGTTCACCATTCGCTCCTTTTGTAGCGTTTACATAGGATTCAAGCATTGTTTCACAGTTGTATTGGCTCACCATTAATTGAGTTTCAAAAGGGACATTGCAATATTTCCTACATGCAGAAATCATTTCAGGACCGAATGTAAGATTTGGTACGAAATTCCCATCCATTACATCAAATTGAATTCTATCTACCCCAGCTTCCTCGAGCTCTTTCACACATGCCCCCATATTTGCCCAATCTGCTGGTAAAACTGAAGGAATTATTTGAATTGGTCTATTAACACCAGCTAAACTTGTTTGATTTGACTCAGTCATTTAATTTTTAAAATATTTAATAAAGATACTATATTTAGTTGTTTATTCCTAATTTCAAGTCACGGCCTGATAAAGTATCAGCTGTAAAGAGTTAAAAAAAGCTTACTAGCATAATAATTCTTATAAAAAATGACATTTTTTATGAGATCATACTCAAAACCTTTAAGAAAATCCTCAAAATTTAATTGTGAATCAAACTTTAATTCAAGAAATTCTCGAAGTTGTCGAGCAAGCAGCTATTGCCTCAGCAAAACTAACAGGACTTGGTCAAAAAGATGAAGCTGATGCTGCGGCTGTAGAAGCAATGAGATTGCGAATGGGCAAAATTGAAATGAAAGGGAAAATTGTTATTGGAGAAGGTGAAAGAGATGAAGCACCTATGCTTTATATAGGTGAAGAGGTTGGTAGTGGAACTGGCCCAGGGGTTGACTTTGCAGTAGATCCTTGTGAAGGAACAAATCTTTGTGCTAATAATCAAAGAGGTTCTATGGCAGTTTTAGCTGCCTCTGATACGGGCGGTCTTTTCAATGCGCCTGATTTTTACATGAACAAATTAGCAGCTCCTCCTGCGGCCAAAGGTAAAGTTGATATTAGAAATTCAGCTACTGAAAACTTGAAGATACTAAGTGATTGCTTGGCCCTGTCTATTGATGAGCTAACTGTTGTTGTAATGGATAGAACTAGGCATAAAGATTTAATTAAAGAGATTCGAGGATGTGGTGCAAAAGTACAACCGATTTCTGATGGTGATGTACAAGCTGCGATTGCATGTGGTTTTGCAGGTACTGGAACACATTGCTTGATGGGTATAGGTGCAGCTCCAGAGGGTGTTATTTCAGCTGCTGCAATGAGAGCTCTAGGCGGACACTTTCAAGGACAACTAGTTTATGATCCAGCAATCGCTCAAACTTCTGAATGGGCTGATTACACAAAAGAAGGAAATATAAAACGTCTTAATGAAATGGGCATAACCGATATAGATAAAATCTATGAAGCGAATGAATTGGCATCTGGAGAAAATGTTGTTTTTGCTGGAAGTGGAATAACTGATGGATTATTATTTAACGGAGTTAAATTTGAAAGGGATTGTGTTAGAACAAGTAGTCTAGTTATTAGTACATTAGATAGTACTGCAAGGTTCACAAATACTGTCCATATAAAAGATGGTGCTAAGAGTATCAGCCTTTAAAAATTCACTTTTGATTTTATGCATATTGTTGTCGTCGGACTGAGTCATCGCACGGCACCTGTCGAAGTGCGTGAGAAGTTAAGTATTCCTGACCAATCCATAACACAGTCATTGAAAGCATTAAAAGCTTTCTCTGATGTATTAGAGGTGTCAATCTTAAGTACTTGTAATAGGCTGGAAATATATGCGCTAGTAAAGGATAAAAATACTGGAATTTCATCTATTAAAGAATTCATTTCAGAATATTCTGGAATTATTTTTGAAGATTTAAATCCACATCTTTTTTGCTTTAGACAGGAAGAAGCAGTTTTGCATTTGATGAAAGTTTCGGCAGGACTAGATAGCCTAGTTTTAGGGGAAGGACAAATCCTTTCGCAGGTAAAAAAAATGATGAGATTAGGTCAAGAGAATCAATCTACTGGACCAATTCTTAATAGATTATTAACTCAATCAGTTAGTACAGGTAAAAAAGTAAGATCTGAAACAAATTTAGGAACTGGTGCTGTGTCAATCAGTTCAGCAGCGGTAGAACTAGCTCAATTAAAAATTGGACAAGAAAAGGGTTTTGATACTCTAGTAAGTTTGGAATCAGAGAACGTTCTTGTAGTTGGCGCCGGACGAATGAGTAGGCTTTTAATAACTCATTTAAAATCAAAAGGATGTCATAAACTAATACTTGTCAATAGAAATATAGATAGAGCATTGAATCTTGCTCTAGACTTCCCTGACTTAGAGATTGTTTGTAAAGGATTAAACGAATTAGATGAAAACATATCAATATCTTCGCTTGTTTTCACCAGTACAGCTTCTGAAGAGCCGATAATTGATCTCGCTAAAATTGAAAAATTAAAATTAAGTAATAAACTTAAATTTATTGATATTGGTGTACCGAGAAATATATCTAATGATGTGAAACAACATGAATTCGTAAAGTCATTTGATGTAGATGACTTACAAGAGGTCGTTTCAAGAAATCAAGAATTTAGACAGAAAATAGCAAAGGAAGCAGAATGTTTAGTAGAAGAAGAAAGAATCATTTTTCTAGAATGGTGGGCAAGTTTAGAAGCGGTTCCAGTAATTAATAAACTAAGATCAGATTTGGAGTTAATTAGAAAAGAGGAATTGCAAAAAGCACTTAGCAGGATGGGACCAGATTTTTCGGCTAGAGAAAGAAAAGTAGTGGAAGCTCTGACTAAAGGAATTATAAATAAAATACTTCATACTCCCGTTACTAAGTTGAGAAGTCCACAATCAAGAGAAGAAAGACAAGTTTCTTTGAAAATCGTTGAAAAATTGTTTTCTTTGGTAGAAGAGGATAAAAACATCTAAATTTCCTCGATTTATATTAAGTTTTTCTAGTGATTTATCGAAATAGCTATGTAAATTGACCATTGCTATTTCTAAATATGCCCATAATCAGTTACTTTAAATAATTGTATATCTACCTCCATTAGATTTAATGAAGCGTGTGTTGGCCATAATCCTCGGAGGAGGAAAAGGTTCTAGACTTTACCCTTTAACAAAAATGAGGGCTAAACCTGCTGTGCCATTAGCAGGAAAGTATCGTTTAATAGATATCCCAATAAGTAATTGCATAAATTCAGGCATTGAAAAAATGTACGTATTGACCCAGTTCAATAGTGCATCTCTAAATAGACATATAGGAAGAACTTATAATTTAAATGGACCTTTCGGCCAAGGATTTGTGGAGGTTTTAGCCGCACAACAGACTCCTGATAGTCCAAAGTGGTTTGAAGGTACTGCTGATGCTGTGAGAAAATACCAATGGTTATTTCAAGAATGGGATGTTGATGAATATTTAATATTGTCAGGTGATCAGCTGTATAGAATGGACTACAGTTTATTTGTTCAACATCATAGAGATAATGGAGCTGATTTAACTGTTGCAGCTTTGCCTGTTGATGAAGCTCAAGCAGAAGGTTTTGGCCTTATGAGAACAGACGATTTAGGAAATATAAAAGAATTCAGTGAAAAGCCTTCTGGAGATAAGTTGAAGGCAATGGCAGTAGATACTTCAAAATTTGGATTAAGTAAGGATTCAGCCATAGAAAAGCCTTACCTAGCATCTATGGGTATTTACGTTTTTAGCAGAAATACTCTTTTTGATCTTCTAAATAAATTCCCTAATTATACCGATTTTGGTAAGGACATAATTCCTGAAGCTCTTAATAGGGGGGATACTCTTAAAAGTTATGTATTCGATGATTATTGGGAAGATATCGGAACCATTGGTGCATTCTTTGAGTCAAACCTAGCATTGACTGAACAACCAAAACCTCCATTTAGTTTTTATGATGAGAAATTTCCAATTTATACAAGACCTAGATTTCTCCCACCTTCTAAACTTGTAGATGCTCAAATTACTGATTCAATAGTCTGTGAAGGTACAATTTTGAAGTCATGTAGTATTTTTCATTGTGTTTTAGGTGTAAGAAGCAGGATTGAAAGTGATTCGGTTCTTGAGGACACACTTGTTATGGGTGCCGATTTCTTTGAATCGCCTGAAGAGAGGATTGAATTAAGAAAAGGAGGCGGAACACCTCTTGGAGTAGGTGAAGGAACTACTGTAAAAAGAGCAATTCTTGATAAGAATACAAGGATTGGTGATAATGTAGTGATTATTAATAAAGATCGTATAGAAGAAGCAGATAAGCCAGAGTTAGGCTTTTATATAAGAAATGGAATTGTTGTAGTAGTTAAAAATGCAACTATTGCAAACGGAACCATTATTTAAATCTTTTCGATCATTTTTCGCTGACATAAGTATTTTTTTTGAGCAATTTTGTTGAGTTGCAGGCACACTATATTTATTGAGTTTTTTTAATTTTTTATGTCCAAGGCACATTTTGGTTTAGTTGGTCTTGGTGTTATGGGCGAAAATTTAGTTCTTAACGCAGAGAGAAATGGATTTTCTAGTGTAGTTTTTAATAGGACTTACTCAAAAACTGAAGAATTTTTACAAGGTCGAGGTTTTGGGAAGAATATAGAGGGAGCTGAAACTCTTCAAGAATTTGTTAACAAGCTAGAGAGACCTAGAAGAATTCTAATGATGGTAAAAGCTGGACCCGCGACAGATGCTGTTATAGACAATATTTCTGGATATCTCGAGGAAGGAGATTTATTAATAGATGGTGGTAATTCTCAATTTAAAGATACAGAAAGAAGGGTAAATACTCTTGAAAGTAAAAGTTTTGGATACATTGGAATGGGAGTATCAGGTGGTGCCAAAGGAGCTTTAGAAGGGCCAAGTATGATGCCTGGCGGTACTAAGGCTTCATATGATGCAATTGAAAGCTTATTAACAAAAATGGCTGCCAAAGTTGAAGACGGACCATGTGTTGCATATGTTGGACCAGGAGGCTCAGGTCATTTTGTAAAGACTGTTCATAACGGAATTGAATATGGAATTGAGCAAATACTTGCAGAAGCTTATGACCTTATGAAGAGAGTTAAAGGTATGAATGGACAACAGATGTCAAAGGTATTTGGTATTTGGAATAACACTGATGAGTTAGCTTCTTATCTTGTTGAGATAACAGAGATTTGTCTAAATACAAAAGATGAGATATCTGGAGATGATGTCGTGGAGAAAATATTAGATAAAGCTGGCCAGAAAGGTACTGGATTATGGACGGTTGTAAGTGCTTTAGAACTTGGAGTATCAGTCCCAACTATTTATGCATCTTTAAATGCAAGAGTAATGAGTTCTTTAAAAGAGCAACGTAGTGAGATTGAACAAACAATTCCATCTAAAGAGATAGAGGATTTTAATTTGGGAAATATATCAGATGGAATGAAACCTTTATTTGATGCTGTAGTCCTTGCCACAATAGCTAGCTATGCCCAAGGTATGGATATTTTAAGAGAAGCATCTGCAGTATATAACTATGGTTTGAATATGCCTTCAATTGCTCAAATATGGAAAGGTGGTTGCATTATTAGATCGAAATTATTAAGTAAAATACAAGATGCTTATAACAAAGACCCTAATCTAAAAAATTTAATTTTTGATGATTGGTTTAATAATGAAATTGCGACAAGATTAGATAACTTAGCCAATGTAGTTTCTTTATCCACAAAAGCTGGTATACCAGTTCCATGCCTATCCAGTACCTTAGATTATTTAAATAGTTATAGAACCAATAGACTTCCTCAGAATCTTGTTCAGGCAATGAGAGATTGTTTTGGCTCTCATACATATGAAAGAATTGATAGAGAAGGTAGTTTTCATACTGAATGGATGAAATGATTGAAAAGGTCAAAAATGGATATACCTTACATATATACAAAGACAAGTTAGAACTATCAACAGCGGTTTTTAAGTTTATTGAAAGCCATATTATTCATACTTTAAAAAAGAAAGATAGATTCAAATTTTGTGTAAGCGGAGGTTCAACTCCTAAATCTGTGTATAAGCTTTTATCAAAAAGTGATCTTAGATGGGATATGGTTGATGTCTTTTTAGGAGATGAAAGATGTGTTGATCCAAATTCAGAATTAAGTAACTCGTTAATGTTGAAAAATTCATTGTTAACTAATTTTGGATCTAAATCTTTTTTTTATGAAATTTTCAATGATTTAAAGGCTGATGATGAAGCTATAAAAAATCAATTTATTTCTAAATTATTTGAAAAATGCGGATCAAACCCTCCCTCCTTTGATTTAACTTTATTAGGTCTTGGAGACGATGGTCATACAGCTTCACTATTTCCTTATCAAAAAAATAATAATGTAGATGATTTTGTGATTTTTAATGAAGGTAAAGGATTAAAAAGAATTTCATTAACTCCAAAGGTCCTTTCAGCCTCATCAAAGATAGTATTTTTGGTTAGTGGAGCAAATAAAAGAATTGCTCTAGAGAGGTTATTAGATGAAAAAGAGTCTCTTGATAGAACACCATCAAAATTAATAAAATCTATTAAGCAAATTTCAATATTTTGTGATCAAGAATCAGCAAAAGAATTAGAAATTTAGTTAAAGTCTAATAATAATTTAAATTGTTCAATGAGTAAGAAAAAATTTTTATTCCAGAAAAAGGAGTTCGATGGTTGGAAAACATTGAATGATACTGTTATGGGCGGATCAAGTTCAGCTTTTTGTGAAATTTCAAATTCTGGTTTGTTATTGAAGGGTAATATTGTCGAGAAAGCAGGAGGATTTGTTAGTTGTAGATCGTCTATATATAAACCTTCCTTAAATGTATCTGAGTATTCATCCTTTGAATTAAATATTGATGGACAAGGAAGAACTTTTAAATTTGCTGTCGCTTGTGAAGATGCTTTCCTAGGACTTACCGAATTTATTCCAGGCGGACTCAGGTGGATTAAATCATTCCCAACAAAAAAATTCGGAACAACAAATGTTCAAATTCCCTTTGATGAGCTAAAACCTTCAGTAAGAGCTAATAAAGTACGTTTTCCATTTAAATTCAAGCCATCTAAAATTAAAAGATTGCAACTATTACACTCTAAGTTTGGTGATGATGGATTACTTAATAATGAGTTTAAACAGGGTTCAATTAAAGTTTTAATTAAATCAATAAGTGTTATTTGAAAATTCACCTAAAAATATAGAGAGCTTAATCGCTAAGTCAGCAGATTTAACAAATAAACCTTTTGTTCATTCTGTTGTAAAAATAAATGGTGAATACGAATTCGAAGAAGATATTGATTTGACGGTTAATATCTTATGTCGAGATAAAGAAGGTAAAAGATTAGAAATTTATGATCTTGAATTAGAACTTTTTAAGTCAAATAAAGAGTTGGTTTTAGTTATCTCTAAGCTTAATTTTCCTGATGAACCAATATTATGGTGTGGAGTTAAAACATTATGGATGGATAGTCATAACGGAAATAAATGCAACTCACCAAAATACAGTGCTAGATTGGAAAATTTAGCAAATAGGATAAAAAGTTTTATTGATTAAGAAAATAAACTTTGAGCTGATTTATATATCAGTAACAGCCCCTAAACTTGATGTGCTTACGATTCTCGAATATTTTGAAAGAATTCCTCTTTTGTATTTTTGTGTAGGTTTTATCCAATCTTTTTTTCTTTTTTCTAATTCTTTTTTAGATAAATCAACTTCAATTAGTTGTTTTACAGCATCTACAGTAATTAAATCACCTTCTTTTATTAGAGCAATATTTCCGCCTACAGCAGCCTCTGGAGCTATGTGACCCACAACCAAACCATAGGTACCACCACTAAATCTGCCATCAGTAATTAAAGCCACCTTCTCTCCGAGACCTTGACCAACAATTGCAGATGTTGGGGCTAACATTTCTCTCATGCCTGGACCTCCTACAGGCCCTTCGTTTCTAATAACAACAACATCACCAGCTTTGATATCGTTATTTAATATCGATTTTAAACAATCCTCTTCACTTTCAAAAATCTTTGCTGGACCTGTTAATACAGGGTTTTTTACTCCGCTAATTTTTGCTACAGAACCTTCGCTTGCTAAGTTACCTTTTAAAATTGCGAGATGTCCTTTTTTATAAAGAGGGTCATCTATCTCTCTTATAACATTTTGATTTGTTGGAGGCTTATCTGGAATATTCTGTAAGTATTCTGCAATGGTTTTGCCTTCAATGTTTTTACATTCACCATGAATTAATCCTGCATTCAAAAGTATTTTCATTACTTGTGGAATCCCGCCTGAGTTATGAAGGTCCACCGTCACATATTTTCCACTTGGTTTAAGGTCACATATAACAGGTACTTTTTGTCTTATTCTCTCAAAATCATTAATGTTGATATCTATTCCTGCAGTATTTGCGATTGCTAAGATGTGCAACACCGCATTTGTTGAACCTCCAATTGCCATAATGACTGATATTGCATTTTCAAATGATTTCTTAGTCATTAGGTCTAAAGGTCTTATATCTTTTTCTATTGCAGAGACTAAAATCTCAGCACTTTTATCTGCACTTAGTTCTTTTTCAAGATCTTCAGCAGCCATAGTTGAACTGTGAGGAAGACTTAAACCTAATACTTCAATAACCGCAGACATTGTATTAGCTGTAAACATCCCTCCACAACTACCAGCACCAGGGATACAATTTTTCTCAACTTGGATTAGCCTTTCTTCATTAATTTTGCCTGATGTTAATTGTCCAACAGCTTCAAATGCACTAACAACAGTAAGATCTTCTCCATGTAATTTTCCAGGTTTAATTGTCCCTCCATAAATGAAAATTGAGGGGATATTCATTCTTGCAATTGCTATCATGGCACCTGGCATATTTTTGTCACATCCACCTATAGCAAGCACTCCATCCATACTCTGAGCATTACATGCTGTTTCTATTGAATCAGCAATAACTTCTCTTGAAACTAGGGAATATTTCATGCCCTCTGTTCCCATAGAAATGCCATCACTTACTGTGATCGTTCCAAACATTTGAGGCATTGCACCGGATCTTTTAATTGACTCTTCAGCTCTGAGAGCTAACTTATTTAAACCCATATTGCATGGTGTTATGGTGCTGTATCCATTTGCAACTCCAATAATAGGTTTATTAAAATCTTCATCATTAAATCCAACAGCTCTCAACATAGATCTGTTAGGGGATCTTTGTACACCTTGGGTTATTGCAGATGATCTGAGTTTATTCATATTATTTGAGAACCTTTTTTATTCTATTGCCCCAACTCTTCAAGTTGCTTCCTCACATCAGCAATTGCAGAATTAAGTTGCTCAACTTTCTTCTCCAAATTCTCTCCTTCAACTTCATTTATGTTTTCATTTGAATCAATTGCTTCAGATCCGTCTTGAATTCTGGAGGAATACATCATTGCTTTTTGTTTTTTTTCCTCTTTTCTTTTGTCTGCTTCGGATATTAACCACCAAGCTAGACCCGCTGCTCCAATAAAAGCACCGCTTATTAATGATAAAAGATTATTTGAAGACGAATCTCTGTATTCAGACATTGGTAAAATATTCACTCCTACATTATATATTAGTTCTTATCTTGAAATATAGTACTTAACCTCGATAAAGGATTCCCAATACCCGGTACTAATAATTTTGTTTTTTCATCTTCCTCATCGATGCAAGAAGTGTAAATTACCTGATTAGGGAATAATTTCGCAATGTCATTTAACCCCTTATTTGAGCAAATAGCAGTTATTAAAATAATC
>QCQW01000027.1 GCA_003212055.1 Prochlorococcus sp. AG-459-A02
CCTTTTCTCCCATTAGTGCTGAAAGTTCTTCTTCTTCTATAGTACTAATCTCTTGTGAATCACCTTCTTTTTCTGCAACAAGTCTTCCCGTATTTTCAAGCCAAGATAGGAGATCAGGTTCATCTCTTAATGGCAACACAGGAGCAGGATCATTTCTGTGGTAGCAAGTTAAAGCAGGATTGACTTCAGAAATATCGTCTAATCTAAGTTTTAGTTTATTTGAATCCATTAGAGGTTATGTTCTATATATAAGATAATACATAATGATGCAGACTAAAAACTTTGTTCGATAAAGCAAATTTAAAATACCTTTTTATTTGGTTAATTTCATTGATGCTGTCTGGATTATTTAAACTTATTGGATCCTTGAATTCTAATGTTTTAATAATTAATAACTTTCTTCTTGTGTTACTAGTTTTTGGTCCAGCTCTTTTGGTTACAATAATATTAGTTTTTAATAAGTTTTCAAATTCTTAATTACGTCAAAATTTAAATTTATGGAGCAAATTTAAATGCAACAGGTAAAAAAAGTTGTACTAGCGTATTCTGGTGGAGTAGATACGAGCGTTTGTATTCCATATTTAAAGAATGAATATGGAATTTCAGAAGTGATTACTTTTGTAGCCGATCTTGGACAAGGTGAGGATTTAGAACTTATTAGGCAAAAAGCCCTAAATTCTGGTGCATCTAAATCAATCATTGGCAATTTAGTTAATAGTTTTATTGAGAGATATGCTTTCCCAGCCATTAGAGCAAACGCATTATATTTAGAAAAATATCCTTTATCTACTGCTCTTGCTAGACCCTTAATTGCTGAAAATCTAGTGAATATTGCCAGAGAGGTTAATGCCGAGGCAGTAGCTCATGGATGCACTGGTAAAGGTAATGATCAAGTTCGATTTGATTTAGCAATTAATGCTTTAGGTCCTGATTTGAAAATAATTACTCCTGCAAGGGAGTGGAATATGAGTCGGGAAGAGGCAATAATTTACGGAGAAAAATTTGGTATTCCTGCACCAGTATCAAAAAAATCACCATATTCAATAGACGTTAACTTACTTGGAAGGAGTATTGAAGCGGGCATATTAGAAGACCCAATGCAAGAAGCGCCTGAAGATATATTTGCGATGACATCATCAATTGATAATTCACCTGATTCTCCTCAAGATATAGAAATTATTTTTAAAAATGGGTTTCCAGTTGGAATTAATGATGAATTTTTAACTCCAGTAGAGATTATTCAAAAAGCTAATGATCTTTCAGGTACGCATGGTTTTGGAAGAATAGATATGATTGAAGATCGAGTAGTAGGGATTAAAAGTAGAGAGATTTACGAAACACCTGGCCTTTTACTTTTAATCAAGGCTCACAAAGAATTAGAGAGCATAACATTAAACCCAGATGTTGTCGAGTTTAAAGGATTAGTAGAAAAAAAATGGGGCCAATTAGTCTATCAAGGTTTTTGGTTTGGACCTCTTAAAGATAGTTTAGATGCATTTATATCATCGACTCAAACTTCAGTTAATGGAAGAGTAAAGATTAGACTCCATAAGGGGAACGCAATAGTAATTGGGAGAATTTCGGAAAACAATTCACTTTACAGGGAAGATTTGGCAACTTATAGCAAAAATGATGTATTTAATCATTCTTTAGCAGAGGGTTTTATTTATATGTGGGGTATGTCTAATAAAATATGGGCTGAGTTAAATTCAAGAACAAAAGATTAACATTTAAGATTCTGAATTTTCTTTGCTTTCAACGCCATCTTTTCCGGAAGTTGAAATATCTGCACTTGCTACTGGTTGATTTTCTTTAGATTGAACGTTGTCATTTTTATTATCTTTATTCTCTGATTGAGATCCACTTTTATTTGAAGGTCTTGGGGTTGGCAAAGGACCTTCTTGTTTAACGGTCATGTATCTTATAACATCTTCATTTAGTCTCATTGCTTTTTCAATTTTGAAAATATGCTGCCCATCACCTTGATGACTTAGTTGTACATAAATACCTTCTCTGTGTTTTGCTATTTGATAAGCTAATCTTCTCTTGCCTCTCATTTGACTATCAAGAATGGTGCCGCCAAATTCTTCTAAAAGCTTGTTGTATTTTTCAATGTGATTAATTACTTCATCTTCCGCAATGTCTGGACGGAGGATGTACATGGTTTCGTAATAAGATTGTGGATCGTTCATAGTTTCAGACAAGGTCTTTGGCTCAAAATATTGATTTGATGAGCGTCTGTTCATTATTTACGATACATTATGACGTGCAGTTTCTTAAAAATTAGTATCTTTTTTAAAGATATTTTTTTAGTGCGTCATTCATAATATGAAAAGGTACTTCCAAACCATTTGTCCAAAATGATAATGATTTCATTCCTTGAGCAACAAGCATTTGCAAACCATCAATTGTAAAGCATCCTTTTTTGGTACTAAATTTCAATAGAGGAGTTGGAGCTGGATTGTAAATTAAATCATAAATAGTTGTTTTAGATTTAAGAGATCTCCAAAAATTCTCCCCATATGGTAAAACATTCATGTCATGTTGAGATGTTTTCATTCCTACTGGTGTTGTATTTACTATTAAATCTGCTTCTTCAATTAAATTTTGAACGTGATTATCATTACTTAAGAAACCCTGAATTATAATTTGACTTTCAAAATTTTGAATTAATTCATCTAATGATGATTTGTTACGAGAAACTACTGAAATTGTTGAGAAATTCAAATTTATTAATCCCTGTATAACTGATCTCGCTGCTCCACCAGCGCCGAGTACAATTGATTGTTTTTTAGTTAAGTTTAAATTTTTTAACGGATAAATAAATCCGTCTAAATCTGTATTAGTTGCGCTCCACTCTTTTTCAGAATTTAACTTTAGGGTATTAATTGCTTTTAGTTTGTTAGCAATAGGCGAAATTTCACTACAAAGATCAAACACTTTTTCTTTATGAGGAATTGTGATATTTAAACCTTTACAATTAATTTTTTTCAGAGAATTTAGAACTAATTCTAGATCCTCACCTTTACATGGTATTGCAATATAAATTAGATCCAAGCCCAAATATTGAAGAGCAGCATTTTGCATAATTGGTGATAAAGAATGGCTTACTGGATTGCCAATTAATGCAATAAAAGACGTGTTACTTGAAATCATGTTTTGAAAATTTTTCTTAAAAATTAAAGATCTGTTCGGGAACCACACCTCATCTTCGAGTAACAATAATGACGTCGATGAACGATTATGGAGAATATCAAATATAAGAATTTACCCATGGGTAAGGTTGTAGGAATCGATTTAGGAACAACTAATAGTTGTGTCGCTGTAATGGAAGGTGGTAAACCTACTGTAATAGCAAATGCTGAGGGTTTCAGAACTACTCCATCAGTTGTTGCATATACAAAAAATCAAGATCAGCTAGTTGGACAAATAGCAAAAAGACAAGCTGTTATGAATCCTGAAAATACATTTTATTCCGCAAAGCGTTTTGTTGGCAGAAGAGTTGATGAAGTTAATGAAGAATCTAAAGAAGTTAGCTATTCCGTTGAAAAATCTGGTTCTAGTGTCAAATTAAAGTGTCCTGTTTTAGATAAGCAGTTTTCTCCTGAAGAGGTAAGTTCTCAAGTATTAAGAAAGTTAGCAGATGATGCGGGTAAATACCTTGGTGATAAAGTTACACAGGCTGTAATTACAGTTCCGGCGTATTTTAATGACTCTCAAAGGCAGGCTACAAAAGACGCAGGAAAGATTGCAGGTTTAGAAGTTCTAAGAATTGTCAATGAGCCAACTGCAGCAGCTTTAGCATATGGTTTGGATAAAGAAAACGAAAAAATTCTTGTATTTGATTTGGGAGGAGGAACATTCGATGTATCAGTTATTGAAGCTGGTGATGGAGTAACTGAAGTTTTATCTACATCTGGAGATACTCATTTAGGTGGTGATGATTTTGATAGATGTATAGTAGATCATTTAGCTAGTACTTTTAAATCAAACGAGGGAATCGATCTTAGACAAGATAAGCAAGCTTTACAAAGACTTACAGAAGCTGCTGAAAAAGCAAAAATTGAGCTTTCAAATGCTACTCAAAGTGAAATAAATTTACCTTTTATCACAGCGACTCCTGAAGGCCCAAAACATTTGGATTTGAACCTAACTCGAGCAAAGTTTGAGGAATTAGCGGCTTCTTTAATAGATAGGTGTAAGACTCCGGTGGAGAGAGCTATAAGTGATGCAAAAATCTCTACCAGCGAAATCGACGAGGTGGTAATGGTAGGAGGCTCTTCTAGAATCCCTGCTGTTTTAGGCTTGGTGAAAAAAATAATTGGTAAAGAACCAAATCAAACAGTAAATCCTGATGAGGTAGTTGCTGTCGGAGCTGCTATTCAAGGAGGTGTTTTAGCAGGTGAGGTTAAAGATATATTGCTACTTGATGTTACTCCCCTTTCTTTAGGTGTAGAGACTTTAGGTGGGGTTATGACAAAAATGATAAATAGAAATACTACAGTTCCAACCAAGAAATCTGAGACATATTCAACTGCTGTAGACGGTCAAACAAATGTCGAAATTCACGTCTTACAGGGTGAAAGAGAAATGGCATCTGATAATAAAAGTTTAGGAACTTTTAGATTGGATGGTATACCTTCAGCACCAAGAGGTGTTCCTCAAATTGAAGTTACTTTTGATATTGATGCAAACGGTATTTTAAGTGTTACAGCTAAAGATAAGGGTAGCGGTAAAGAGCAAAGCATCTCTATAACTGGTGCTTCTACTTTATCTGATAATGAAGTAGAAAAAATGGTAAAAGATGCAGAATCAAATGCTTCTGTTGATAAAGAAAAAAGAGAAAAAATTGATTTAAAAAACCAAGCTGAAACTCTTGTTTATCAGACAGAAAAACAACTTGGTGAATTAGGAGATAAAATTGATGCTGCTGCAAAGTCTAAAGTTGAAGAAAAAAGTAAGGCATTAAAAGAGGCAACTTCAAAAGAGGATTATGAATTAATGAAAAAACTTCTTGAAGAGCTTCAGCAAGAACTTTACGCTGTAGGTTCATCTGTTTATCAGCAACCTGGAAATCAACCTCCATCTCCTAGTTCTGCTGGTGGGTCAGACCAGAGTAATTCAAATGATAAAGATGGTGATGATGTTATTGATGCAGACTTTACTGAAACAAAAGACTAAGAAAAGTATTTTTCAACTTCTTTAGCAACCCATCTAGAGCAGGCTGGTGCAAGTAATATCCCATTTTTATAAAAACCTGTACATATAAATAATCCGTTTTCTAAATTTTTTATTATTGGTGATGGTTCTCCATCGGGTCTTGACCTAATGCCAAACCATTTTTTTAAAATTTGCCCTTTCATTAGCCAGTTTGGTTTTTTATCAAGAAAATTTGTAAGTTTTTCAAAGATATCATTTTCTGGTTTTGTACTATATTCGTCAGTTGAACCAATAATAAGTTTATCTTTTGAAATTGGTATTATATTTTTCCCATCTATATTTAATTGTTTTGGAAGTGATAATAAATCAACTTCCGCATCATTTACTCCAATTTCTATAGCTTGACCTAATACTGGTTTCAATTTGATGTTATGAGATAGGCTATCTATTAGATCAATCGCATCTAGAGAATTACACAAAATAATTATTTCAGACTTGATCTCTTCATTATTTTTAGATGTAGCAATCCATTGATTGTTTGATTTTCTGATATTTATTATTTTATCTTCTAAAAATCTTACTTTTTTATTTTTTAGATATGTATCTAATGTCTTAAGTAATGATGTGGTATTTATTCTTCCATCGTTTGAGGAAACCATTCCCTTCATATCGTTTGTTTGGAATGCCTTATTCGTATTTTTAATGAAAATCGAGTGTTGATCTAATATTCGTAAGGTTGTATCATTTGTTTCATGAATAAATTTCTCTAATTTTTTAAACTTTTCCTCATTTCTAGTTAATTGTATTAATGGCTTTTCAATATTTAACTCATGATTATATTCTCTAAGGAATTTTATCCATTTTGGCCATAATTCAATGCTTTGTTTTCTTAGAGACCAACTTCTACCTTTTCTTTTTTGATACATATTACCCATTAGTAGTCCTAAAGCTGCATTGCTACTATTGTTATTTTGATTTGGATCTATTATGGTAATCTGAAAACCTAATTCTGATAACTCTAAAGCGTTAAATTTTCCTATAACCCCTGATCCAATAATAATTATGTGTGATTTTTGAAAATTTTCTTTTAAGCTTTTCATTGATATATTAGATATGCCTGCTTAATTTGACTAAAAAGTTAAAAATTTTTGGAACATCCTTCAATTATATTCAAAATTGTTTGCCCCGATCGTCCTGGCCTTGTAAGTTTACTTACAAGTTGGATTTCAAATTACGGTGGCAATATAAAGCATTCTGATCATCATACAGATCAAGATGCAGGTTTGTTTCTTAGTCGCATTGAATGGAATAATAACAATGCCTCTTTAAATAGAGATGAAATTTTTAATGAACTTAAAAAAATTGCAGTCGAAGTAAATGGAAAATTTAACGTAAATTATTCTGATGAAATTCCAAATGTTGCTATTTTTGTTAGCAAGCAAAATCATTGTTTGATTGATTTACTTTGGCGAGTAAGAAATGGTGAACTTAAAATGAAAGTGCCCTTAATAGTTTCAAATCATTCTGAACTTGAAAATATTGCAAATGATTTTAATGCAAAATTTGTCCATATTGATACCTTTAATATTGAAAAATCTGATGTTGAAGATCAATTTTTCAATTTACTAAAAGAATATGAAATTGATCTTGTTGTATTAGCCAAATATATGCAAATTTTAAGTGACTCTTTTTTAAAAAAGTTTTCTTCAATAATAAATATTCATCATTCTTTTTTGCCTGCATTTAAGGGAGCCCAACCATATCATCGAGCATGGAAGCGGGGCGTTAAATTAATTGGTGCTACAGCTCACTATGTTACTGAAAATCTTGATGAAGGCCCGATAATAGAGCAATGTACAGTTAATGTAAGTCATAGGGATGAAGTCGATGATTTGATTAGAAAAGGAAGAGATATTGAAAGAATAGCTCTAGCAAGGGCGGTTAGATTACATCTGAATCATCAAGTATTTGTTTATAACAGTAAAACTGCTGTTTTTGATTGAAGATAATTTCTTAGTCTTCTAATTCTATTTGTATTTGTCTTTCATAAATTGATTTTTCATTAAAAGCTCTTGCTATCAAAAAACTGGCAATGCAGCTGATTAAGACAGGTTTCATTATTAATAAATTTTTTGTTAAAGCGAAAGCTAAAAACATTGCTGTTATTGGTGTTCGCGAACATCCTGCTACGAAAGCTCCCATTCCCGCAAAAATGTATGTACTAGGTGCGTGTCCTGTTGCGATTTCTACCCAGCTCCCCATTATTAGTCCGATTGAACCTCCTAAAGTAAGCATTGGATAGAACAATCCTCCAGGAGCGCCTGATGCTGCAGCTAAACCAGTAGTGATAAACAATACTAAAACTGCCAACAAAGCTATTTCAATACTTGTATTTTGCTCAGCTATTATTTTTTGTAATTCATCTAAATTATGAAATGTACTGGGTAAAAAAGAATAGATACTTCCTAAAATAAGTCCACATATACTCATTTTTAAAACAAATTTATTTTTATACCATTTTTTCCCAAGGTTTTGCATTAACAAAACATACTTGCTGTACAATTCTGCAAAGATCCCAATAATTATTCCTAATAAAACTAGGTAAATAAAATCTATGGGCAAGAAAAAAACTGATGGGTCATATTCTTTTTGAATCAAAAATCCAAGGTTAAAATCAAAGCCTCCTGCTTTAGGATCTAAGCCTAAGGCTTGAATAATATCAGCAGATGAATCTGCAATGAAAGTTGTAATTAATACTAATAGTAAAATTACTGGTCTAGCAGAGTTTAATAACTCTTCTATTGCATAAACAAACCCTCCTAATGGAGCGCTAAATACTGCAGCTATTCCAGCACCTCCACCTGCTGCTACTATTACCCTTCTGAAAGCTGTAGGAGCTTTGAGCCATTTGGCCATTTGCCAAGCAACAGATCCTCCCATTTGAACAGATGGACCCTCTGGTCCCAAAGGGAATCCACTGCCAATAGCGATAATTCCTGATATGAGCTTGACTAAGCCTACTTTTATATTCATTGGCACTTTTTTATGCCTTAAGAAACCCATGATTTGACTTACCCCTGATCCTTTTGCGGCAGGTGCTATATTTTTGATCAAATATCCCGCAATTGCTCCTCCAACAGCTCCAAAAATTGGTAATACTGCAATAGATGGCAATTGGTCTAAAAGTGCTAATCTCCAATTATTAATAAAATAGATTCCAGTCTTAAAAAATATACTTGTAATTGAAGCTCCTAAACCTGTTAATAAGAGAGAAAATGCAACTACGAAAGATCTTTGTCTTAATAATTTTTTGATGCTACGAGAGGAACTGTTACTGGTTTTTTGAATATTTTCTTTTATAAGGTTTGGCATAATCCATGATCATTTTGACAAACTGAAATCGTGTATTTCATCAAATTGAAGATAACGATAAAGTTCATCTGAATATGGATTAATTTTATTTTTAGTAATATCCTGATATTCTTCTACTTCAGGAATTTTCCCAAGTAGTGCACAAACTGCTGCTAATTCAGCACTACCTAAAAATACTTGCGCATTCTTGCCAAGTCTATTGTCAAAATTTCTTGTACTAGTTGAAAATACGATAGATCCTTCATCTACTCTGGCTTGATTCCCCATACATAAAGAACAGCCTGGTAACTCTAATCTTGCACCACAGTCTTCAAATATTTTATAATAACCTTCGGCTTTTAGAGTTTCTTCATCCATTTTTGTTGGTGGACAAATCCATAATTTAGCTTTTAAATTTTGTACACCTTCAAGAACTTTCGCAGCTGCTCTATAGTGACCAATATTTGTCATGCAAGAACCTATAAAAACTTCGTCAATAGTTGAATTTGCAACATCAGTGATTTCCTTTACATTATCTGGATCGTTAGGGCAAGCGACAATAGGTTGTGTTACTTTTGCTAAATCAATTTCAATTATTTCTTCATATTGAGCGTTTGTATCAGGTTGAATTAATGATGGGTTTTTTAACCAATTTTTCATATCCTTTATTCTTCTTAAAATTGATTTCGAGTCTTCATAATTGCTCTCAATCATTTTTTCTAGTAGGCAAATATTGCTTCTTAAGTATTCTTGAATAGTTTCTTTTGATAAAAGTATTGTGCTACCAGCGCATGAGCGTTCTGCAGTAGCATCAGTGAGTTCAAAAGCTTGTTCAAGTTTTAGGTTTGGTAATCCCTCAATTTCCATAATTTTCCCGTTAAATATATTTTTTTTATTTGCCTTTTCAACAGTTAATAGTCCCTTTTTAATTGCGAAGAGAGGGATTGCATTTACTAAATCTCTAAGAGTGATGCCTGGTAATAATTCTCCTTTAAATTTAATCAGTACAGATTCCGGCATATTTAATGGCATTGATCCTATTGCGGCGGCAAAGGCAACAATGCCTGAGCCTCCAGGAAATGAAATGCCAAGAGGAAATCTTGTATGACTATCTCCACCTGTTCCAACAGTATCAGGGAGAAGCATTCTGTTAAGCCAGCTATGAATTATGCCGTCTCCAGGCTTAAGAGCTACTCCACCTCTTTGAGATATAAAATCAGGTAATTCTTTATGGGTAACTAGATCTACTGGTTTAGGATATGCAGCTGTATGACAAAAACTTTGCATGACTAAATCTGCAGTGAATCCTAAACAAGCTAGTTCTTTTAGTTCATCTCTCGTCATTGGCCCAGTAGTATCTTGACTACCAACTGTGGTCATAATTGGCTCACAGGTCATTCCTGGTCTAACTCCATCTAAACCGCATGCTTTCCCTACTATTTTTTGGGCTTGAGTAAAGCCGGCATTACTTTCGGTTGGATTTTGTGGTCGAATAAAAATTTCACTCGGTTGATAATTTAATTTGTTTCTAATTTTGTCCGTCAGAGATCTTCCAATCATCAGATTAATTCTGCCGCCAGCTTGAATTTCATCAGTAAGAGTTGAGGGAAACAAGTCAAATTTGCTTATTAACACTTCTGTATTTGAATCTTTTTCAATTTTTTTAATAATGCCTTTATGAGGATATATTTTAATAACATCTCCTGTTTTCATATCAGATACCTCAGCTTCTATAGGTAAAGCTCCTGAATCTTGTGCTGTATTAAAGAAAATAGGTGCTATTTTGCTACCAATTATTATTCCACCTGTTTTTTTGTTTGGAACAAAAGCGATATCTTCGCCAATATGCCAAATGAGTGAATTAATTGCAGATTTTCTAGAACTCCCTGTTCCAACGACATCTCCAACATAAGCTATTGGTAAATTTTGTTTTTTTAAATCATTAAGAATCTTTAGTCCATCTGATTTTTTAAATTCCAACATAGCCAATGCGTGCATCGGAATATCAGGGCGTGTTGTTGCATGAACAGCTGGAGATAAGTCGTCTGTGTTTGTCTCCCCGTCAACTTTAAAAACTAAACAAGTAATCTCATCTTTTAGAACTTTTTTATTTTTGAACCATTCTGCATTTGCCCAACTATTTATAACCTCTTTTGCATAAATATTATTTTGAGATAATTCAAAAATTTCATTGGCTGAGTCGTAAACAAGAATAATATTTTTTAAAACTTCTGCCGCTTTTTTAGCAAGTAAACTATCTTCTCCTTTTAGTATTTCAACCAGAGAATTTACATTATATCCCCCTATCATTGTTCCTAGAATTTCAATTGCTTTTTCAGGATTAATTGATTTGCAATATTTTTCGGAATTTACAATAGCTGTAAGCCAGCTTGCTTTAATATAAGCAGCCTCATCAACTCCTGGTGGTACTCTATTTATTAGTAAATCAAGTAAATCAAATGAATCGTGAGTACTATCTTGTTCCAATAATTTTGTAACACAATTTGTTTGATCAGCATTTAAAGGTAAAGGGGGTATACCTTTGGTAGCTCTTTCAGCTACGTGATCTGCATAATCTTTTAGCAATGTTTCCAAATTCTTCATTAGTAAGGTTTAATGCCTAATCTATTGTTATTTTTAATATTGAAAAGGAGAGTATTCATAAATGCTTTTTTAAATATTCAAACTTCTTAATTAATCAATGACGACATCATCAAATAATTCAGCTTTAGAAAAGACATCAGATTTACATGTTGTTGAAACACGTCCATTAATACCTCCAAGCAGATTACATAATGATATACCTTTAGACTACGTCTCCGCTAAAACAGTATCTAAAACAAGAAGATCGATACAAAATATTTTGCATCATAATGATCAGAAGCTTTTAGTCATTGTTGGTCCATGTTCAATTCATGATTTAGAGGCGGCAAAAGAATATTCAAAATATATTCAAAACTTTCGAGAAATTTATAAAGATAAATTAGAAATTATCATGAGAGTATATTTTGAGAAGCCAAGAACAACTATTGGTTGGAAGGGATTGATAAATGATCCTCATCTAGATGATTCATATGATATTAATACTGGTTTAAGAAGGGCAAGAAGTTTGCTTTCACATCTAGCAACTCGTGGAATTCCCTCTGCTACAGAATTACTAGATCCAATTGTTCCTCAATATATTGCCGATTTAATAAGTTGGACAGCGATAGGCGCGCGGACTACTGAAAGTCAAACTCATCGTGAAATGGCATCAGGATTATCAATGCCTATAGGTTTTAAAAATGGAACAGATGGTTCTTTTAATACTGCAATAAACGCGATGCAGTCAGCTTCAAAATCTCATCATTTTTTAGGTGTAAATGATAATGGAATGGCTTCTATTGTAAATACAACAGGAAATCCAGATGGACATATAGTTTTAAGAGGCGGTTCAAAAGGCCCAAATTTTGAAAGTGATCATGTTAGAAGAATTTCATCTGAATTGCAGCAATGTAACCTTCCTCATAAAGTTATGATTGATTGTAGTCATGGAAACTCTAATAAAGACTTCCGAAAACAGTCGCAGGTGTTAAAAAATGTAGCTTCTCAAATTAGTAATGGTGAAAAAAATATTTTAGGAGTTATGCTTGAAAGCCATTTGAAGGAAGGCAATCAAAAACTTGTAAAAAAAGAGGATCTCCAGTTTGGTAGAAGTATTACAGATGCATGCATAGATATAGAAACAACAAAAGAATTACTAGCTATTTTATACAATTCACTTAGTTAGTTATAAAAAAATTAAAAAATAATGCTGAAGAAATTGGAACAATAAAATTATCTATTCCTAAAATACTAAATTGTTCGAGCAAAGTCGCAAAAAAAGCTATTGTAAAATAATTTAAATTTAAACTATTTTGTTGGGAGTATCCTATTGAGCAAACTACTATCAAACTTGTTAAAAACATTGTCATGGTGCCAAATAAAGATTTTTTTTGTTTAAAAAAAATCCAACTCTTGGAGTTAAAGCTTTTTCCTATTAACCCAGCCAATCCATCACCAAAAGTCATTATAAAAAATCCAGTAATTAATGCATGCGGATCTTTATCCCAGAAAAGATAAATCAAAATAAATAAACTTACACAATAAAATAATGTTCCATAACTCTTCCTTTCAACATCCTCGATTGTTGGAAATAATTTATAAGAATAATTGATTACAACCATTAAAGAAACAATTCCTGTAAAAATAAGAGCTGAATTTTGATCAATTTTTAAAAATTGTGCAATTGGTATTAATGGTCCTATTCCAATGTGTATAATTTTTCTGACGATTTCTCTGCTATCTTCATTATACTTTTTAAAAAGTATTGATATTAAAAAAATTGATAATAAATAAAATAAAATTACAATAAATTTTATCAATTTGATTAAGCAGCTTTTTGATGAGTTGTCATTACTCTAAGTTTTAATATTGCTTTAGCTTCTAGTTGCCTTACTCTTTCTCGTGAAACATTAATTTGTCTTCCTATTTCTGCGAGTGTTAATGGCTCTTCACCATCTAGGCCAAATCTTAGCTTCATGATTTTTTGTTCTCTTTCATTTAATTGAGAAAGCCAAGTTCCTAAATGCTCTTTTTGAATAGTTCTATCCATACCTTCCATAGGCTCTTCGCAGTTTGGATCAGGTATGAGTTCACCTAGGGTACTTCTATCTTCTTCGCCTCTTGCATGAGCATCTAGGGAGGCGCATGGAGCACTTTGCGAAATTAAATCTTCTAAATCTTTTTGATCAATGCCCATCTCAGTTGCCATTTCCAATCTGGTAGGTTGTCTACCAAATTTATGTGATAATTCTCTAGAGACTCTTCTCATTTTGGATAGTTTTTCACTTATGTGAATAGGTAAACGGATTGTTCTTGCACTATTATCAATAGCCCTTGTCATTCCTTGCCTAATCCACCAGTAAGCATAAGTTGAGAATTTATATCCCATAGCAGGGTCAAATTTATCTACAGCTCTTTCAAGGCCAATAGCTCCTTCTTGAACAAGGTCTAATAATTCAAGCCCTTGATTTTGGTATTTTTTTGCAACGGAGACAACTAGCCTTAGATTAGCTGCCATCATTCTATCTCTGGCTCTTTTGCCAATTTTAATTTGATAAAGATTGCGTCGCGTTCTATCAGTTTCAGGAATTTGTAGCAACTTTTTCATGTTCTGAACATGATGAGCTAACTCTATTTCCTCTGCTGGAGTCAAAAGAGGCACTCTACCAATGCTACTTAAGTAATGGCCAATAGAATCTGAAGCGAGTCTGCCAGATTTTTTTTGGCTTTGTTTTGAAGTAAGACTGGATTTTGATTTGCGAGACTTGCCCGCAGTGTTTGGTAATCTTGGCTCATCAAAATTTTTATCTGAAGAGCTTTTTACAGATTCC
>QCQW01000028.1 GCA_003212055.1 Prochlorococcus sp. AG-459-A02
CAGGCAAATAAAATAGTTGTTTTCAATAAAGGCGAAATTATTCAAGTTGGCAAACATATTGATTTAATAAATAAACCTGGAATTTATAAAGAATTGTGTGAAAAACAATTAATAAAAAATTTATGATTCTATTTTATAAATTAAAAAGGTAAATTAATGAAAGAAAACACAAATGATTCTGCTAATCCAGTTTTAACCTTTGAAGGGAAAAAATATTTAATAAATGAATTTTCTAATGAAATAAAAGAATCAATAAAAGCATTACAAATAGCGGAGACACAACTTAAGATGCATCAAGATACTCTCAAATTACTTTCAATTAGCCGAAACTATTTAGCTAATCAATTAAGAGAAAAACTAAAAAACTTAGAGTAAAATTTTAATAATTATGGATTTCTTGTAGAGAGTAAGCATCAATTTTATTACATTGCAAAGCTTTGATTGCTTTAATAGCTGCCTTTGCTCCAGGAATAGTTGTAAAAGTAGGAATATTATATTCTAGAGCAGCACGTCTTAAATAAGCGTCATCATGAAGAGCCTGTGAACCAATTGGAGTATTAATTATTAATTGAACAAGTCCAGAACGAATTAGGTCCTCAATATTTGGTCTACCTTCATGAACTTTTAGAACTTCTTCAACTTGAATGCCTAAATTTACCAAATATGCTGCTGTACCTTTTGTTGCGATTAATTTAAATCCTAAAATCAACAGTTCTCTAGCAACTTCCTCAAGATTTTTTTTATCTAAATCATTTGTAGACAAAAAAGCTACTCCTTCTAAAGGAACACCATTTCCTGCTGCCAACTCCGACTTGGCATAAGCAATTCCAAAATCTTTAGCTAAACCCATTACTTCTCCTGTAGATCTCATCTCAGGGCCAAGTAATGTATCAGATCCAGGAAATCTTTTAAAGGGTAAAACAGCCTCTTTTACTGCCTGATATTTTGGATAAATTTCTTGTATGAAATTAATATCTTCTAATGTAAAACCTTGCATTAACTGGGTAGCTAATTTTGCAACTGGTTTACCTATGGCTTTTGAAACAAATGGGACAGTCCTTGATGCTCTTGGATTTGCTTCAAGAATAAATAATTTATTTTCTTTATTATTTGTATTTGTTACTGCAAATTGCAAATTAATTAATCCAACAACATTTAATCTTTGTGCAATTAATTTAGTCCAGTTCCTTACATTTTCTATTGTGGACGATGAAAGTGAAATGGATGGTAAACAACAAGCTGAATCTCCTGAATGAATTCCTGCAGGTTCCACATGTTCCATTAGACCAGCAATTACAACCGAACCCTCTGAATCGCATAAAGCATCAACATCAATTTCAATAGCATTATTCAAATATTGATCAAGAAGGATTGGAAGATCAGGCGATACCTTAACTGCTTCAGAGATGTATCTAGATAATTCATTCTCATCTTTAACAATTTCCATTGCCCTTCCTCCCAAAACATAAGAAGGTCTTACAACCAAGGGGAAGCCTATATTTTTTGCTACTATTTCTGCTTCATTTTGATTACGTGCAATACCGTTCAAAGGTTGTCTAATACTTAATTCTTCAAGTATTTTTGTAAATTCCTCTCTATCTTCTGCTAAATCGATAGATTTTGGAGAAGTCCCAAGAATTTTTGATCCAGTTCTGACCCCATCTTTAGATTTAAGCCATTCAAATAAAGGTAATGATAATTTTAGTGGGGTTTGGCCTCCAAATTGAACTATCAAACCATAAGGATTTTCAGCTTCTATTATGTTGAGCACATCCTCCAAAGTTACAGGCTCAAAATATAAAATATCGCTTGTATCATAATCTGTTGATACAGTTTCAGGGTTACTATTAATCATTATTGTTTTATAACCATTAGTGGAGGCTTGATATGATGCATGACAACAACAGTAATCAAATTCTATTCCCTGACCAATTCTGTTTGGACCTCCTCCTAAAATCATAATTTTTTTTGATTTACTATTTGATGAAATCTCGCTATCAAAAATTTGAGAATTAAGATTAATGAAAGATTCTTCGTAAGTTGAATAATGATAGGGAGTTGAGGATGAGAATTCTGCTGAACAAGTATCAACAGTTTTATAGATAGGTATTATATTAAGTTTCTTTCTATATCTTCTTACTTCAAAAAACTCAGAATTAGTTAACTTTGCTATCTGTTGATCTGAAAAGCCTAATTGTTTAGCATGCAACATCAAATCCCTATCAAGATTATAAAGTTTCTTTTCTCTCAAAAAATCATTTTCAAAATTAAAGATATTACGTAATTTTTCGATAAACCATAAATCTATATTTGTAATTTCTTGAATATAAGAATTAGTTTTTCCAAGCTGCATAGCTTTTTTAACTAGGAGAATTCTTTCAGATGTAGGGTTTCTTAAACTATTTTTAATGTGACTCTCATTTTTAAATTCATCTAGTGAATCACATTCCCATCCAAAAACACCTACTTCTAATGACCTTAATGCTTTCTGAAATGATTCTTCAAAAGAACGACCTATTGCCATTGACTCTCCAACGGATTTCATGGCAGTGCTTAAAGTATTTGAAGAGCCTTTAAACTTTTCAAAGGCAAATCTTGGAATCTTAGTGACTACGTAATCTATAGATGGCTCAAAACAAGCAGGTGTTTTTTTTGTAATATCATTAATAATCTCATCGAGTGTATAGCCAACAGATAATAAAGCTGCAATCTTAGCTATTGGGAATCCAGTTGCTTTACTTGCCAATGCAGAGGATCTACTCACACGGGGATTCATTTCTATGACAATTACTTCTCCATTAGATGGATTAACTGCAAATTGAATATTACTACCTCCTGTTTCAACTCCTACCTCTCTAATGATTTTCAATGACAAATCTCTCAATCTTTGATATTCCTTATCTGTTAATGTCTGTGCAGGAGCTACAGTAATCGAATCTCCAGTGTGGACTCCCATTGGGTCTAGATTTTCAATACTGCAAACTATTACTACATTGTCAGCAGTATCTCTCATTACCTCTAGTTCAAACTCCTTCCATCCAATAAGTGATTTTTCAATTAATATTTGATTACTTGGACTTTCCTCTAAACCTGATTTACACAAGTCAACTAATTCTTCAAGGTTAAAAGCAATACCACCGCCTACGCCACCTAAAGTAAATGCTGGTCTTATTATAAGAGGATAGGAACTAATTCTTTTTGATACCTCTATAGCTTCATCCAGGTTAGATGCGATCCCAGATGGACAAACATTTACATTTATTTTCTCCATCGATTCTTTAAACAATTTTCTATCTTCAGCTTTATTAATAGCTCTTAAATCAGCACCAATTAATTCAATATTATTTTGTTTTAAAAAATCTGACTCTGATAATTTAACAGCAAGATTCAAAGCAGTTTGACCTCCCATAGTGGGAAGAATTGCATCAGGCTTTTCTCTTAAAATGATCTGAGAAACAATTTCAGGAGTCAATGGTTCAATATATGTCTTGCTTGCGATCTCAGGATCAGTCATTATTGATGCTGGATTTGAATTTATCAAGACAATTTCATAACCAGCATTTCTTAAAGCTTTGCAAGCTTGAGTGCCAGAGTAATCAAATTCGCATGCTTGTCCTATAATTATTGGGCCCGAACCTAGAATAAGAATTTTCTTAAGATCACCTCTTTGAGGCATAATTTAAACTTTGATTTATCTCATGCTACTTATAAATCATCAGATGTTAATCAAGTTACTTGAAAAGCAACATTTGTTTCTATAGTATTGAAAGAAATTAATTTTTTATGAGCGAACTTCAGCGACTTAAAAGTTTGTTGCCTCCAGAGAATGAAAGTTGGGTATTTGTAGAAGCTGCTGCAGCTATTGACCCACCTTTAATAACACTTGAGGAAATAGGTCGTGACGAAGTAGAAATTCAAGTAGATTTAGATGAATGGGATAACTTAGCTATTGACCACAGAAATCTGTTATTTTGGCACGAGGTTGGGAAAATTCAAAATGACGCTATTCCCAGAGATGGATGGGAAATGGCAGCCCTTGCCATAGGACTTGGAGGGGCGATAGGAGAGTTGTGGGTACAAGATGGTTTACTTTTATTACTTGCTCTTGGTTTATCAAGTTTTGCAGGGTATAGATTATATTTAAAAAATAATTCGGAAAAAAAACTTCAAGATGCTATCTATGCTGATGAAAGAGCTATAGATATTGCTTGTAGATTTGGATACAGCATTCCAAATGCTTATAAAAGTCTTGGAGGAGCATTAAAGGAGTTAATAGATAAGACACGAAAAAAGAAAAAAAGAAGTTTCTTTGAAGATAGACTAGATGCCTTAAGAAAAAGTGCTGAAAAAGCGAGATCAGAATTATCTCAGCAAGAAGGTTCAGAAAAATCAGTTTCAAGCGAAAATGTTTATGGACAATAAAAGTTTGGTTTTAATGGCAGCTAAAGCATGTGATGAAAAAAAGGCAAAAGATATAAAACTTATAAAAATTGAAAAAGTATCATTTATAAGTGAATGGATTTTGATTGCAGAAGGATTATCTGATGTACAAGTTAGAGCTATAACTAACTCTGTAGAGGGAGAGCTTAGAGATAAGGCTAAAATTGAACCGATACGAAAAGAAGGGGTTAACGAAGCAAAATGGGCTTTACTCGATTATGGAGATTTTATTGTAAATATTTTTCAACCAGAAATAAGAAAATATTATGACCTTGAATCATTCTGGAGTAATGGAGATAATCTTATATTTCCATAATCTATTTTATGAACGAATCTAAATGTCCTGTCCCAAGAGAGCAACAACCCACAAATGAATTCATAGAATTATCAAAATCCAAAATCTTTTCTTGGCCTAAAACAAAAAAGTCACTAATTTTTATATTGATAAAATTCTGGGTAGGTGCTTTTATTCTATTTCTTGTCATTTCTTCAGGAAGTGTATATTTCAAAACATCCATTTTAAGATATATAGTTTTAAGTTTTTTTAGCAGTTTATCAATACCTCTTTTAATTTCAATAAGGTTATATTTAGGTTGGAATCATATATTTAATAGATTAATATCTGAAAAAATCGAATACGAAGAATCCGGTTGGTATGACGGTCAAGTATGGAAAAAGCCATTAGCTTTAAAAGAAAAAGAATCACTTATTGCCTCAATTGAGGTAAAGCCTATTTTAAAAAATTTAATTCAAATTTTTTCTATTATTTTAGTCTTAGCATTGTCTGGCATTTTGATTTTTCAATACAATAATTTCTAAATGACTTCAAATTTCAAAAACCTCTACACTTCTAACAATCCTCCTTTACAAGTTACCTTAATGAGAGGATCAAATATTGAGTCAATCCATAAAATTCATGCTGTTATTACCGACAAAAAAGGAAGGGTTTTAATGTGCGCAGGAAATCCAGAATATAGAAGTTTCATAAGGTCAGCTCTAAAACCTTTTCAAGCAATCCCTTTCGTTAGTAGTGGAGCTGCATCAAAAATCAATAATGAATCAAAATCAATTGCGTTAGCATGCGGATCACATAGTGGATCAAAAATTCATTCAAGGGAAGCCTTCAAAATTTTATGGGAATATGACATTGACATTAATAATCTTAAATGCCCAAAATACAAGACAAGTCCATTAGAACATAATTGTTCGGGTAAACATGCTGCTTTTTTAGCTACATGCAAAAAAATGAATTGGCCATTAGATAGTTACTTAAAGGGCGATCATCCACTTCAAATCGAAATATTCAGAATTATTTCTGAATTACTTGAAATACCATCATCTGAAATAAACGCTGAACGTGATGATTGTGGTGCTCCTACTCTTTATCTAAAACTATTAGAAATGTCGAGGTTATATTCACTTCTAAGCAGTTCCGAAAATGCTGAATTAGAACAAATCAGCAGAGCCATGACAACAAACCCAATAATGATAAGTGACCACAATAATTTTGATACAGAAATAATTAAAGCTTCTCATGGGAATGTTATAGGTAAAGGTGGTGCCGAGGGAATACAGTGTTTATGTAAGGTAAATGAAGGGATAGGAATAGCTTTAAAAGTAGAAGACGGTTCAAGAAGAGCAAAGCATGCTGTTAGTCTTCACTTACTAAAACAGTTAGAGTGGATATCTGACTTAAGAATTCAAGACATCGAAGAAAAGGTATTTAATTATTCTGAAGGAGTGCGACTAGAAGTTAAAGGTAAATTAAAATTCCAAGAATCCTAAAAAACAGAAAAAATAACCCTTTCAGATGTATGCTATGTATATGACGCGGGGTAGAGCAGTCTGGTAGCTCGTCGGGCTCATAACCCGAAGGTCGGAAGTTCAAATCTCCCCCCCGCCACCATTTAGAAGCAGCTTCAAGGCTGCTTTTTTAGTCTTTGCAATAGAAAAGTTAAAGCAAATGTAAAAATATAAATAGAACTGATTATCTTTATATATTTATATCGTTATAAAAAAGAGCTTATTTGAAATTATTTGAGATCCTTTTGAACTAAGAATTTCAAGTCGACTCTAACTGTTAGACCAATAATGATAAAAAGTATTCCAATGTATGAGTTCAAAGGTAAATCCAAAATTTTAAATTATTTTCTGATTAAATTTTAACTTACAAATAATTACTTTTAATCACAAATCATTACTATTAAAAAAAGTAATAATAAAAATTTAAATAAATCTGAATGATGGCGATTTTCAACTTGAATTAGTAATTTAATAAAGTAAAGTTACATCTATCTACTTTATAAAAGTTATATGCAGAATTTGCTACAGCGTGATTTAGGTTCAAGCTTGTTATCAATAGCTGTGATTTTAGGTTGGTTAGGATTGTTTTTTGTATTCTTGAGAGTAACAACAATCTTAATAAAAAGAATCCTTGAATTAATTTTTAAAAATTCTTAATTAAGACAAATCAATTATTTATAATTAGCCACATAGTTTTAAAATCAGTAGGTATAATAACTTAAAAATGTCAATTTTAGATACGACAAAAATAGGAAATTCTGTTCAAATAAATTTAGAACTATCAAAGGACAGGCTTACTAAAGAAGTCATTGATGCTATAAACGTTTCTTCAGTGGCTAAGATAAGAGATTTCAGAATAACTGACGGTAAAGGGATTGGGGTTATATTGCAATTATCTAATGGAAAAGAACAATGGTTTTTTGAAGATGAAATTGATCTCCTTGACGAAAATGGTAATTTAATTAAAAAAATTAACGATAAAAAAGAGACTAGTAATTTTATATTTAATTTTTTAAGAGGATTAAATTATGAAAATAAAAATAAGGTAAGCGAATTACTTAATCCAATTAACTTTTTTATCTGGCTGGCTGTATCGTTTAAAGATATTTTTTAATTCATTGAGAAAATTTTATAAAATAAATAAAAATCTATAATTTATTTAAATATAAAATTTCAGTAATTAAAAATTTATATGGTACAAAATATTATCGATGTAAGAAACTTATCTAAGTCATTTGATATCTCTTCCAAAGAACCAGGCTTAAAAGGAACAATTAAGCATTTTTTTAGAAGAAAAACAAAAAGTTTAAAAGTTATAAAAGATATAAGTTTTGAAATTAAAGAAGGGGAAATAGTAGGTTTTCTGGGTGCTAATGGAGCTGGGAAAACAACAATTTTAAAAATGCTTTGTGGTTTAATTTATCCAAGTGAAGGTTCGATTTTCGTTTCAGGCTACTTACCTTACAGGAGAAAAGAAAATTTCCTAAAGAATATCACCTTAATAATGGGACAAAAGCAACAGCTTATTTGGGATCTTCCGCCAATTGAATCATTCTATTTGAATGCATCAATATATGACTTAGATAAGTTCGAAGCTAAAAGGAGAATTAAAAAACTATCAGAAATGCTTGAAATTGATGAAGAGCTATTCATACCTGTTAGAAAACTTTCACTAGGTCAGCGTATGAAGTCAGAATTACTAGCAGCTTTGATACATGAACCAAATATTCTATTTTTAGACGAGCCTACACTTGGATTAGATATTAATGCACAGAGAAATTTAAGAAAATTCCTTCAAGAATATAATAAGGAAACTAATGCAACGATATGCCTAACTAGTCATTACATGAAAGATATTACATCGCTATGCAAGAGAGTTATATGTGTTCACGAAGGGGCCATATCATATGATGGAAAACTTGACCTCTTATTAAAAAAACTTTCTCCTGTTAAAGAAATATTAATAGTTTGTCGCTCAGAAGAGGATGCAATTAAATTAGAAAATTCCAGTTTTACCGTTAAAAATAAAATAAAGAATGAAATCACTATAAAAATTGAAAACAACTCTATTATCTCTTCACTAAAAACTATCCTAAATAATTTTGATATTGAAGACCTCTTTATAAATGAACCACCTATAGATGAAATTATTGGGAGAGTATTAATTAAAAAAGATTATGATATCTAAATTGATTAAACGGAAAATATTCCCTTTATTAAAAGTCCAATATTCAAACATGTTGGAATATAGGGTAGAAATTGCATTATGGGCAATTTCAGGGATTATTCCTTTTTTTATGTTAAACATTTGGACCAATAATAATCTAAATGAATCCATAAACATTAGTGATATTATGCTTTCTAGGTATTTCTTATGTGCTTTTTTTGTAAGACAGTTTTCTGTAGTATGGGTTGTATTTAGTTTTGAAGAGGATTCTCTTATGGGGAAAGTATCTCCCTATTTAATCCAACCTTTAAATCCATTTTTCAGATATTTTGCGCAACATCTTGCTGAACAAATAACAAGATTTCCTTTCGCACTAATAATTGCATTTTTCTTTTTTATTTTTAATCCAGAAAGTATATGGATTCCAAATTTAAGTATTTTATTCTTATCGATAGTATCTACTTTCTTATCCTTCTTAATACAATTTTTAATGCAGTCAATAGTTGCATGTTTATGTTTCTGGACAGAGAAAGCATCATCGATAGAAAGATTGTTATTTATTCCAACTTTATTTCTATCTGGTCTTTTAGCTCCAGTAGTTTCATTTCCCGCATATGTTAAATCTTGGATTTATTTGACTCCTTTTCCATATCTAATTGATTTCCCTGCGAACTTACTATCAGGTAATGAAACAAATATTAGTGGAGGCTTAAGTATACAAATTCTGTGGATTCTTTTACTTTTCCCATTATTTAAGAAAATCTGGTCTGAAGGAACGAAAAAATATACAGCTATGGGGTCATGAATTTAAGAAAATATCTAAAAGTATATAAAAAATTCTTACATACCTCTTTGGCTTCTGAATTAGAGTATAAAACTAATATATTAGTTGATTTAATTACTGCAATTTTAAGTTTAATAGGGAGTATTTTTCTATTATCTATTTTCTTTCAAAATAATGGTTATATTGGAGGTTGGAAATTTGAACAGGCACTAATAATTCAAAGTATTTATACAATTTTGAATGGAATAACTAATACATGGTTTAATCCTAATCTCACAGAAATAGTTAAACATATAAGAGAAGGAACATTAGACTTCGTACTTTTAAAACCTATTGATAGTCAATTTTTTATTTCATTAAAAAAATTAAATCCATCTGGATTTTTAGAAATAATGCTTGGATTTTTCTTGTTGTTCTTCTGCATAAGAATAAATCAAATAAATTTAAATTTAAGTTTTCTTACGCTATCCTTGATAACGTTAAGTTGCTCAATTTGTATTTTATATAGTCTATGGTTTTTTATCTCTACTACTACTATTTGGTTTGTTAAGACTTGGAATGCAACAGAAGTATTGCGATCATTCCTTTATATTGGAAGATTTCCTCTAAATTCATTTTCATTTTCTTTAAGAATTTTTTTTAGTGTTTTCATTCCTATTGCATTTATAACTACAATTCCTTCTGAAGTTTTTCTTGGACTTTCTCAATTGTGGAAAATATTGCTTGAAGTTATTGTTGCTTCAGTATTTCTTATAACTTCAAGAAAGTTCTGGTTATTTGCATTAAAATTTTATTCATCTGCATCTAGCTAAATATTATTTATTAACCTCCCTGCAAAATTCCCAAATTTGTTGTTTACTTTTCAGATTAGTAAGCCTAGATAATTTCTTAAAATGAGGTTTAGATTTTTCAACAGATAAAAGTCTACAGTTGTATTCGATTTTGTGATTCCTAGATATGATTCCTAATTTGAACGCAACATCGCAAAGGATAATAATTAAAGTTAGAAAAAAAACTAAACCGAAAAATTGTAAAAATGATTTTGAATAATTATCATTTTCAGTTTTTAATTCAAACTTCATTACTTAACTATATGCTGGGGGCACTTAATTGCTGCAATAGCAACAGCAGTAACTTTAAAATTTTCTGACTTCTCGATAACCTTTTTAACCTCTAATGGTCCAAATTTATTACTTGCATCACTATAGGAAAGAAGTAAAGATTTATAGTTATCGTGACCTAGATTTCTATATTCACAGAAATTATCCCCAACATAGTTCAAAAGAGTAAGTAAAGTTAATTCAATCATTAAAGCTTTTTACTAACAAACTTCTTATGAATGATACTGTGCAGGACATTTTTAACAAGTAAATTTACCAAAAACACTTGAAATAACAAAATAAGATTTTTACTCATAAACTTTAAAATTACAAAATTATTTCAGAATTAATATATTTAAATATAAGAAAATCATTAAAGCACTATCTGTAGTGTATGAAGTTAGTAAAGTTTGCGCTACAGATAGGGGGTTGCATTTTTTAAGAAATTGGTTTAAAAATAAGGTTCCCCATCACCCGGTCCCACATATGTGAGGCCTTTTTTTTTGTTTTTTAAAATAAGGACTCTAAAAAAATATTTTTCAACAAAACGACTTATTCATTATCCCCTTCGATAATTAATAAAGAAAATAATTAATTTATCTTTTTAACGAATAAAACTGTTTTAGACGTTTACCACAAATGTACTAGTATTCTAGATTAATTTATAAAAAACTTTTTATGGATTTAATCAATAAGCTAATACCAACCAAAATACAAACTGTTGTAAAAGTTTTCTTAATTAATATATTTCCATTTAATTTTGATAGGTGAGCCCCGAAATATCCTCCTGTGAAAGAACCAATTATTAATAGAATTAATATATTTGAAGGAACTGATCCAATTTTAGTCAAAAAAACTGCTCCGATAAAATTCCAAAAAATCCCAACAGTAAAGAATGTCAAACTTATAGCTCGAAGAAAATCCATTTCAAAGGTTTTTATTAAAAGTATTGTTACAAGCAATCCAGTACCTGAAGAAATAGATCCATTTAAAATACCTATAAGAAAAATAAAAATTAAAAATCTAAATTTCTGAACTAAATAAAGCTTATTGCTCCCAGATGACAATCCCAAATCTGGTTTAAGGAATGAGTAAAAAGCTAATAAAATTGAAATTATTCCTAAAATTAAATACAAATACTTTTCTGAAATATATTCAACTATATAAGAGCCTAAAATCACACCTGGCAGTCCAAAAATTAAAATTTGCCAAGCAATACTAATATCATTACCTAAAGATTTGTAATTTCTTAGTGAACCACCTATTCCTAATGCTACTGTTGCTAATTTATGACTAGCCAGAGACTGGTAATAAGGAACGCCAGACAAAATCAATGCTGGTAATTGTAGTAATCCTGCTCCTCCACCAGAAATTGCTGAGAAAGTATTAGAAATAAAAGATATAAAAAAGATATAAATACTTTTAAATAAAGAATTATCAGAACTACCTAATAATGTTGTTAATAAATAAAGCATTAACTATAAATTGCCATTGTTTTAATAAGTAAAGAATATTATTTGCATAAGAAACATAAGATTTACAAAGTATTATCTTATCTTTTCAATCATATTAAAAAAAAACTGTTATTATCAAAAAAATGTCAAGAATATCATGCATAAAAAAGATGCAATTTACCTTGATCAGTTTTGTCCAAAGATAAGTAATAAAAATTGGAGAGAGTCACTTAATAAAGTTACTAAGTTTAAATGTATTTATTGCGGCAAGCCTTCAGAATCACTTGATCACCTTCATCCAATGTCAAAAGGGGGTATTAGCAGTACAAGTAATTGCGTCCCATGTTGTTTGTCATGTAATGGTAGGAAATCAGATTCAGAAGTTCTTAGTTGGTACAGAAAACAAAATTTTTATGATCCTCGAAGGGCAATGGCGATACGAGCATGGTTTAATGACGATTTAAAATTAGCGTCAGTTCTTTTAAACTACTTAAATTAAACAATAAAATGATAGATTGATTGAGCTTCAAAAAAATATTTTTTTATATGTTTGGATAGGTTCTTCCTATATTCGTAAATAACTAATATTTATTTAAATTATTCTTTTTCTTTCTAAATTTATTTTATTCCTGAAAATCGCAATATTAGAAAAATCATCTTTCCACATTATTGGCGAATCTATAACCTTTCTCTCTGGAGACTTTACTGAGAAAATCAACACAAACACAAAAAGAATCGTAATCAAAATTATAGTCAATACTAATTTGTCTGAAATATTATTCATTAACCTAATCTATCTTGAAAAATTTTTGTCGGGAGTAGTTTTTTCGTAAAATTCTAGAAAATATGATTTAAAATAATCAACTCCTTCCTTTCCAATTAATCCAAATGCCCATCCACAATCATTTACTACTTGCAATGAAATTTGATTAGCTAAGTCACTTTTCTCAATCCATTTTTTCTGTGGATTGTAAGAGAAAGATATAATGTTTTCAGTTTTTACAATAGCTGATTTCATTGCTTCATCTTTAGAAAAACCATTTTGAATAGCATTGCAATATTTCTTAGAGAAATTATTAGAGATCCTATTTTGTAGCAAACTTACACTAGGGTCGGACGTATCAAAAGCTAAGCTTATTGAAGGTTTTAATTGAAAAATTATAAATAAAAGTAAGCCAAAAAAGAATTTTAACAATAGCTACTAATTAATACTTTCTAAATAATATAATACTATTTTAAAATTGTCTTTTCAATTAAATCTAATAATTATAAAAAGCAAATTTAATTTCAATTTATTAAAAATTAAAAGTATTGAGATATGTTCAGTAATAATAAACAAAGTTTATTAGACAACTTAATATGTACGAATCATTGATGACATTACTATTTTTTCCTGATTGGACAAATGGACTACCTTCTGATTTCTTAATTCTTCATTTTTTTGTAGGAGCTGTGATTTTCCCATTCAATATGATTCATGCTAAAGCAAGAAAAATTGACAGTCAAAACCCACAGGAAGCAGCTAATGGATATAAAAATTCAGACAATGCTACTTTTTTTGGATACGAAGAAATCAATTAGATTTACATAAAATTTCTTAAAGGAATTAGTTTATTGATGATATTTTTGCTAACTACAGCATTAGATCTAAAAATTTTCAGTCCCAGTGAACCTATAGGAATATTGATTATTTTTTTAGGATTAATATTCACTGGAATGATTTTTTATATTATTTATGCGGTAAGTACTAATAAAGAATCACTAGAAGATAAAAAAATAAGAACTAAAAAGGAATACTTGCAAAAGGAGAAAATAGGAAAATTATTTCCTAAGAAAAAATAAATTTAATTGTTTTATTACTATTAAGGTATTTATTTATATTATAAATAATCAAATCCGTAGGATCAAAAAACATAAGTTTTAACTCTCTTAAATCAAACATCTTTAAATCTTCATTTTAACAACTAAATTTTTTTTACGAGAATTTTATATTGTTAATTGCACAGAAAATTATTTTCATATTAAGCAAAAAATGTTAAAAATAAAAAAAATGATTTGAAATCTTGGAGAATTCACCT
>QCQW01000029.1 GCA_003212055.1 Prochlorococcus sp. AG-459-A02
TTTCTCAAGGCTTAATCCATTAGGGCCTCTTAAAGGCTCTAACCATGGACCTCTGAAGTCCCAAAATCTCATTGTTTCACCACCAAATATAATTTCACCAGTAGGAGATCTCATGAGATACTTACCTAAACCTGTTGGTCCCATTGTTGAACCTACGTTTGCTCCAATTCTTTGATCTCTCACTAGGAAAGTAAAGCTTTGGGCTTGAGAAGCTTCAGCATTTGTTGGGCCGTAAAATTCTGAAGGATAAGCAGTATTGTTAAACCAGATGAATGTTGAAGCAATAAAACTTGCCACACAAATTCCACCAAGAGCATAACTTAATAGTCCTTCACCATTCCAGATGAAAGCTCTTCTTGCCCATCCAAAAGGTTTAGTAAAGATGTGGAATATTCCTCCAATAATTGCAGTTATACCCACATAGACATGCCCACCAACAATATCTTCAATGGAGTTAACACCGATTATTGAACCAGCACCTCCCCAAGGAGATCTAAATAGATAACCAAGGATAACTCTTGGGTCTAATGTTGGATTAACAAGTCTAACTTCACCACCACCAGGTGCCCATGTGTCGTATGCACCGCCAATAAAACACCAGTTTACTGACCATGCTAATGCACCTACACCTAGAACAATCAAATGATATCCAAGGATATTTGTCATTTGATTTTTATCTCTCCAATCAGTAGAGAAAAATGGGAAATCTTCTTCGAGTTTTTCTGGGCCTGCTAATGAATGATAAATACCACCAAAACCTAGAACAGCAGAAGCTATCAAGTGAACCACGCCTGCCTGAAAGAAAGGCATGATATCAGTAACTTCTCCACCTGGGCCTATTCCATAACCAAACATTGCTACGTGTGGCATACAGATTAAACCTTGCTCCCACATTGGTTTATCAAAAGTAAAGTGATTAACCTCGAAGAGCATCATTGCTCCCGCCCAAAAGACTATTAGTCCAGAGTGAGCAATGTGAGCTCCTAATAAACGTCCAGATAAATTGATTAATCTAGCGTTGCCTACATACCAGGCATAACCAGTTTCCTCAATACTTTGGTTTGGAGCTCTTAAAAGATTATTAAAGGGCGTTTCCACGTGGAAGAACCTCCTCAGGGAATACAAAGTTTTCGTGTGGTTGATCCACAGAAGACATCCATGCTCGCATACCTTCGTTCAAAAGTATATTTTTTGTATAGAAAGTTTCAAATTCTGGATCTTCTGCTGCACGTATTTCTTGGCTTACGAAATCATAAGCTCTTAAGTTTAGTGCTAAGCCAACAATACCTATTGAAGACGTCCACATACCCATAACAGGTACAAATAGCATCAAGAAATGTAAGAAACGCTTGTTTGAGAAAGCAATACCGAAGATTTGACTCCAGAATCTATTCGCTGTAATCATTGAATAAGTTTCTTCTTCTTGAGTTGGGTCAAAAGCTCTAAATGTTGAACTTTGAACCTTACCATCTGTATAAATACTTGTATCTTCATACAAAGTGTTTTGTACTGTAGCTCCATGAATAGCGCAAAGTAGAGCACCACCAAGAATTCCAGCAACTCCCATCATGTGAAATGGGTTTAAAGTGATATTATGAAAACCTTGAATGAACAGGATATAACGGAAGATTGCTGCAACACCGAATGAAGGTGCGAAGAACCAACTATGCTGTCCTAAAGGATAAATAAGGAAAATACTTGTAAATACTGCAATTACTGCTGAGAAAGCTAATGCGTTGTATGGTCTAATTCCTACAAGGCCAGCAATTTCAAACTGACGAAGCATAAAACCTATTAGGCCAAATACTCCATGTAATGCAACGAAGTTCCAAAGACCACCAAGTTGTAGCCATCTTACGAAACTACCTTGGGCTTCAGGACCCCATAAAAATAGAAGACTGTGTCCCATGGCATCACCAGGGGTACTTACAGCTGCTGTTAAAAAGTTACAACCTTCAAGGTAAGAGCTTGCAACTCCGTGTGTGTACCAAGAGGTAACAAATGTTGTTCCGACAAACCAACCACCTATAGCAAGATAAGCACAAGGGAGTAAGAGTAGTCCGGACCAACCAATAAATACAAAGCGGTCGCGCTTCAACCAATCATCGAGGATATCAAACCATCCTCTTTGTGGGGCGCTACCAACTGCGATCGTCATGAGAAATCGTTTTTAGCTTCGGGATACGCAGTGACTGTAACAAAGATTGAGAGTAATGTGGGGAAATATTTGTATATCTGAAATGCCTTGTAAAGCTTTCCTGACTTTTTTATTAAAAATTAGGTAAGAATACTCCCTTAGTTTGTTAAATTATCTGAATTAGGCTCTAAAAAAGGATAAAAATGAATTCAGACCTCACGTCTTTCGATAAAATCGAACAAAAAATTGGTGGATCAAGAAAAATTTCAAATTATATTATTGGAGGAATGTTAACGATAGGAGGTATTGGTTTTCTTTTGGCCTCAATATCTAGCTACACAGGTAGAGATTTATTACCTTTAGGAAATCCTTCAACTTTATTGTTTATTCCTCAAGGAATAATAATGGGAGCATACGGAGTAATTGCCAATTTATTAAATTTTTACTTGTGGTATTTGGTTTACATAAACTTTGGTTCAGGGAGTAATTATTTTGATAAATCATCAAACTCTGTAGAAATAAAAAGAAAAGGACTTTTTAAAGATATTGAAGTTAAATTAAATTTCGATGAAATTAAATCGGTTAAGTTGGATATAAGTGAGGGATTTAATCCTAGAAGAAGAATTGCTTTAGTATTAAAAGGTAGAAAAAAACCTCTCCCATTAAGTGGAGCAGGTGAACTTAAACCACTACTGCAAGTTGAAGAAGAAGGAGCGCGTCTGGCTAAATTTCTGGATGTTAAACTGGAGGGTTTAAAATAAAAAAAAAATATTTTTTAAAGACAATATCTTTTATTCAGGCTTTGTTTTTACTTCAAGCTTGTAGTTTTAAAAATGAGATTGATTCAAATTATTACTGCCAAAAACTTAAATTTAGTTGTATAAAGACTAATAAAGTAGTTTTTTTTAAAACTACAAAAGGTGATTTTGAGGTTGAATTATTTGGTAAAGATAACCCCGTAACGGTATCAAACTTTCTGGAAAACATAGACAAAAATATTTATGTAAATCAAAAATTTTATAAAATAATAAATTTTCCCCAAATAACTTTTATACATGGAGGTGTTAATCCAAAAAATAAAAGTTATCTTGAACAAAATCAAACCTTGAATAAAACTAGTCCATCAATACCTTTAGAAATAAAATTCAAAGAAGAAATTAAACCAAGATATAACTATCAAATAAAAAATCCTAATGAAACTAAAAATTTGCTTAATACTTTTGAGATTGGTTCAATCGCTATGGTTAAGAGCGGTAAGAATAAGTCTTCATCAACTGAATTTTTTTTTGTAACTAGTAAGATCCCAGAGCTAGATGGAAGATATTCAATTTTTGGAAAGATTATTAAAGGATTCGATGTTCTTAAAAAAATCAAGAAAGAAGACTATATCAAGGCAGTCCATATATCTAATTAAATTTCTAAAGAATATTTGTTTATTTTCAACATTTCTGTATTAACTCCTGAAGAGCGTTTAAGTGCAACCTTACCTGTTCTCGCTATTTCTAGGATGCCATATGGCTCGAGTAATTTCTCTAAAGCAACTAACTTCCCAGGATCTCCAACCACCTCGAGAGTTAAGGCCATATCTGATACATCAACAACTTTTGCACGGAAAATCTGCACTATATCAAGGATATTACTCCTTGTGTCTTCTTTCGATGAAACTTTTAGTAACATCAATTCCCTCTCAACAGCTGCGAGATTAGTAAAATCTACAACTCCAAGAACATTAAATAACTTATTAAGTTGCTTAGTCATTTGTTGAAGAGTTTCATCATCACCTTCTACTACCATTGTTAACCTTGAAATCCCTTTAGATTCTGCAGGTCCTACTGCAAGGCTATCTATGTTGAATCCCCTTCTAGCAAAGAGACCTGAGATTCTACTCAAAGCTCCAGATTCGTCTTCTACAAGAACTGATAATGTATGTTTCATATTTTAAAAGGTTTTTAAATCTCTAATCCATTCATAAGAGATACTATTAAATACTGAAGGATCTTCATCATGGACACAATGTCCTGAATTGGATACTATTTTTAATTTTACCCATCTATGGAAATTTGCAATCTTTTTACCAACAAACAAAGGTATGAAATTATCTTTTTCTCCCCAAATCAATAAAAAAGGAACTTTTTTTGAGGAACTTAGTTTTCTCAAAAGGTAAGAAGCTTGAAATTTTTCATCTCTTAAAGACATTCCAATGCACATTGCTCTTAATGATCGAGCTGAAGTTCTCCTTAAGACTGGTTTTGTTACCAAATCTATTAGTTCGCGATCAATATTATCTTTTTTGAAATAGGCAGAATTTAGTCCCAGTTTTATAACCCCTAATTTGGTTATTAAAAATAAAATAATCTCCAGAGGGAAAAACATAAAAAATATTCTTATGAATCTATCTTTAAATTTTTTAAATGATGATTTTTTTGTTATCGCCTTTTTATTTTCTTGAATTTGATCTGGCAGAGGGGATGCAATAACTGTTGCAATCTGATCTTCTACTGAAACAGCACATGTTAAAGCAACTAGTGATCCAAGGGAATTGCCAATAAGAATTACTTTCCCAGAATTCTTTGGTCTTATCACCTGTGAAATAAAGTCTTTTACTTGATTAGACCAAATCTCATTATTAAGTTTTCCAATTTGTCTAATCCCAGGTTGATCTGAATCTCCAAATCCTACTAGATCCAAAGAATAAGAGGCAAAATTCCTTTTCGCAAAATATTCTAAATTTTTTCTCCAATGTTTTCGACTAGCGCCAAATCCATGGAGAAATATAATTGGAATTTCATTATCTTCGCCAGTTACACTCCAACAAATTTTCAAACCATTCCAATTCCAGTATTTTGGTAAGTTTATTTTTTCTCTAAAATTATTATTCATACATTAAAATTTTCAAGATATTTGCATTATCTACTTTTTTAACAAATAAATGTATATTGATTGTAAATTATAGTAATCATTAAATTTTACTATGGCTAAAGAAATTTTTAGTATTGCAGCAGTTTTTTGGATACTGATACCAATAGGATTGGTTGGTGGTGCTTTGTTATTAAAGTTTCAGGGCGATTGATTCTCACGAATACATCACAATTTGAGTTATGGTCTACAAGTTAAGTAAATCTTAAATATGAAGATTCTTTTAGTAGGAGCAACAGGGACACTTGGTAGACAAATAGCAAAGCAAGCTATAGAAGATGGACATGAAGTAAGATGCTTTGTAAGAAACCCAAGAAAAGCTTCCTTTCTACAAGAGTGGGGTTGTGAACTAACAAAAGGTAATTTATTAAATTTTTCTGATATTGAATATGCATTGCAGGATATTGAAGCAGTTATTGATGCAGCGACTAGCAGGCCAGATGATCCTAAAAGTATTTATGAAATAGATTGGGATGGAAAACTTAACTTGTTTAATGCTTGTGAATCTTTAAATATAAAAAGGGTAATATTCCTTTCTATCCTTCTAACGGAAAAGTTTAGAAATGTCCCTTTGATGGACATTAAATTTTGCACTGAGAAACTTCTTGAGAAATCTGCTTTAGACTATACAATCTTCAAATGCGCAGCTTTTATGCAAGGAGTTATTGGTCAATTCGCTATCCCAATCTTGGATAGTCAAGCAGTATGGATGAGTGGGAATCCGACTAAAATTGCTTATATGAACACTCAAGATATGGCGAAAGTTGTTGTAAAAGCATTAATTAATCCAAAAACTCACAGAACATCATTGCCATTAGTAGGTCCCAAAGCATGGGATTCAAATGAAGTTATATCTTTATGTGAAAAATTTAGTGAAAAAAAAGCGAAAATTTTTAGAGTTTCTCCCTTCCTAATTAGTATCACTCAAAAAGTAGTTTCCTTTTTCCAAGATTCTTTAAATGTTGCTGAAAGATTGGCTTTTGCTGAAGTAACTAGTAGTGGTGAATCATTAGATGCTGACATGAGCAAAACTTACGAAATATTGGAGCTTAAAAAAGAAGATATGACATCACTAGAGATTTATATAAAAGATTACTACCAACAAATACTTAAAAGATTAAGGGAAATGGAAGCAGATCTAAATATTGAAGAAAAAAAGAGATTACCTTTTTAATATTGCAATTTAAGACTTATATAGTATATTTGTACTATATAAATATTATTGATTATGTCTGTTTCTAAATCGAAAAATCTTGAAAGAAAACTAGATAATTTTGCAAAAGAAGCAAAAAATGAATTGAATAATGTTTGCGGATCTTCATTATGGGAAAGCCTTGGGTTTATTTTTTTTGACCAATTAGAAGATTCTGAGAAAATTGCGAAGGCAAATTTTTACTATGGTCAACTTCAAATAATTAATGAAATAAAATTTTTAATTTGAATTGAATTTCATATTTTTAAGCATGTAATTTTTCTTAAATCAATTTTGGCCAATCTTTTTCTGATAATATGAACTTAGTAAAAGATTAATTAATGATTGAAACATCAGGTGTAATAGAAAAAGAGCAGGGAAATGGATTTTATTTGGTTACCTTAGAACAACCTGAAGGACATCAATGTTTATGTAGAGCTGCAGGTAAATTAACTAAATTTAGAATCAAATTATTAGCTGGAGACAAAGTGTTAGTTGAGATAAGTCCTTATGATCTTTCTAGAGGGAGGATAACTTATAGAGAAAGAAATGCAGGGGGGGCTAGACCTACAACTAATAAAAATAATCCTAAGAGGAATAATAAGTAAACAGTTACTTTAGATAATATTTTTTATCGCTTCTTTAAACTCACTTCTTTGTTTAACACCTTGCCATTGTTTTTTTAATAATTTTTCTTTAAAAAGTTGAACTGTTGGTGTGCCATTAATACCAGCTTGTTTTGCGATATCTTGATCTTTATCAATATCTATTTCAACGCCAAGTACTGCACCATCAAGTTCTTTAATTACTCTTTTTAACTGAGGTTTCAATACATGACATGGACCGCAGCTCGGAGAACTAAAAATTACTAAAATAGGTTTTTTACTCTCGTGATAAAGCTTTCTTAATGCATAACTACCTTTTTGCCATTCAGAATTTGAATCAAAAGTATCTTCATTAACTTCTTCTTCATTAAAATCAGATGAATTAAGTTTTTTTTCTGGTTCGGGTGTTTCTCTGACTATAGTTTTTGCTAAGTTTTTCTCGGCTAGCCACCTTTCGGTGGCTAATGCTGCCATGCATCCAGTTCCTGCAGCAGTAACTCCTTGTCTCCACTCAGAATCAACAACATCACCTGCTGCAAAAATGCCTTCAATGGATGTTTCTGGTCTTCCTGATTTGCAAGCAATATATCCTTTATTATCTAAATCAATTTTGTTGCCTAAAAACTTCGTATTTGGAGTATGCCCTATTGCGTAAAAAAGACCCTTTATATTGATTTCCCCTTTACCTTCTTGAAAGTGAATAGTTTCTATTTTCTCAAGCCATTCAGAACCATCAGCTTTATCAACTTTTGTATTCCAATGGATTTTTATCTTTGGATTAGCTTTTACTCTATCAACCATTGCTGCGCTAGCCCTTAATTTTTCTGATCTAACAATCAAATGCACTTTGCTACCATACTTTGTGAGATATGCTGCTTCTTCACATGCAGAATCGCCTCCACCTATGACAGCTAATTCTTCATCTCTGAATTGTGGAGTTGCTCCGTCACAAATTGCACAAGCACTTATTCCTTTACTCCAGAATTTATCTTCATTTATAACACCTAATCTATTTGCACTTGCTCCAGTTGCAATAATTATTGAGTTAGCTTTTATAGTCCCTTCTAAAGTTTTTAATTCAAAGGGATGTGAATCAGTATTTATTGAGACAACATCACTTTCGTATAAATTAGTACCCCATCTTTCTGCTTGAGCCTTCATTAGATCCATTAACTCAGGACCTAGTACTCCATCTGGGAAACCTGGATAATTTTCAACAAATGTTGTAGTCATTAATTGCCCACCAGGAATTCCACCAGAATTAAATCCTGTTACGAGCAAAGGTTGTAGATTTGCTCTTGATGCATATATTGCAGCTGTATACCCTGCGGGTCCTGAGCCTATAATTACAACATTTTCTACGTTTGATGCCTTCTCTTTATTTTCCATTTATTCGCTAATTTCATTATTAATGATAATAAACAAACCCAAATAATGTAGGGCGGGTATAACTCGACGGATTTATTATTTAATCATTGAGTTTTTTGTCAAATAATTTTTTTAATTCCTTTGGGAAGTTTAAAACAGAATCTTTTAAATTTTCGTTCTTTTCTCCAATATGTAATATCCACTCTCTAAATTCTTCTGAGATTGCATAACTGTCTTCATATCTTTCTAGAGTATCCATTGCTGAAATTCTATTGGTAGCCCAACAGGTCGCAATGTCGATCCTTTTTCTAATGAAATTGTCCATTTAAAATCAAATATTGTATATAGGTAAACACACAACAAAGCTTATGCATTGTCTAATAAGTTACAACTTTGTACTTCCAAACAATAATTTAATCTTTAATTTATATTTGAGCCGATTTTTGAAGGGATTATAAAGAAAATATAAAGAATTAGTTTTAAACTGCCTCGCTGTGATTTGCAAGTAGCCTTTCTACTTCCTCGAAGCCCTCTTTGGCTGAATTTATTGCAAGTTCCTCGCTAACATTTTCTTCTGATACTAATTTTGCAGATATTTTCTTCAAAAGAGTTTCTTTCTTTTCTCTTAGTGTACAAACAATTTCTTCTTCAATAATAGATTTTATTGCTTTAGAAATTATTTTTTTGTCATTTGCTTCTTCAAATGTGCCCTGGACTAATTCTTGAATAAATAATCGATGCACCTCACTACTTCTTAAGAAGCTTTCTGTGGCATTGATAATTCCTTCAACTAAAGCCTCATCAGGTTCAGAATCATTTTCTGCCAGCTTGAATTCCCAATCTAAATGTCGTCTTTGCCAACCTGCTGAATGGAGACTGGGCATGACTGTTTGTGAATAAGTATCAACTGACATTTCATAAATTCTCTCGGCTAGTTTCTCGCACCAGTCTTTACCATGTTTTTCTAGATTTTTCTGCATAGCTTGCCTTGGCACAGCATGACCACCATGATGGCTGTGACATACTCCATCAGGACATTCGATTGCTTTTATACTCATTGGATTATTTAGTACCTATATATTCTAGATAGCTATTTTTTATAGAAAAGAAAATATATTTTTAACAAAAATCCAAGACTTTTGACTTTCTTCTATTTATATTTAGTATGTTAAAAAAAATAAATAAATTGACAAAGATACTTATTCCTTCCGAAACAAGCTCTGGTGAAAGGAGAGTTTCAGCTACACCAGAAGCGGTAAAGAAATTAAAAAGCCTTGGATGTGATGTTTATATTGAAAGTTCAGCAGGTAAATTATCAGGATTTAGTGACTTATCATATGAAGAATCTGGCGGGACAATAATAAGTAATTTAGATCAAAAAATTTGGGGTGAAGCAGACTTAATATTTTGTGTTCAAACTCCATCAGAGGATAATTTAACTAAATTAAAGAAAGGCGTTGTTCTTGTTGGTCTTCTTAACCCATATGGTAATAAGGAGCTTCTTAGGATTATAAATAGTAATAAGATTTCAGCTTTATCACTAGAGTTGCTTCCAAGGATTAGTAGAGCTCAATCTTCTGATGTTTTGTCTTCACAGGCCAATATCGCTGGATATAAAGCAGTTCTTTTAGCTGCAAGTGAGTTGGATAGATATTTCCCAATGCTTATGACTGCAGCAGGCACAGTCCAACCTGCCAAAGTAGTCGTTCTTGGTGGAGGCGTTGCAGGATTGCAGGCAGTTGCCACAGCAAAAAGACTTGGGGCAATAGTTTTTGTATCCGATATAAGACCTGCAGTTAAGGAACAAGTAGAGTCCCTCGGAGCAAGATTTATAGAACTTCCTGAAGTTGATGAAAAACCTGGAGAGGCAGGAGGTTATGCAAAGGCCGTAACCCCTGAATTTCTCTCAAAACAGAAGGCTACTTTAACTAAATATTTATCTGAAGCAGATGTTGCTATTTGTACTGCGCAAGTTTTAGGAAAAAAGGCTCCTGTTTTAATTGATTCTCCAATGATTGAGAAAATGAGACCTGGTGCTGTGGTGATAGATTTAGCAGTTTCGCAGGGAGGTAACTGTGAAGGAACAAAATCTAATGAAACCATTATCAAAGATGGTGTGAAGCTTATAGGTGCTGGTGAATTACCTTCATCAGTACCTTACGATGCGAGTTCCCTTTATGCTAAGAACTTAACATCTTTAATTACACCATTTATAAAAGATGGTGTAATTAAACTAGATAAAGAGGATGAACTTATTTCTGGATGTCTATTAAGTGATGAAGGAGTTGTCCTTCAAAATAAAGTTTTTGAAAATTGAGGTATTAAAATTATGTCTTTTATAAGTCTTCTTTGGGTCCTTTTACTCGGCAGTTTGTTAGGACTAGAGTTAATTGGAAAAGTTCCTCCAACCCTTCACACTCCCTTGATGAGTGGAGCAAATGCAATCTCAGGAATAACAATGCTGGCAGCATTGACTTTGATTGTAAAAGCAGGAGAAAATGTGCCACTTTTAATTATTGGTTCAGTTTCTCTTGGATTTGCTCTTTTCAACGTTGTTGGCGGTTTCTTTGTAACTGATCGAATGCTTGCAATGTTTAGTCGTAAACCATCAAATAAGAAGTAATTTTTAACATGAATCTCCCTATAATCATTAAATTCGTTATTGACCTTCTAGCTGTACTCTTACTGGCTTTGGGAATTAAAGGATTGTCAAAAGTAAAATCAGCAAGAGATGCCAATAGATTAGCTGCATTTGCAATGTCTCTTTCAGTAGTGGGATTACTTTCTTACTATTTGGGTACATCTGGAATTGCTATTCAGTCTTGGATTTGGATAATAATTGGATCAATCATAGGTAGTTTATTCGGAGCAATACTCGCAAAAAAAGTACCTATGACCTCAATGCCTGAGACAGTGGCATTGTTCAATGGTTGTGGAGGAATGTCATCACTTTTAGTGGCCTTGGGAGTAGCTATTTTTCCTATATCTGGTGGCCAAGAAAATTTTGATTTTTTTAAGTCACTGATTAACCAAGTTTCTATATCTGTTTCTATATTTGTTGGTGCCATAACTTTCACAGGTTCCATTGTGGCAATGGCAAAGTTACAGGGTTGGTTATCAACTCCAGGATGGACTCAAAGCAAGGTTAGACATTTTGTAAATATTGTTTTTGCAGTTGCCTCCTTGATAGCCTTTTTTGATTTGATAAACGGTAATACAAGCTCTATTTGGCTTTTAGTTATAGTTTCTTCTTTATTAGGTATTGGAGTTACTTTGCCAATTGGTGGAGCTGATATGCCAGTTGTGATCTCTCTTTTAAATAGCTATTCAGGGATTGCAGCAGCAGCAGCAGGTTTCGTTGTAGATAGTCAGCTTTTGATAGTAGCAGGCGCAATGGTTGGAGCGGCAGGTCTAATACTTACTCAAGTAATGTGCAAGGGTATGAATAGATCATTGGTCTCAGTTCTTTTTGGAGGATCTTTATCTGCACAAAGTACAGCCTCTTCTGGTTCGGGAGAATACACAAATATAACTTCTTGCAGTGTGGAAGAATGTGCATTGACTTTAGAGGCAGCTAACAAGGTAATAATTGTTCCTGGCTATGGTCTGGCAGTAGCTCAAGCACAACATACTTTAAGGGAAGTGACAAAAAAACTGGAGCTAAATGGTATTGAAGTTGTTTACGCAATACATCCTGTAGCAGGCAGGATGCCTGGGCATATGAATGTACTTTTAGCAGAAGCAGATGTTCCTTACGAACAACTTAAAGAAATGGACATTGTAAATCCTGATTTTCCAGCAACGGATGTTGTTTTAGTTTTAGGAGCAAATGATGTAGTTAATCCTCAGGCGAAAAATGATAGCTCTTCTCCTTTGTATGGTATGCCAGTTCTTGATGTACAGGAAGCAAGAACGGTATTTGTAATTAAACGAGGTATGAGTGCAGGTTATTCTGGAATAAAAAATGATTTATTTGATCTACCAAATACCTCTATGGTCTTTGGTGATGCAAAAAAGGTACTGAATGATTTGATTGGAGAATTAAAGGATCTTGGAGTTGGGGAGAAATAAAAATATATCTTTTAGTTTTTCAGATTACTTAAAAAATCAGCCATTTCGTGAAGTCTTACCTTGGATTGGTGGCGACTT
>QCQW01000030.1 GCA_003212055.1 Prochlorococcus sp. AG-459-A02
ATCTAATATTTGTTCTTCTGATCTTGCTCCTAATCGACTTTTAAGCAAATTATTAATTTGTGATTTGAAAAATGTACCAATTTTCTTATTCAAGTTTAATTTTGAAAGGTCTTCTTCCAAAAACTTGCTTTTAACCAATTCGACATTAGGAACTACGAGAGCTGTTAAACATTTCTTATCTTGTCCTACTAATTGAATCTGATTAATAAATTCTGAACTAAGAATTTCAGTCTCCAGGGGATTCGGTTCTATATTTTCACCACTTGATAGCACTATTGTATCCTTGGCTCTTCCTGTTATAAAGAGAGAACCATTTGGCATTAGAAAACCTAAATCACCAGTATCAAACCAACCATCCTTGGATAAAACATCATTTGTAGCTATTTCATTATTAAGATAACCTTTCATTACTTGCGGCCCCCTAACAAGAATTTTCCCGATTTCTCTGAACTTAAGAATCTTTTTTTTATCATCATTCACTATTTTGATTTCAGTAAATGAAAGAGGCTGCCCAGATGATCCTCTAACATTTAATTCTCTTCTCCTACAAGTTAATACTGGACTAGTTTCTGTGAGTCCATATCCCACCAAAACATCTACACCTAAAGATTCAAAAAAAAGATCTACATGTTCTGGCAATGCACCTCCACCATTAATAGGAAATTTCAGTTTTTCTCCGCATAGTTGTCTAAGAATATTCGGCCATAAAAAAATAGTAGACAATTTATGTAAAGGGTATCGGCTAATAACAGAACCCAGTAAGGGGATTTTTGATTTAAAAGTTATTTGATTTATATCTATATTTCTTATCTTTCTAAGACTTCTTTTAAAAACCGAACTATTACTTATCAAAAACTTAATAAGTTTTTGCTTTTTGGAAGGCATTTTTTTCAAAGCCTGAAAAAAACCATCATGTATTGCTTCCCATAGTCTCGGTACAGTGGCCATGACAACAGGTTTTATTTGTGTAATATCATCTTTAAGAAATTTTGGAATTGTGTAGTATTGAGAACAACCGCATGAAAAAAAGAAGTATTCAGCACTTCTCTCATAAGAATGCCAGATAGGCAAAACGCTTAATACAGAGGTACCTGGCTCTGGATCAGCGATATAGGCTAAATTGATTATTTGATGTAAAAAATTTGCATGAGTCAAAGGCACACCTTTAGGTTTTCCGGTCGTCCCAGAAGTGTAAAGAATGGTAGCGACGTCATCAATTTCTGGATTAAATTTTTCAAGATTATTATTTTGTGAATTTTCTTTTTCTACTGAACTTATGAATGTACTCCAACTTATTAAACTTTCAAATTGTTCATCTTCTAAATTGATTATAAATTTCAGTCTTTTTTTTAATTCTTCTTTGTTGTTTAACTTTAGCCAAATTTCCTTAGATTGAACTATTAGTCCTACTGAATTAGAGTGCCCAATAATATAGTCTAATTCTACTGAAGGAGAATTAATACCTCTCACTGCATTTATAGCTCCTAAACGCATTAAGCCTTGATCCACTGCTAGCCATCTTGGAGAATTTTCAGATATTACAGTAACTACATCCCCCTTTTTTAAACCATAATTTTCGAAAGAAGAAGAGACTTTTGTTATTAAATCAGCCAGCTCAGAATAAGAAAATTTTTCTTTGTATTTCCCTCTTAAATCGCAAACAGCTAAAGTATCACCACATTTAAATTTTAATTTTTCCCAAATTTGATCTATGTGATCAAGGTTCTTAATAAAATCTCTATTTTTGGCAAATGTATTTTTTTTAGAAAGAGGTTTGGCTGCAGGCCAATACGCTAAATCACCCATATTAAATTGATTTTGAAATTTTAATTTCTATTTTGATATAAAATCAAAATTAAATTCTTCCTCGATGGTTTTTTTAACAATTCTCTTGACTTCTTGAATATTTAAATTTTTGTTGTAATCAATCATATTTGCCATAAGACAATTTTCTATTCCGCAAGGAACAATCTTATTAAAGTTTTCTAATTCGCAGTCAATATTGATTGAAAATCCATTTATCGTAATCCATCTTTTACAACCAATTCCAATTGATGCGATTTTCTTATTTCCTATCCAAACACCAGTAAACCCTTTTCTAGAGTGACAATCTATATTAAAAGCACCAAGGATTTTTATAATAATTTCTTCAATTTTTCTTAAGTACCAATTTAAATCTTTATTAAAATTTTTCAAATCTAAAACCAAATACGTTACTAATTGTCCTGGCATATGACAAGTTACCTCACCACCTCTATCAATCTTAAAAACATCATATTTAGCATCATTTAGAGAAAATAATAAATTATCGTAATTGGATCCTCTCCCCAATGTATAACAGAGTTGATGCTCCCCTATCCAAATAAAATCAGGGTTAGAATTATCTAAAATCAATGCCTCCTGATATTCTTTTTGTAATTTATAAACATCATTAAAAGAAGAAATATTATCAGGTTGTTTAATTATTGCTGTTCTATTATCCATATTTAAGTAGATTTAGAAAGTAAGTAAATATTTTTAGATTTGTTATGAAAATTTTAATCCATGGAAAGAATCTTGAGCTCACTGGAGCATTAAAAGAATATACTGAGGCAAAGATAGAAAAAGCAACACATCACTATAAGGATATCGTTAAAGAAGCTGACATACACCTTTCAATTGAAAAGAATCCAAGAGTCTCGTTCCAAACTGCAGAAGTTACTATTTTTGCAAATGGTACCGTAATTAGAGCTGAAGAAAAAACTGAAAATCTATACTCAAGCATTGATTTAGTTTCAAATAAACTTTGTAGAAAATTACGAAAATACAAAGAAAGAAACAATAAAACAATTCATAATAAACAATTTAAAAATAAAGATTCTTTACCAATTGAAAGTATGGAATCAAATTTTTTAGATAAAGCTTTTTTTAAAGAAGGAACTGAAGCAAGTCTGCCTGAGCCATCTATAAAAAATAAATACTTTGAAATGACTCCAATTTCATCAGACGAAGCAAGAAAACAATTAGATCTAATTGATCATGATTTTTATGTTTTTCGAAACAAGAAAAATAATGAACTTCAAGTTATATATAAAAGGAATCATGGAGGTTATGGATTGATTCAATCTAAATAAGTTTTAAATGCCCAATATTGAATATGAATTAAACGAGAAAATTCATGCGATTATTATTAACCCCTATTTATCATGGGAAGATTTCTGTTTGAATTGCGATTTAATAAGAAAATACAATATCAAAAATATTTCTACTTCACTAAATTATTTAACTGATCTTAAAAACTGTTTGGGTAATTATAGTGCGGATATAAACGCACTTATTTCTTACCCTTTAGCAGATTTACCAGTTTCATTTATTGAAGAATTAGTTTGTTTTGCAAAAGATAAGGGTGCAAAAGGAATTGAATATATCCCAAACTTTATCAATTTATCCAAAAGAAATTTAGAAACTTTCGCCGCTGAAATTGAGCAAGTTAAATTATCTGGATTACCAGTTTCAATAATCATAAATAAATCAAAACTACAAGAAGAAGTTTTTATTAATGCGATAGAAATATGTTTGGAATTAGGAATAAAAAATTTTCAATTCGGGGACGGGTTTGGATCTCCTCTTACATCTAATGATGTCCCCGAAATACTAAAAATAACAGGCTCTCAAAATCAAATAAAAGTTGTAGGTGGTATAAAAAAACTGACACAAGTTATTGATTTGTTTGATAATGGAATTAGTTGCGTTGGAACTTCTAATTTTTGTGAGATTTTCCAAGAAGTAAATTTTTAAATGTCTGGTTCTGGTGAGTGCAGACTAGAAGGTCTCTGTATTAAAGCTTCTCCATTAGGCGAGAATGATAGATTAATAACTATTCTTACTGATGAGCAGGGGATTGTTCGATTAGCGGTACCTGGTGCTAGACGTCCTAAAAGTAGTCTTGCCGCAGCTACTCCATTAACATATTTAAGTCTGCAAATTTTTGGGAAAAGAAATCTTAAATCTGTACGTCAAATTAAAATATTAAAAAGCTATTCTGGTCTAGGGAAAAATATTGAATGTCTTGCAGCCGCGCAAGCAATAACTGAATTAACTTTTTTATTAGTAGGTAATAATGATAAGCAACAAAACTATTTAACTTGTGTTCTGGCACATCTAGATAGGATTTATTTGTATGAAGAATCTAAAGAAGAAGATATTAAAATGCTCTCAATGAGTATTCAATCTTTAATCCATCTATTAGCCATTGGAGGTATAAATTTACCAATACATCATTGCTGTAAAACTGGAGAACCGATTATTCCGCCTTTAGGAAATTGGGAATGGAGTTGTTATTATTTGCCAAGTGAAGGGTTTTCGTCAATTGAAGATCCTCAAAGTAATCTAAAAATAAATGCATCTGAAGTTGCTCTATTACAAAGACTTCTTTTTCCCGAATTACCAATAAAATCTAATGGAGAGTTATTGGGACCTAAAAAAGTCTGGCTTAAAATATTATTTATTATTGAGACTTGGATCTCTTCTCAACTAGAGAAAGAATTATCTTCACTAAAAATGTTGAGAGAAATATATAGTTAAGATTTTCATAAATCATAAAAAAATTTAAAAATTATGATCATAGCGGCTCTTACTGTTAACTTTATAAATAGCTAAATCAATTAATGTGGTTCATATTGCCTGGTTGGGTAAAAAATCCCCTTTTTGCGGAAATGTAACTTATGGCAATTCAACTACTAAGGAATTGAAGGCCAGAGGGCATAAAATTAGTTTTATTCATTTCGACAATCCCTCTAGTTCAAATTCATCAGAACCATTATTTCTTGCAAATGATCCTGATGTAAGTCTCCCATATTTAATTAAATCTCAAGTTTATACAATACCCTCACCAAGGGCAGAAAAAGAGCTAAGACTATCATTGGAAAGATTAAAACCTGACATAGTACATGCAAGCCTAACTTTATCTCCTTTAGACTTTAGACTTCCAGAGCTGTGTAATGAAATTAATGTTCCTCTTATAGGAACATTTCATCCACCATTTGATGCAAAAAATAGAAATCTAACTGCGAGCACTCAACAATTAACCTATCAACTTTATGCTCCATCTTTAGCAAAGTTCGATAAAATAATTATTTTTTCTGAACCTCAAAAAAATGTTCTTTATAAATTAGGAGTACCTACAGAAAAACAAATAGTTATTCCAAACGGCGTTGATGAAAATATTTGGAAACCTTTTTGCGAAAAAAGTAAAAAATATGATCAGGTAAAAAACAAACTTGGAAATGAAAGAATCTTTTTATATATGGGAAGGATTGCAAATGAGAAAAATATCGAGGCACTTTTACGTTCTTGGCGCCAAACAAAAACTCAAAATTGCAAATTAGTTATTGTTGGGGATGGACCAATGAAGCCAACACTTGAAAATAGTTTTTCTAACCTTGGTAATGAGAAATTAATTTGGTGGGGTGCCGAATTAGATTTAGAAACTAGGATAGCAATAATGCAAATAGCAGAAGTTTTTTTCTTACCAAGCTTAGTAGAAGGTTTATCATTATCACTTTTAGAAGCAATGTCTGCGGGTACTGCTTGTGTAGCTACAGATGCCGGAGCTGACGGTGAAGTTTTAGATAACGGAGCAGGAATAGTAATTTCAACTGATAATGTGGCTGCACAATTAAAAACTATAATCCCAATTCTTGTAGAACATCCTTCATTTACAAAAGATCTTGGAGAGAAAGCTAGAGAACGTATACTTCAGAGATACACAATTACTAAAAATATAAATTCACTTGAAAAAGTTTATATGAACTTAAAAGATAATTCAAAAACCTAACGAAACTCCTTACTTCTATTACTAGCTGAAACTATTGATTCAATTAATGCTGACCTTACACTCTTTTTTTCTAAAACCCTTAAAGCAGAAATAGTTGTTCCACCTGGAGAGGTTACTAAATTTTTAAGCTCAGAAGTAGTAAGTTTATTTTCCTTTATTAGAAAAATAGTCCCTAGTATCATTTCCATTACAAGTTCCTCTGAAATTATTTTTGGTAATCCACCGCTTAATCCTCCATCACTTAATGCTTCTATAATTAAAGCAATAATTGCAGGACCTGATGAAGTTAAAGCTAAAAATATATCAAGGTAATCTTCAGTAAATTCATAAATTTTACTAGTATTTTCAAATAATTTTTTTGTGAATTGTTTCTGATCTTCTGTAATTTCTTCTCCCCAAGAAATCCCTGTTAAACCTTTTCCAATAGTTATTGGAATATTTGTAACCACTCTCACACATTTATGATTAGGAAACTTTTGAGCAAGTCTATTTTTTGAAACTCCGGCAAGAATAGAAACTATTAAATTGTCCTTATGTTTTATATGATGGGCCTCACTTATGTCATTTAATTGTTGGGGTTTTATCGAAAGAAGTTTATATTGACAATCCCAAATTATTTTTGACTCTTTAGAACCTGATTTATAAACGTTTATATTATGTTTATAATTATTTTTTATTTTTTCTAAACTTTTTTCTGTATTTACAACACAAAAAACATCCTCTGGCTGAATTAATTTGTTATCTAATAGAGGTGTAACTATAGCACTCGCAATATTTCCAAAACCAATTACCGCAATTTTATCTGTCACAGATTAATCATGAATAAGCACTTAATTTAGAATTACCCCATGCTGGTTCAGGAGTAGTATTTTTTCCCAAACTATATTGTGGTGTGTTTTCTGTAGATACAGAAGAAGGAGAAGCTTCTTCTGGGGAAGAACTAGTTACATTTACACAACTTGGAGCAAAAAGGAAAATACTTTCACCGACTCTCTCTTGATGTCCATCAATTGCATATGTGCCCCCAGCAATAAAATCAACCGCTCTTTGAGCTTGATCAGGATCCATCATAGTTAAATTGAGTATTACAGTTTTTCTTTCTCTTAATGCTTGTATCGCTTGAGGCATCTCATCAAAACTTCTTGGTTCCATTAAGCTTACTTCTGAAGATGAATTTGAGATTCCAGGCATACCAACTACTTTTGATGATCTGTTGTTATTCATAAAATCGAATGGATTGGAATTTGCAAGGGCATTTGCATTCTTTGGATTTTGTTTGAAATTATTAATATCATTTAATTCATCCTCTGAAGCATAATCCAACTCATCAAAATCATCATCGAGATACTCATCCCCTGCAATTACTGCCTTTAATCTAGAAATAAGTGACACCTTTTAAATCCTCTTGAAATTGATTACTAAGGTTTAAGAACCTTAAGTAATAGATTCATTTTTTAAATGAATAAACTACCTATACTTAAATAACGTTAGTTGAACTTTACTGCAAGTTTATAGATAAGATTTTTATAAAAAAATAACTAATTAGGATCTAACTCCAAAAATCAATGATCCTAATCTTAACCAAGTTGATCCAGCGTCAATAGCTTCCTCCCAATCACCTGACATCCCCATGGAACAATCTGGAAGTTGCAGTGAATCAGCGAGAGCACGACATTTTTTGAACAACCCTGAATTTTCTTTAGAGCTAAGTCCTTTAGGATTGATAGTCATCAAACCGGTTAATGAAATATTTTTCAACTCTTGAATTTCTCTCCATTTCAAAATTAAAAATTCAGGATTAAAGCCCCCTTTAGTTGGGTCATCACTCAACTTAACCTGCAACATTATTAATGGATTTTTCTTCTCTTCAAGTGAAATATTAGAAATCTTTTGCAACTTTTCAAATGAATCTACTGAATGAATGTATTTAAAATTTTGAACTATTTTTCTTATTTTATTACTTTGTATTCTTCCAATAAAATGCCAATTTATTTGTTTAAGATCTTTTAAGGTTAATTGTTTTTCAAACGCCTCTTGAACCTTACTTTCACCAAAATCGTTCTGACCTATATTTTGAATAGTCTTGATTTCTTGACTTTTAAATCCTTTACTTACCGCAAGAATATTTACATTTGATGGTATTTTATTTTTTATTTTTAAATAATTTGCAGGGTTCACCTTTTATAAGAAAGTTTGCGTAAATAAATTCTCCCATTTAGATAGTTCTTCAGATCCTTTTCTTCTGGCTTTTTGAAGGTTTAATTCGGCCTGATTACGGGCATCTAAATAAGGTATAACTTCAAAAAAAACTTCTCTCTGTCGAACTTCTACCAAGAAAAACATTTTTTGAGCGTATAAAGTCGCATAAATATCTCTCCCATCATTTCCAGGGGAAACTTGGTATAACATGCCAAATGTTGGATGGTTTAAATAACGCTCAGAACTCAAACCTAAAATATTTTGTTATTTATAATGCACCATACAGTTTTCTAAGAAAAATTGCTATGCAAATAAAACAAATCGATAATGTATTAACAAATACATTGAGAGATTTTGAAGGATAAAGAGTTCTAAATCTGTTAGTTTTTATAATAATTTTTTTCTTTGAGAGTAATGATTCTGCTCCATGATCAATTCTCAGAAATATATTTTGAAATAACCTTTCCACTAAGATTAATAAAACATTAAAGGATTTCTTAAATCCTAAATTTCGGAAATTTATTGATCTAACTGAAACTGATTTAAAGATATTTTGCAGTTCTTCCTGCACTAGTGGAATAAAACGTAATGCAATTAACAACTGAAAAAGCCACTTACTAGTGGGCAATCCAAACTTTCTTAATGGATACATAAACCAACTTAATCCCCATACAATGTCTTCCTGCAATGTGGTTAAAAGCATCAAATTCACACTATGAATAACGGTAAATATCAAAGTGGAGGTTTTTATTCCTAGTTCAAAAGCTTTTCTTGATAAGTTGTAGGGACCAAAATTAATAAACCATAACTTCTGCGAAGGAATTTGCAAAATATTCCATTCTTTTTGGCTTTCCAGTACTACTTGCAACTCATTGGGGTTTCTTAAGTAGCCATCAAGAGATTGAATATCAGAAGAGGCAAGTATTGATATAAATCCAACTAATAGTGACAAACATGAGAGAAAAAATAATGATCGCCACCATACTCTAGATGGCAATAAACTTAAAAAAGTAATTAATAGTAAAAAACCAACTAAACTCAATCTCCATATTGGACCTGCCCAAATTGGAGTGATTAAAAATATCATTACGATAATTATTTTTAATCTACTATCTATAATTCTTAGCCAACTTCTATTACCATGAACGTATTGACCAACAGAAAATTTGGTTAGCAAATTCATTAATCTTTTTGAATTAACTCAATATTTTCTCTTTCGACTTCTTTATTTAAAGCTCTTTGCTGTTTTCCTCTCCAAAGTAAAATGACGGGTGTGCCTTCAAAGCCTAAATTTACTCTAATTTGTTTTTCAATATATCTTCTGTAAGTTATTCCAAATAATTTAGGGTCATTTACAAAAAGAGTAAAGGTGGGAGGTTTGTTCTTTACTTGAGTACCGTAATAAAGCCTACCTTGCTTGCCGCTTCTCTTCGTTGGAGGACTTTTCCAACTGATTGATTCTTTAAGTACTTCATTAACTACAGATGTTGTAACTCTTCTTCTATGTTGATTTACAGCATTGAGAGCATGCTCAAAAATATTATCAACTCTTTGACCAGTTAAGGCAGAAATAAAAATCATTTTTGACCAGTGTAAAAAATAAAGCTTAGATCTAAGTTCTTTTTCTACTTGATAAATTGTTGAACTATTTTTTTCTACAAGATCCCATTTATTAACGACAATTATACAAGCTCTGCCTTGTTCTTCTATGCGCCCAGCCAGCTTCTGGTCTTGATCAGTTACTCCATCTATAGCATCTATAACTAAAACACAAACATCACTTCTATCTATAGATTTAAAAGCCCTATTAATGCCAAAGAATTCAGTGCCATATTTAACATTTTTTTTTCTTCTAATCCCTGCAGTATCAATAATTTTCCAATGATTATCACCTTTTTTAATAAGCGTATCTATTGAATCAGTTGTCGTACCACTAATATCACTAACTATTGCTCTTTTTTCTCCACAGATTGAATTTAACAAACTAGATTTACCAACATTAGGCCTACCAATAATTGACATCATTATCTTTTCTTCATCATCCTGGATATCATTTTCAGGAAGTTCGCCAATAACGAGATCTAAAAGATCTCCAGTACCTGAACCATGAATAGCAGAAACGGGGTTGGGTTCGCCCAATCCTAATTTCCAGAACTCTGAAGCTAGGGATATTCCTAGAGTAGTCGATTCACATTTATTAACAGCAACAATTGTTTTACAGCTTGAGTTTCTTAGCCATTTTGCTATTGATAAATCACCATCAGTAACGCCTTGATTCCCATCTACTACCAGTAATGCGAGGGAAGCCTCTTCTAAAGCTAAGAAAACTTGTGTCCTTATCTCTGGGAGAAATTCACTATCATCATCAAAAACTAAACCTCCAGTATCAACTATTTGAAATTCCTTACCTCCCCATGAAGCATTTTGATAAGTTCTATCTCTTGTAACACCTGGCTTATCAAATACTATTGCATCATTACTTTGGCAAAGACGATTAACTAAGGTAGATTTGCCAACGTTAGGTCTTCCGATAATTGCTATTGTAGGAAGAATCAATTCTTCTCTCCAAAGAAAGTAGTATCCATTACAACTATACCTTTAATAGAATCATTTACCTTTTTCAAAAAAACTTATTTAATTTCTGGATCGCCAAAGTGTCCTTTAACTGGATTAACAGGAGGTGTACTAGGACTTGGCATCAATCCACTATCTTGTGAAAAACAATCATTTTCAATCGCCCAAAAAATCAACCAATTTACTGCGGTCGCTCTTCTAGTTCTTCTTGGATAGAGTTCATTAATCTTGTAACCTTTAAAATTAAGAAAATTTTTCAATCCCTGTTTATATTCTTTTGGAATTGATCGAGTCAAATGTATTGAGGCTGGTCTCTCTGAAATGATTTGAGGAGCTTTTTCAAATTTTTCTGACCAATAAGAAGGAGTTAATGCGCTAAAGGTCCAATCATTTATAGACATTTCTTTAGTATAAAAAAGTCTTTCCCAAACCAATTCACAAACAAAAACATCACTAACCCTATCTTCGAGAACAAGAAACAATAGATCCTT
>QCQW01000031.1 GCA_003212055.1 Prochlorococcus sp. AG-459-A02
AAGTTCGACAAAATATTGAATTTGTTATTTCAAAATTTAACAACAAATTGATTAATTTTGTTGTAAGTTCAGCGATCAAGCCAGAAAATGAAGAATTTTCGTACTGCAGAGAAAAAAATTTATCAATAAAACATCGTTCAGAGATACTTGCAATGCTAATGCACACTTATACTGCATTGGCGGTAGCAGGCAGCCACGGCAAAACATCAACCAGTACATTTCTTTCTACAATACTTGAGTTATGTACACATAATTCTTCTTCAATAACTGGAGGCATAATTCCCATTTACAACTCTAATTGTCATTTAGAAAATACAAAATATTTAGTAGCTGAAGTTGATGAATCTGATGGGACAATTAACAAATATAAGTCTCATATCGGAATAATAAATAACATTGATTTTGATCATTGCGATCACTATTCAAATTTAAGTGAAGTCATATCTTCTTTTAAAAGTTTCGCTAAAAACTCTAAAAAATTACTACTTAATTTTGATTGTGAAACCTCAAGAAATAATTTTTATTCTAATTCTAAGTGGTCAAACACTACGTCTAAAAACGTAGCTTATGCAATAATTCCAACTGAAATTAATTCAAACTATACTATTGGAAAATATTATGAAAATGAAACTTTTATTAGTAGTTTAAATATTCCAGTTCCAGGATTACACAATCTATCTAATATAACCGCAGCAATAGCAGCTTCAAGAATGATAGGAGTAGATTTTATAGAAATTAAGAAAAATATAAAATATCTGAAACTGCCAAAAAAAAGATTTGAATTCAGAGGCCAAATAGATGAAAGAAGTTTATATGATGATTATGCACATCACCCAAACGAAATAAAAGAGACGATTAAATTAGGAAGATTATTGATTCAGCAAAAACATAATAATGAATGTCAAAAAAGTAGATTAATAGCTATATTTCAACCCCATAGATACTCTCGAGTAAAGCAATTTACTAAAGAATTCGCTAAAGAATTATCAAAAGCAGATGTTATTTATTTAACCAGTATTTATGGAGCAGGAGAAGAAAACGAAGATCAAATTACTTCGAAAATTATCACTGATCTGATTTATAAAAAAAATAAAAATGTTAGTTACATAAATAATTATTATGAAGTTACTAAAAATTTTTACGAATTAACTCAAAAAGGGGATTTAATTTTGAATATGGGTGCTGGTGATTGTCATAATTTCTGGAAAATTTTAAATGAAAAAAACAATTAAAATAGATAAATAATTTATGAATAAAAAAAATTTTTGTGAAAACTGTAATTTAAGTAGTTATACAACTATAAAAGTGGGAGGAGTAGCTGAATATTTTGCTGAGCCAAGAAGCATTGAAGAATTTTCATATCTAATAAAATGGGCTAGTTTAAACAAACAAAGATGTCAAATAATTGGCGCAGGTTCAAATCTTTTAATAAATAATATTTTCATAAAAGGTTTAGTTGTTTGCACAAAAAAATTGAAATCATTAAAGATAGAGCCATATTCAGGAATTGTTGAAGCAGAAGCAGGAGTTATGCTTCCAACATTATCTAATGCTCTTGCTAAAAATGGGTTGCAAGGAGGTGAATGGGCTGTCGGAATTCCAGGAACATTAGGAGGAGCAATTTATATGAATGCTGGTACAGGTAATATATCTCTAGCAAAAAATCTTATTTCCGTAAAAGTTATAAATAATAAAACTAATGAAGAACTTCAAATTGAAAAAAAAGATATCACTTTTGAGTATAGATTTAGCTCTTTTCAAAGTAATGATTTGACAATTATTAGTGCAAAGCTACATTTTGAACCTAATGGAAATCTAGAACAATTAATTCAAACAACCAAAAATAACCTTAAATTAAAAACGGAAACGCAACCATATCATCTACCAAGTTTTGGTAGCGTTTTTAAAAATCCTGAAAATAATTATGCAGCAAAATTAATTGATGATATGGGTTTAAAGGGATATAGAATTGGCGGTGCTGAAATTTCTACAATGCATTCAAATTTTATAATTAACAATTCTTCAGCAAGTTCAAAAGATATTTATGAATTAATAACTGTAATTCAACAAAAAGTACTACAAAAAAAAGGAATTTATCTACAACCGGAAGTAAGAATGATTGGTTTTGACTATCCTAATTAAAGAAACTTTTTTTAAAATGGCGGGTTTTGGACTTCCTAACTTTGGACAACTTACAGAAGCTTTTAAAAAAGCTAAACAAATTCAGCAAGATGCTCAAAAATTACAAGATGAACTTGAAAATATGGAGATTGAAGGCAAAAGTGATGATGAAATGATAAAAGTTTGGATAAGTGGAAACCAACTTCCTTTAAAGGTAGAAGTACAAGAAAATATCTTAAATGCAAATAAAGAACAAATAGAGCAAAACATACTACAAGCTATTCAAAAAGCTCATGAATTATCAACTACAACTATGAAAGAAAGGATGAATGATTTGACTGGCGGATTAAATCTTAATCTTCCTGGTTTTGATAATAGTGACTCTTAGAAGACTCAATCATTTCTCTATAAAAAGAATATCTTTCGAAGGATTTATTTAAATTACATCCCTCATCTTCTAAATGTAAGCAGTCCCGAAATTTACACTTAATCCCTTCTTCGATTACCTGTTTATATATTTCTTGATAAAGATTTGGTAACAACTTAATATCAACCTCTAGAGGTTGCATATTAAATCCAGGAGTATCCACAATGTAACTTTGATTCGATATAGAAAATAACTCAACATTTCGAGTAGTATTTTTTCCTCTCTTAATTTTATTGGAAACTGGAGCAGTCGAGTTTTGAAGACCTGGAATTATCTTGTTAAGCAAAGTAGTTTTACCAACACCGGATGGGCCCATAAAAATCGAACACTTTTTTTTCTTTAACTGAGCTAATAAATCTTCAAAATGATCAGATTTATATAAATTTAAAATAATTGCTTGATAACCCCATTTCTTGAATTTATCAAGTAAAAAGATCTGTTTTTTGTCTGATATTAAATCACACTTTGTCAAAACTAATGACACTTCTACCCCCATAGATTCTGCTGATATCAAAAACCTATTAACTTGAGATAAATTTAACTTTGGCTCTTCAACTGAAAAAGTAATATAAATGTTAGAAATATTTGCAACTGATGGTCTATTTAATAAATTTTGTCTTTTTTTTAGACTTGCTATTACTGCCCGTTTGCTTGTTAAATCAATATTATCAATTTCTACTTCATCTCCAACATAAATAAATTGATCTTTGAAATTTATAGACTTTCTTACCTTACATAAAAATCTTTCGCTATTTCCGAAGTTTTCTTTATTTTTTAGGTCAACAAAGAAAAATTCATTAAATTTTTTCGTAACTAAACCTAAATGTTTAATATTAGTTTTCATTCAGAATTTTTATTTTTAAAAATTTTTCATATTCATTGATTTGTTCATAGAAACATCCCATCTCTTTTAAATTTTTTAATACCATTTCTTCTGGTTCACCTTTATCTAATTCAACAATAAGTTGTTCATTTTTAGATAACTTCTCTAAAGCCAATTTAATCTTGACGACATTTAAAGGACATGGAACAGATTTAAGATCCAAATGCTTTAAAAAAGTCATTAAGATTCTTTACCAAATAATTTACTAAATAGTCCACTACTAGAATTGATATTTTTATCTGAATACTGAGAAGCTAAATCCTCTAAAAGATTTCGCTCTTCATCAGTTATACGAGTTGGCAATTTTACCTTTACTAGAACTTCATGATTTCCTCTGGCAACTGGATTACCAAGTCTAGGTACCCCTTTATTCTCAAGTGAAAGAGTTGTATTTGGTTGCGTACCACTTGGAATTTTTAAATTAACTTTTCCATCAACTGTAGTAATTTCAACAGTATCTCCTAAAATTGCCTGTAAATAACTGACGGCTATTTCTGAGTAAATAGTAACACCATCTCTTTTTAATTTCGAATCATTCTTCACTTTGATAAAAACATAAAGATCCCCAGGTGGGCCTCCTTTCAAACCAACATTTCCCTCTCCGGAAACTCTTAATTTAGTACCAGTATCAACTCCTGCAGGAATATTAATTCGTAATTTTTTCCTGACTTGCTTTACTCCATTACCACCGCAACTTGTACATGGATCTGAGATTATTTGCCCAGTTCCATTACATGAAGGACATTCAGCTACTTGTGTGAAATTCCCAAAAGGTGTTCTAGTGGCTCTTCTAACTTGTCCACTTCCTCCACAAGTTGTGCAAGTTTTTGGTCCGGTTCCTGGTTTAGCACCTGTTCCCCTACAAACTTCGCATGTCTCAAGATGAGGAATTGTAATTTCTCTTTGTTGACCAAATATTGCATCTTTAAAATCAACATTAAGATCATATCTTAAATCATCTCCTTGTTGAGGACCTCTTCTTTGAGTTCTTCCTCCCTGTGGATTTTGTCCACCGAAGCCACCATTAAAAAAGGTTTCAAATAAATCTGCAAACCCACCCATATCGCCCATATCAGGCATTCCAGCTGCACCTCCAAGGCCAGCTTCTCCAAATTGGTCATATCTTGCTCTAGTTTCAGGATCAGCTAATGCTTCATAAGCCTTACCAATTTCTTTAAATTTATCTTCAGCACCAGGTTCTTTATTAACGTCAGGATGATATTGTCTTGCTAATTTTCTATAAGCCCTTTTTAAGGTATCAGCATCAGCATCTCTTGAAACTCCAAGTATTTGATAAAAATCAGCCATTAAACAACGCTCAAGTAAAAATTTGGAATTTATACATCTTCAGAAGTATTTTCCTCTGAATCAATACTCTCTTCAACTGTATCCTTTTCTACTTCCTCTTGTGAATTTTGTTTACCAGGTCCCATAGAGACCTTTACCAAAGCATGTCTCAAAACCTTTCCCTCTAAATGATATCCTCGCTGTAATTCTTCAATAATCAAATCCTCTTCAAACTCTTCACTCGGCTCTCTTAATACAGCTTCATGCAAATTTGGGTCAAATTGCTGACCAACAACTCTCATTGGCGCTACTCCCTGTTGTTTTAAAACTTCTACCAATTGTTTATACAATCCTTGATAACTTCTATGAAGGGCTTGAGCTTCTTCACTTTCTGGTTTTAATTGTTGTCTTGCTCTTTCAAAATTATCAACGATTGGGAGAACTGCAGTTAAAGTTTTTGAAACAAGTTGGACTTTTAAATCATCCTGATCCCTAGACTGCCTTTTTCTAAAATTATCAAAATCTGCTGAAATCCTTACATATTGATTTTTTAATGTTTCGTGCTCTTTTTCTAATTGTTCTAACCTTGCATCATTATTTGAAATAGTATTTTTTAATTCTTCGGTGTTTATTTCTTCTATTTTTTGGGAAGATAATTTATCATTTTCGATTATTTTATCTTCAGCAGATGAAGTATCCTCAGGGACATTACCCTGATTAGAAACATCATTTTCTTTAATATCAATATTGTCTGATTGATTTTCAATCATTTTTCTAAAAATTTAATAAAACTATTTTCCAATAAAGTGATGCACAAAACAAGTTGCGGAAGGCCGCACAAATTTTTACTCAGGAACAAACCTTAATGCTAATCCATTATTGCAGTATCTTTTGCCTGTAGGAAGTGGCCCATCATTAAAAACATGTCCTTGGTGTCCTCCGCATCTAGAGCAGTGATATTCAGTTCTTGGAACAATCAACTTAAAATCAACTTTTGTTGCAACTGATCCTTGAATTGGATCCCAAAAACTTGGCCATCCAGTGCCACTATCAAACTTTTTATCTGAGAGAAAAAGTGGTAAATCACATCCTGCGCAGTGAAAAACCCCTTTTCTTTTCTCATTATTTAGTTGACTGCTGAAAGCTCTTTCAGTCCCTTCCTCCCTCAAAATATAATAAGATTCTGGGCTAAGCCTAGCTTTCCATTCTTCTTTTGATAAATTCCACTCCTCTTTAGAAGCAATCGAAGAAGCTAAAACTTGCATAGGCTTAAAAAATGTTTTTAGTATTGACATAGTAGGAATTAGAATAAAAGTTCTTCTTGATAAAAATTGATTCATATATTTACTCACATAAAAAGTAATGAGTTCCATACATCCTGATTCTATTAAAAATATTCATAAATTAAGTATTGCTCCAATGATGGATTGTACTGATAAACATTTCAGAATGATAATGAGAAAAATAAGTTCTGAAGCTCTCTTGTATACGGAAATGATTGTGGCTCAAAGTTTATTTCATACGGATAAAAAAGAAAAATTTTTAGATTTTAATAATGAAGAACACCCAATATCAATTCAATTTGGTGGAGACGATCCTGAAATCCTTAAAGAGGCTGCGAAAATGGCTGAGGACTGGGGTTATGACGAAATAAACTTTAATGTTGGCTGTCCAAGCCCAAGAGTCTGTTCTGGAAATTTTGGTGCTTCACTTATGAAAGACCCTGAAAAAGTAGCAAAATGTATAGAATCATTGAAAAATAATTGCAACTTACCGGTTACCATTAAACACAGAATAGGTGTAGACAACGAAGATAGTTTCTTGAATTTGAATAATTTCGTAAGGTACATAGCAAATGCTGGTGCAGACAGATTTACAGTTCATGCAAGGAAAGCCATATTAAAAGGTTTAAATCCGAAACAAAATAGGACCATACCTCCACTTAAATACGATTTAGTAAAAAAATTGAAAAAATCAAATCCAAAATTATTAATAGAAATCAATGGGGGTTTAACAAATATCGATGAATCATTAAAAGCCTTGAATGATTTTGATGGGGTCATGATTGGAAGGTCAATTTATAAACATCCATTGAGATGGTCTGAAATTGATCAAAAGATTTATGGAATTAATACAAAAACCAAATCTGCTTCAAATATTATATTCTCCTTAATTCCATACATAGAAGCACATTTAAGTAATGGAGGAAAATCTTGGGATATTTGTAAACATCTTATAAATTTAGTTGAAGGTATACCAAAAGCCAAAATTTGGAGAAATCAACTTTCAAATAAATCTATAAAAAAAGAATTAAATATTGAATATCTATTTAAATTAACTACAGCGCTTGAAGACATGGGTTACTAATTTGTCTCATTTGAAGCATTGCTCTCATTAGATACACCCCTTTTTCTCCTGCTCCGACCACTTTCATATTCAGAGTTTTCAGAAGAATTTCCATAACTTCTATCTTCCCAACCTTCTGCTCCAGAAGATTTATTGTAAGAGCTATTACCGCCACCATAGCCACCACCGCTATTACCGCCACCGTAGCCACCACCGTTATTACCGCCTCTTCCTCCTCTACGAGATCCACCAGAACCTCTTGGCTCAGCTTTATTAATTCTTAATGGTCTACCCATAAGTTCCGTGCCTTGCAAACCATCGATAGCTGTTGACTCAATCGCTTCATCTGCCATTTCAATAAATGCGAATCCTCTTTTCCTTCCAGTATCTCTCTCCAAGGGAAGAGAACAATTTAAAACTTCACCAAAAGGGGCAAACAACTGTATCAGATCTTCACGCTCTGCGCGGAACGGCAAATTGCCAACAAAAATACTCACTTTAAACTCAACAAAGAAAATTTACCTTATAAAAAAACTACAATGAGTTGTCCCATAACGTTTACTTTACTATTCTACTTCAAAGGATACCCTTGTTGTAGAAAAATAATTTAGATTCAAAGTAACAATTTTTTTTGCCATTTATTTACCTCTTTTTCTACCTGAACAAAACCTGTTCCACCTTCACTATTTCTTGATTTTACGACATTAAGAGGTTTAAGATCTACAAAAACATCCTCATCAAATTCGGGATGAAATTTTTTAAATTCATCAATTTTGAGATTTTTAAATAACATTTTTCTGTCCATACAATATTTAACTATTTCACCAACAACTTGATAGGCGGTCCTAAAAGGAACATCTTTACCAACTAAGTAATCTGCTAAATCAGTAGCATTAGAGAAGTCATTTTCTACAGAATCAGATAAATTTTTAATATTAAATTCAATCCCCTCATTAATTAGAATAGTCATTGCTTTAATACAAGAAGATATTGTTTCTGCAGTATCAAATATTGGCTCTTTATCCTCTTGATAATCCTTGTTGTATGAAAGCGGTACCCCTTTGACCATAGTTAACAAAGCCTGGAGATGTCCATACACTCTTCCGGTCTTACCTCTAATCAACTCTGGAACGTCAGGATTTTTTTTCTGCGGCATTAAGCTACTTCCTGTGGCACATTTATCTGTTAGTTTTGCAAAAGAAAATTCATCAGTTACCCATAAAATTATCTCCTCTGAAATTTTACTTAAATGAGACATTAACAAAGCAGATGCAGAAACAAACTCTATACAAAAATCTCTATCGCTAACTGCATCAATACTGTTTTTATAAATCTTTTCAAAACCCAATTCTTCAGCTGTAAAGTGCCTATCTATTTTTATTTTTGTTCCAGCTAATGCTGCAGCTCCTAAAGGAGAAATATTAACTCTTGCGCGTACTTCTTTAAACCTTTCACGGTCTCTTTGGAGCATTTCTATATAAGCCAATAAATGATGAGCCAAAGATAATGGTTGAGCTCTTTGCATGTGAGTATATCCAGGGATTAAAGTATAAATATTAGATTTCGCAAGATTTAAGAAGGATTTTTGCAAATCGGTTATTAAAATTTGAATATTATCAATCTCTTTTCTTAGCCACAATCTTATATCTGTGCCAACTTGATCATTTCTACTTCTACCTGTATGTAATTTTTTTCCAGTTTCACCTATTAAACTTATTAGTTTTTCTTCTATACAATAGTGAATATCTTCAGAAGGTGTACCAGGAGAAAATTTACCCTCTAAATACTCAACTTTTATTGACTCTAGACCATTAATAATTTTCAAAACTTCGGAAGAGGATAAAACTTGAGTTTTACCAAGCATTTTCGCATGAGCAATAGAGCAATCTAAATCTTCTAAAATGAGTTTTCTATCAAAACCAATTGAAGCATTAAACCTTTCAATAAAAGGGTCAAGTGAATTATCAAACCTTTTACTCCAAACTTTTGCCATATTAATTAGGTAACTTTAAGTATCTCTAATAAAGCATTTTTTTATAAAAGTGACAAAAATCTCTATCTCAATTGAAAAATAACCATCGAGGCATCATCTTCCAGATGTCTATTTTGTCCAGTAAAGTCATCTAATTTTTTGAATATTTTATTTAGAATTTCTTGAGATGTATAAGATTGCTTGCATAATTTTGTAAGGATTTTAATTAACCTTTCTTCATCAAATCTTTGCCCTAAAGAGTTAGAAGCATCAGTTACTCCATCTGTGTAATAGAGTACTAAATCATTTTCGTTAAGCTTAATTTGACCACAATGATAATCAGCATCTTTTTGTAGTCCAAGTACAAATCCTTCTGCATCGAGTTTTATAATTTTCTGATCTGAACTTTTCCATAGCAAAGGAGGATTATGTGCTGCATTAGCGAACCTCAATTTTCTAGTTCTAGGGTCGTAATCTGAGTAAAACAATGTCACAAATCTATGCGATTGATCTAAATCATTTATTGCTAATTGATTCAAATCATGCAAAATTCTATCTGGAGGCAGACCTGTAAGAACCTCTGCACGTAGCATTCCTCTTAACATAGTCATTAAAAGACCTGCGGGAATACCTTTACCCATGACATCACCTATTACAAAGGCCCATCTTGCTTTGTCTTTTCTTTTTTCGGATATATTCGTCTTCAAACACATGAAATCATAGTAATCCCCACCGAGCTGGAGAGCTGGTCTACAATGAGCAGCAAGGTCTAGACCATAGATAATTGGACAATAATCCGGAAGTAATTGAGATTGAATTTCAGCACCAGTTGAAATTTCTCTATCTACGTTTTCATGCTTTTTCTTTGTTTTTATTAAATAGTAATTTTCTAATCCAACAGCTAAACAATTTTCAATAAAATTAAAATTATCATCTTCAGAAATCGACTGCCTTGACATATCTGTGCTGAAAATATAAATAAATCCTCTACATTTACCTCTAGATGAAATTTTTTTTGTTTCAATTTTATATTCTTTAAAATTTTTTTTTAAAGCATTTTCAAAAGTTAAGATTTCTTTTATTTTAAAATTTTTTGAAAAATGAAATTGATTCAAAAAACTATTAATTTCTTCTTGAATGTTTAGATATTCCCCATTAGCGGAAATTTTTATATTTTCATTCCATATCTCCCCCTCATAATTTAAAGGAATAATTAAGATTATATTCTCAGAAAAAATATGTTTAAAAATTAAGCATATATAATCAAGTAATTTATTTATGTTGGAGAATGATTTTAAATAATATGCTAATGAAGATGCAATTTCAACAAATTTATATTTATTTTTTAAAGTTACTGTAGATTCATTTTCTAAAAAATTTTGAATAAATTTGTTCGAAAATATTTTTTCTTTTTGATTATTTGTCAAAACGAATCTAATAGATAAGTATGTTTTAACATTAAATTTAAATTTTTAAAAAAATTTCATTAAATATTTATTTATCTGAAAGCATAGCCTCTACAAATTCATAACTATTAAATGGTCTCAAATCTTTTATACCTTCACCAGCTCCAATAAACCTTATAGGCAAATTTACTTCTTCAGATACAGCTAAAGAGACTCCACCTCTAGAAGTCCCATCTAATTTAGTAATAATTGCTCCACTTAAATCTGCAGATTTAGCGAAACTTTTTGC
>QCQW01000032.1 GCA_003212055.1 Prochlorococcus sp. AG-459-A02
TTTAAGGACGCATACTTCACCTGTTCAGATAAGATACCTAGAGAAAAACCCTCCTCCTGTAAGAATTATTGCTCCCGGAAGAGTATATAGAAGAGATGCTGTAGATGCTACTCATTCCCCTGTATTTAATCAGGTTGAGGTTTTATGTATCGATCAAGATATTAATTTTAGTCACTTAAGAGGAACAGTTCTTACATTTTTAAAAACCTTTTTTGGAGATATTCCTGTAAGATTTAGAGCTAGTTATTTCCCATTTACTGAACCTTCTGCAGAAGTAGACGTTCAATGGAAAGGTAAATGGTTAGAAGTAATGGGCTGTGGAATGGTAGACCCGAAGGTCTTAGAAAAATTAGGAATAGATTCTGAAAAATGGACTGGATTTGCAGCTGGATTAGGCGTTGAACGGTTTTGCATGGTAAGACATCAGATTGATGACATCAGAAAATTTTACACAAATGATCTTAGATTCTTAGAACAGTTCTAATAAAATTGAAATTTTAAATTAGGATTGTCCAGCTAATTAGTTTAAGATGGTCATAGCATTAGTTGTTTGATTGGTACGTAAAGCAGGGCTAATCGTTAATGATGGTAAAGAACTTGCTGTTCTAACTGCAAGTTCTGTCCAGAAAAAATTGGAAAATTCTAACTATGAAGTTGTAAGAGTTAGTAGCTCTGGTGGAATGGTTGGATTCGCCAATCCTGATCAACATGTTCGTCCTTTGGGATATACGAATTGTGTCCCTGAGGGGTTTGATTCGTCAATGGAATTTGCAATAGTTCTTGGCGGAGATGGAACCGTGCTTTCTGCAGCAAGGCAAACAGCACCCGCTAAAATTCCAATCCTTACAATAAATACTGGTCATTTAGGTTTTCTTGCAGAAGCTTATTTATCTAATCTTGATGAAGCAATAGCTAAAATCATAGCTGGTAATTGGGATATTGAAGAAAGAACCTGCTTTATTATTAGTGTAATGAGGAATGATCAGAGGAGATGGGAGTCTCTCTGCCTTAATGAGATGGCTCTTCATAGAGAACCTCTGACAAGTATGTGTCATTTTGAGATTTCTATAGGGCGACATGCTCCTGTGGATATTTCAGCCGATGGAGTAATTTTATCTACTCCTACTGGATCTACTGCTTATTCTCTAAGTGCTGGAGGTCCAGTTATTACACCTGATTGTCCAGTAGTGCAATTAACTCCAATTGCTCCACATTCATTGGCATCTAGGGCATTGGTTTTTAATGATTCGGAGCCAGTAACTGTTTTCCCTGCAACTCCTGAAAGGTTGGTAATGGTTGTCGATGGAAATGCTGGTTGTTATGTTTGGCCTGAAGATAGGGTTTTAATAAGAAAAAGTAAACACTCAGTAAAGTTTATTAGACTCGAAGATCATGAATTTTTCCAGGTTTTAAGAAATAAACTAGGTTGGGGTTTGCCACATGTTGCTAAACCTAACAAATAACAACTATTTAAAATTATTTTTTTCCTTTTAAAAGAAAAACAGGATTATTTGGTTCTAATCTTATTCCCTCAGCGATACTTAAGCTTTTATAAGTCTGAATTAAATTTAAATTTGTTTTGAAATTTTTATCTTCTAATTCCTCTCTCAACTCTTTAATAGTTTGAATGTCAATTATTGGGATAACGAAAATATCTCCAATTCTCATGCCCTGAGCCATAGTATTAATAATTTGAAGTTTAGTCTTTTTATCACATCCTCCAATTACTAATCTATTAGGTTTTTCAAAAGAACTTAAATTTCTCGTGTTCAAGGTTTTAATTATGTCTTCCTCAAAAATAAATTTTGGTTTTACACCAAGTCTTTTTGAGTTTTCAAGTATTAATGCTTTTGATCCAATTCTTTTATCGATACAAAACAAGTCTAAATTAGGCCTTAATTTTAATGCCTCTAAACCAATTGATCCACAACCTGCTCCTATATCCCAAATGACACCATTGTTCGGGAGTTCTAAATCAGCTAAGATTTGAACGCGAACCTCCCTTTTAGTTAATAAATTTGGTCTATCATCAAAAGTTTTAAAAATACTGTCATTGATTCCGAAAAGAGGGATATTATTATTTGAAAAATTTTTCTTCGTTTTTGTAAGAACAACAATGTTTAAACTTGAAATATCAGAGGGTAATGACTCTTTAAGATTTAATTTGCGTATATTTTCATTGTCGAAGCCTATCTCTTCACAAAGCCAAAAATCATAGAAGTCAATCAGATTTAATTCTAATAAATGTTTTTTGATTACTTCTAAACTTTTGTTGTGTGAATCTGTAATAATCGCCAAGCTTGAAGGCCTTGGTTTAAGAGCCTCAACTAACCTATTAGAATCTCTGCCATGAATACTTACATTTACAGTATCTTGCCATGGGATCTTTAATTTGTTAAACGCTATTTGAATGCAAGTATTTGAAGGGTAAAAACTTAATTCTTCTTTTGAAAAATTTTCTAGAAGTATTCTCCCAATTCCAAACCAGAGAGGATCTCCTCTTGAAAATAAAATTACATCATTTTTTTGAGATTTAAGCCAGTTAATAAGTTCATTATTACTTTTGCTTGCAAAAAATAATTTCTTCTTTTCTAAATTATTTTGACTCCATGATTTAATTTTTTCAAAATATGAAATAGGAACTGCAATAGAAACTGTCTCTAGAAATAGATTTTGTAATTTGAGGGATAAATCTTCAAATTTATAAGAATTAATCCCTATTACATGAATTTTTCTTTTTTTTACAGTCATGAATATTTAATTAAAAGAAACTTATCTATTTGATTGTTTTATTAAATTATCTTATGATTGTTCGAGCTTTCATAATAAATCAATTGTCTGAAAGGAGAAAGAGATTGCATGATTTATTGTTAACTCTAATTAATAAAGATAGTGAGTTTGAGTTTATTGAAGAAGATTCTAGCGATTTAACATCTAGCTATTCTGAAAAAGACACTTTGAATTTATCTCGAGTTATAGAAAAAAATCGTAAAATAATCAAAAGATATCAAGCTATTGTAAGAACAGCTGTAACTCTAGATGCCCTGATGGATTCTGAAAATGAAGAAAATTACAAAATCAAATAAAAGTATTTTTTTTAAAGGAATATTACCTTTATTTTTACTACTAACCTTTATCTTTAACCCATTAAAAGTATTCGCGGAAGTTGTAGAAACAGAAATAAATGGGGAATTAATAAATGCTAGTAGTGAGTTTTTAAGGGACTTGGACTTTGAAACTTGGCAATTAGTGGCTTATAAATCACCTCTTTTTGAAGATAAGTTAATATTGAGGGTAATAGGTTATCCAGGAAGTCTTAGGATTGATCATCCCACTGACTTGAGGATGTTTATTTCCAGGGGGTATTCCAATTGAAGGAATAGTTACATCAATTTTTTCTTTTTTAATCTTTTTATCTAAGGCTTCGCTGTTTAGTTGATTTTTTCTTTGTATTATTAGATTTTGCAAATTTATCTTTATTAAATTTGCCTTCTGGCCAATGATTGGTCTATCAGTAGATGACAATTGACCCATTATTTTCAAGATAATTGACAAATCACCTTTTTTTCCTAGCAAGGAAACTCGCAATTGATCCAGTTCTTCATGAGTATTAGAATTATCTATATCATTTTTTGCTGTAAGAGAAAGAATATTTAGTTTTTCCTCAATTTGACTTAATGATTCAATTTGACTCACTGATATAGTAAAAATAAGTATTTCTTTATCTTACTTAAATATCGTCCATAAATAAAATGTATTGATTAATGAAACCTTTAAATATATTAATTAGCAATGATGATGGTGTTTTTGCAGCGGGAATAAGAGCTTTAGCAAAATCAGCGCAAAAAAGAGGACATAAGGTAAAAGTAGTATGCCCTGATCAAGAGAGATCAGCCACTGGACATGGTCTTACTTTACAATCTCCATTAAGAGTGGAAAAAGCTGACGAATTATTTGGGGAAGGCATTAAAGCTTGGGGATGTTCTGGCACACCTGCTGACTGCGTTAAATTAGCACTATCTGAACTCTTGGATCATAAACCTGATCTAATACTATCTGGAATAAATCACGGGCCCAATTTAGGGACAGATATTTTTTGTTCAGGAACAGTGGCTGCAGCTATGGAAGGCACTTTAGAAAATGTTCCCTCCATGGCAATAAGTGTTGCTAGTTTTAAATGGAAGAATTTTGAATATGCTGGAGAAATTGCAATGAATATTGCCGAACAAGCAATTAACGATAGTTGGCCAGCTTCTCTTCTATTAAACTTAAATATACCCCCTTGCGAGAAAAGCAAAATAAAAGAATTATCCTGGACAAGATTATCAGTAAGAAAATATAAAAATCAATTTTCTAAAAGAGAAGACCCAAGGGGTGACGATTATTATTGGCTCGCCGGTGAGGTAGTTTTAGATCTAAAATCAAAAGGTTATGGTCCAAAGAAATGGCCAAGTGACGTTTCACAAATACAAGAAAATAAAATATCTCTTACACCCGTTGAACCAGATTTATTTTGGAGAGGCAATTTAGACAAATTACCTAAAATTAATAATTCATTTATAAATCCTTCTTAAAAGCCATAAAGAAAAGCAAAGTCCAAAAAAATGAGCAGCAATGACTTGTGTGTTACTGAGAACTGATAATATTTCAAGTCCAGTAATTGGGATATCAGATGTGGCTGTTATCAATTGTCCAGTTGTTTGAGAGGATGCTTGTATAAATAAGGCTCCCATAAGAGCTTGATATCCAATTAATCCAAACAAAATTCCAAATAAATCAACTATTAGTCCTCGTTTTATTAATTTACCGGTTTGTCCTCTTGAGGGTCTTGCGTTGCTTGCGATTGCTCTTCCTGTTCTAACTATTAACCAACCTTGCCAAAGACTAAAAAGTAGTAAGATCAGGGATATTGTTGTAAGTGATAGACCAGGCGCTAAGCCAAGCTGTCCTTCGCTGTTATTTACAACATTTGAAAAAAGCAAAACAGCTGCAACAACAACACCTAAAATGGACTGAACCCAAAAGCGTATCCATCCAATGCGCCGCATTCCAAATGAAAGGGACTGAAAATCAATTTTGTCAGACATTCATTTGTTTGAATAAACTATAGTCAATCCAAATTTGCCACTAAAATCATAAAATTGCACGTAATCTTTTGATCTCTTTAATATCGCCATCTGAAGTTAAGAATCCTACCTCAATAGCTATTGGAAGTTTTGATGGCCTTCATGCTGGCCACAGACAATTAATAAAAAGTGTAGTTGAAGAAAATCAATATACCCCAACAATTGCAAGCTTCTGGCCTCATCCCAGAGAAGTTCTTTTCAAGGAGACGCGTCTTAGACTTGATCTCCCTTATGAAAAACTATCTATTCTTGAAGATCTGGGGATTGAACAATTAGTTCTTATTCCTTTTGATATGGAACTATCCAAATTAAGTGCAGAAAGATTCGTAAGAGATATTTTGATAAATCAATTACAAGCAAAAAACATTTCTGTAGGTGCTAATTTTAAATTTGGTTTCAAAAGAAGTGGAGACATAAATACAATTAAAAATTTGATTAAGGATACGGATATTAACCTAAAAATTACTCCAATTTTAGAAGACAAGGAAGGTAGAATAAGTAGCAGCAGGATAAGAGATCTATTAGAGAAAAGTGATCTGAAAAATGCTTTCAAAATTCTTAATAGGCCTTATAGTTTTAATGGAAAGGTTGTTAAAGGTAAAGGAATTGGAAAAAGTATAGGATGGCCTACCGCAAATCTTGAAATAGATGGCAGAAAATTTTTACCTGGAGAAGGAGTTTACGCATCTTGGACAACAATAGAAAATTCCAACCAAAAAATTGAATCTATTATGAATCTTGGCTCTCAACCAACAATAAATCCCTTATTGCCATCTGCTGTTGAAGTTCATTTAATAAATAAAGATATCGATCTATATGGTTTCAATCTATCTGTAGAACCAGTTGAAAAAACTTAGATCTCAAATCAAGTTCAAAAATATAGATCAACTTTCTAATCAAATTAAAAAAGATAGAGATAATGCTCTAAAAATTTTTAAAGACTACAAAAAATAAATTACAAATGCTGAATTCCAATAGTAAAGACGCTGAAGATTTAAGAATTTATCAAATTATTGACGCTAATCTAGATAGAGCTAGAGAAGGGCTAAGAGTATTAGAGGATTGGGCTAGATTTGGTCTAGGCAAAGAAAAATATGTTGAAAAGATTAAAAATATTAGGCAAATTTTAGGAAAAAATCATTTAGAAGTTTATAAACAATCTAGAAATCACGTTGAGGACAAATGTAAAGGATTGACTCATCAAGAGCAACTCAACAGAAAAACTTATGAGCAAATTATAAGTTCTAATTCAGCCAGAGTTCAAGAAGCATTACGAGTCATAGAAGAATTCTCCAGGATACAGAATCATGAGCTTTCAAAAATCGCTTCGGAAATTAGATATGAAATTTATACTATTGAAATTGACTTATTGAGTTATAGCAAGTGTATGAAGTCGGAGGAAATATTAAAAGAAAATGACTTATATGTAATCACAGATCAAAAAGACAATTTATTAGAAATAATAGAAGAGATTTTAATTGCGGGAGTAAGAATTATTCAACATAGATTTAAAGAGGGAACTGATCAAGATCATCTTCAAGAAGCAATTCAGATTAAAAATCTATGTAAAAGATATAATTCCTTGTTTATCGTTAACGATAGACTTGATATAGCTCTAGCATCTAACGCAGATGGAATTCATCTTGGACAAGACGATTTAGACTTAAAAACCGCAAGAAAATTATTAGGATATTCAAAAATTGTCGGTATAAGTGCAAATAATGCAATTGATATTTCAAATGCTCTTAAAGAGGGTTGTAATTACATAGGAATAGGACCAGTATTTGAAACTTCAACAAAAAAGAATAAAAAGCCTTTAGGTATTGAAAATATCAAAACGTTAACAAAGGATTTAAATATTCCTTGGTTTGCTATTGGAGGAATCAAGTCAAATAATATTTCATATTTAAAAAGAAATGGGTTTAAAAAAGTTGCCCTAGTTTCGCAATTAATGAATTCTGAAGATCCTAAAGAAGACGCTATTATGATTCTAAAAGAGTTGTCTCATGAAAATTAAGGTAAATGGAGAAGAAAAAAAAATAGAACTTGATCAAGAAAATCCTTTACTATCTTCAGCTCTTAGCCATATGGGATATAAACCAAACACAATTGTAGTGGAGTTAAATAATTTAATTATAAATTCAATGAAATGGGAAAAAGTGAAGCTTAAAGATGGTGATAATTTAGAAATCGTTTCAATAGTTGGTGGGGGTTAAAGATAAATTCTTCATATATTAAAAATCTTCATAATTTTTTAAGTTTAGGCTTGAAACAATAACCAAAATTTTCCTGTTTTCGTTTTATATTTTTAATACCTAAATATAACAATGAAAGAAAAAATTGATAGCAACTCAAGGTCTCTTAAATGGGAGCCAAATGGTGAGTTAGCGCATAAAGATCTTTCTGAGCTAATTGAAAGATTAAAAAATGTAGAAAGTGAACATACCTCATCTGAGCTTTCTAGATTAGGTACAAAATTAAACATAAAAGATTAAATTTGTTACTTAGATCTTGTTTTTATAAAAATTTGTACCAAATTAAAATTACTGAATATAAAAATAAATGCCAAAAAGATTTCCAGAGTGGGTAAATACTGAAGTCGTAATAAAAGCAATCAAAATGAGAGAAGAAGGAATGCTATCAAAACAACTTAATTTATGGATAGAAAACCTATTAGAATTAGAAAAAAAGTAATTATTTAGGAAATACTTTTAATAATTCTGAGAGCCGCCATTGCTGCTCCGTAACCATTATCTATATTCATAACTGCAATACCTGGAGAACAACTTGACAACATACTATTTAAAGCAGTTTCTCCATCCTTGCTAACCCCATATCCGACTGAGACAGGTACTGCAATTATTGGTTGTGCCAACAATCCACCCACAACTGTTGCCAAAGCTCCCTCCATTCCAGCACAAACTATTAATACATCATATTTATTAATTTTTTCTAACTGACTTATCAATCGATGAAGTCCAGCTACTCCAACATCTATAAAAGATTGACAATTCACTCCATAAATTTCAAGCGCTAATTGTGCTTCAAGTGTTACAGCCAAATCGCTTGAGCCGCCTGAAATTATGGCAACTTTTTTATTCGTATCTATTTTATTCAAATTTTTCCCAATTGTTAGACAATTTGCTTCTTCATAGAATCGTGCATCATCATACAAACCTAAAAGATAATTAGCCTTTTCACTATTAATCCTAGTAATGAAAACAACCTCATTTTTACTTAATACATTTTCAGATAATCTCTCTAATTGGTCGATACTCTTATCTTGACCCCAAATAGCCTCAATGAGTCCAAGCCTATCTCTTCTTTGAAAATCAAACTTGATATCAAAATTCATCTTTGCTTATCTAATTCTCCCTCATAAATTAATTCAAAAGGATTTTCGCCTACATTTAGAGTAGCTTTAACATTATCTTCAAATTTTTGTTGAACTACATTTACTTCTGACATTGGTATAGTTTTCCATAATTTCTTACTTTTCCAATTCACTAATATTAAAGCTTCTTCTTTTTCTTTATCCCAAAATAATTGTCTTCCCAAAAAACCATCTTGAGAAGATAACCATGGCTCCCATATTTCTTTTTCAGCATTTAACCAAGCTGCTTTTACATCGGCAGGTACTTTAAGTCTTAATTCCTCTATGACCATTTCACTTTGATAATTATCCATTGTAAGAGCTTTTAAATTAGGAATATAAGATTGGGAAAATAAAATTACAAAGCAAATTAAAAATAAACAAAATCTTTGAAATTTTTTTTTCAAATTTAAATTAAATCTCATTTTTTCTCAAGTAGAACTACTGAATGGCAACTTATACCCTCTTCTCTCCCTTCTGGACCCAATTTTTCATTCGTGGTTGCTTTAATCCCAATTAAATTTTCATCGATATTTAAGATCTCAGAAATGTTTTTTTTCATTAGTTTGATATGTGGCATGATTTTTGGCCTTTCAGCAACAAGAACACTATCAATATTATTTATTTCCCAACCATCTTGTCTTATCAAGTCAATTACTTTTGATAACAAAAACAAGCTATCAGCATTTTTCCATTTTTCATCAGATGGGGGAAAATACTTTCCTATATCGCCCAGCGAAAGTGCTCCCAATAATGCATCCATTATTGAGTGACTTAAAACATCAGCATCACTATGACCATCCAATCCTAAATTTTCAGGATGATGCAATTTTACACCTCCAATAATTAAATCTCTATCCTCTACTAGTCTGTGAATATCGTATCCATTACCTATTCTAAATTTCATGAATTGGTTATATTCTTTTATTATTCTCTTACTTTGTGGGGATTTTTTGTAGTTTTCATTTGAAATTAAGTCACTTCTTCTCTCCAATGTTCTTTCAAAACTTTTTATTCTTCTCCACGATTTAATCTCTTCATGATTACCGCTCACTAGAATATCTGGTACTTTCATATCTTTAAAAGTTAACGGCCTAGTGTATTGAGGATATTCTAATAAAGAAGAATTATGACTCTCATCGACTAAGGATTCTGGATCACCAAGAGTTCCTGGTAATAATCTAGTCAAACCGTTAATTATCGATATAGCGGGTATTTCACCTCCAGAAAGTACATAATCGCCTATCGATATCTCTTCATCAGCTAAACATCTAATCCTTTCATCAAAACCTTCATATTGACCACAAATAATTATTATTTGATCCAAAGTGGACCATCTTGCAAGATCCTTTTGCTTTAAGACTTTACCCTGTGGGGTCATCAGCAAAGTTTTACTTTTAGGTAATTTTCTAATTGATTCATATGACTTATAAATAGGTTCAGGTTTTAATACCATACCTGCTCCTCCTCCATAAGGCTTATCGTCTACTTGTCTGTAAGAACCTTCTCCATATTCTCTTAAATCATGTAAATTCACATCGATCAAATTCTTATCTAGAGCTCTTGTTATGACCCCTAAATTATTTATTAATTCAAACGCTTTAGGGAACAATGTAATTACATCAAAATTAAAACCACTCATCTAGAAATCTTCCTCATAACCAAACTCAATTAACCTTGATTCTTTTTTTCTCCAATTTGGAACAACTTTCACAAACAACTCTAAGTGAACTGGACCATCAATTAATTTTGACATATTTGATCTTGCTGACTGACCAATCATTTTTAACATTGAACCTTTTTTTCCAA
>QCQW01000033.1 GCA_003212055.1 Prochlorococcus sp. AG-459-A02
TTTTATTTCTTGTATTTAAATCATCAATTATTTTTATTAATGGATATGCACCTATTAGATAACCAAAATTTGGAGTAAGCAAATATCCTATTGAACCTCCTTGATGAAAGATTGGAGATATAAATAAACCTAAAATAATATATATTGAAAATGCTGTGAAAACAACTTTTTTATGAAATATAAGTGTTAGTAAAATTATAGTTGGAATTTGCCATGTGATTGGCATCTCAAAGCCATTACTAGTTTTATCGATAAACTGTAATGGAATATAAACAGGTAGCATTGTTGTTATTACTAGTGTTTGAAGACTTACTAGTATCTCAATAAATTTATAAAAATTGAGCATGATTATAAATATTATTTATAAACTTCTCAATGCAACAATTGGATCTAATTTAGAAGCTCTTTTTGCGGGTAAAACGCCAAAGATTAAACCTATTGATCCTGAAATGATCATGGTGGAAAAAGTTGTTGTAATTCCTACAGATGCAGGAAGAGGTGTTATCAGAGATAAAAGAAAAACTCCTGATAATCCGGTTGTTGTTCCTATTAATCCTCCAATTGTAGATAAAATCAATGCTTCAATTAAAAATTGAATTAATATATCTGACTGTTTAGCTCCTATTGCTTTTCTAAGACCAATTTCTTCAGTCCTTTCGCTAACAGAAACGAGCATAATATTCATGATTCCTATGCCTCCAACCACTAAAGATACTGCTCCAATACCTGCCAATAAAAACGTTAGCCCACTTGTAATGTTAGTTACTATATTTAGTGCATCCTCTTGTGATCTAACTGCAAAGTCATCATCTCTTATTATTTTATGTCTTTGCCTTAATAAGTTAGTAATTTGAAATTTAGCGGCACTTGTTGCATTTTTATTTATCGCTTCCACACTAATGAAGCTTAAACTAACACCATATGTAGGGTCCTTACCAGAAATTCTATTTACCATGGTTGTTAATGGAATATAAGCATTTTTATCTTGATTACTTCCAAATACTGCACCTTTTGGTTTTAATATTCCGATAATTTCATAGGTATGATCTTTAATTCTAATTTTTTTCCCAAGTGATGAAGATTTATCTTTGAAAAATTCATCTTTAAGATCAGGTCCTATTACTACATAACTTCTTGCACTATTAACATCACTTTTTGTTAAAAATCTACCTTTATCTACTTCAAAGCTTCTTACTTCAAGGAATTCAGGAGTAACTCCTGCAATTGATATATTTAGGCTTTTAGAATTTGATTGCACTATTTCGTTAGCAGAGATTTGAGGAGCAACTTTTTTAACTGTTGGGACTTGATTACTTATTGCTAATGCATCTTCTAAAACAAGGTTTTTAGGAAATGAAATACCTCTTCTTCTTGTGTCATTATTTCCAGGAACAATGAATAAAACATTTGCACCTAAATTACTCAATTGGTTTTTTGCTAATGTTTGAGCACCTCTACCAAGTCCAACAAGTGTGATAACTGATGCATTTCCTATGATTATCCCCAACATTGTTAACGAACTTCTTAATTTGTTCGATAATAATGTTTTTGTAGCCATTCCAAAGGCTTCTTTTATTGTTATATTCCTAGACATATTTATATTTATCTATTGCATCATCATCTTCAATTTGCCCCTTGTATATAACACCTTCATTTAGCTGAAGTGTAATAAGGTCGCCATTATTGATTTGATGATTATCTATATTTTCTAGATTACAAATTGCAGAAATTTTTTTATTATTTTTGTTAAACAAAGCATAAACATCATTTACATTTTGGTTCGTAACAATACCCGCAATATTTTTACTTAGTGGAATATTTTCCATTAATTCCTTTGGAACAAATATTATTTCTCCTGGAGAAATTAGTGACATATCAAGCTTATTTTTTATTATTCTTGCTTTACCTGTAACACCAATTTCTCCTATTGAAATACCTCTGGAAACAATCTTCCTTACTAAACCGACTTTTATTAAATCTGTAGAGCCGCTAATACCGGTTAATGTACCTGCAGTTTGAACAACTAGATCTCCTTGATTTAGGATACCCATCTCCTGAGCAATTTGCATGGCTAAACTAAAAGTTTTTGCGGTCCTTTCGTCATTTTTAACGACTATGGGAGTAACTCCCCAAACAAGTTGCAATCTTCTGGCTACACTCCTCTCCGTAGTAGTTGCCAAGATAGGTGTTGGTGGTCTGAATTTGCTTACATTTCGAGCAGTAGAACCCGATTTAGTTAAGGGAATTATTGCTCCTGCTTCAAGTTGTCTAGCTATATTACTTACTGCTGCACTAATGGCATTGGGGATCGTACTAGGTAAGTGGCTCTCAATAGCTTTAAGTGGATAGTCCCTTTCAATTCTTCTTGCTATTGTTGCCATCGTTTCTACTGCCTCTACAGGATAATCTCCAACTGCAGTTTCGTTTGAAAGCATTACTGCATCTGTTCCATCTAGAATTGCATTGGCAACATCACTAACTTCGGCCCTGGTTGGTCTTGGATTCGAAGCCATAGAATCAAGCATTTGAGTCGCTGTAATTATTGGAATACCTAATGAATTAGCTTTTCTAATTAATTCCTTTTGTAAAAGAGGAACTTCTTCAGCAGGCATTTCTACTCCCAAATCACCTCTTGCAACCATAACCCCATCACATAAGGGTAATACTGTATCAATTTGATCAATTGCTTCAAATTTTTCTATTTTTGCGACTACAGGAGTTGAATGGCCATTTTTGTTTATTAAATCTTTTATCTCGTTTATATCAGATGGATTTCTTACGAAACTTAGAGCTATCCAATCAACCCCTTCAGATAAACCAAATTTTAAATCCTCTTTATCTTTATCAGTTAAGGCTTTTACTGATAATTGAACATCTGGAAAATTAACACCTTTATTGTTTGAAAGAACCCCCCCTACAGTTACCATGCACTCTAAAAGATTAGTTTTTATATCTACTTTTTCTACAATCATTTCTATTTTACCATCATCTAAAAGTATTCTTTTGCCTTCGCTAACTTCTTGAGAAAGTTTGTCGTAGGTTACATTTGCAATAGTATTTGTACATTCGACTTCATTAGATGTAAGTGTGAATTTATCTCCTTTTTTAATTTTTACCGGACCATCTTTAAAGCGCCCTAATCTAATTTTAGGTCCTTGAAGATCTTGTAATATTCCAATATCTATATCTAACTTTTTGGATACCTCCCTTATTGTTTTTATTCTTTCAGCATGATCTTTATGATCTCCATGAGAGAAATTTAATCTGAATGTTGTTACTCCAGCTTTAATTAACTCTGTAATAATCTCTTCAGATTGGGTTGCAGGGCCAATAGTCGCTACTATTTTTGTTCTTCTTTTTAAATCAATATTCGACATATATAGATAATATTGCTAGATATAAATAAATTTACCATACCCAAAGTTAGTTATTTAAGTCATGGATTTTAAAACTTATCAGAAAAAAGCTAGAGAAACAGCACAGTATCCAGATTTAGGCTCAAATAATATTTATCCAACTCTTGGTTTAGTTGGAGAGGCTGGTGAGGTAGCAGAAAAAGTAAAAAAAGTTCTAAGAGATAAAAATGGGATATTTGATGACGAATCAAAATCAGGTCTTAAAAAAGAGTTAGGAGACGTTTTGTGGTACATATCAAATCTGTGTACAGAATTAAATTTCAATTTAGATGATGTTGCATTTCAAAACCTTGAAAAATTAAAATCAAGAGCTGCTAAAGGAAAGATAAGCGGTTCTGGAGACGATAGATAAATTCAGCTATACCCTAAGCTTGCATACTGCAGATTTACTATTAAGTTTTGAATAACATTTAAAAGTAAAAAAGCTAATAAAGATGAAATATCAAATCCACCTATTGGAGGGATAATACCTCTAAAAATGTTTAAATAAGGATCTGTGATAGAAGTTAATGCAGATAAAACACCGTTACTCCAATCAATACCTGGAAACCATGTAAGTAAGATTCTTATTATTAATATGAATGAATAGATTGATAAAGTTTGGCCCAGAACTGCAAAAATCTCAGATAACATTATCTTGTAGTAATTTAATATATTCTAACATTTAGTTATTATTGCTGCTTATTATTACGGCTTCCTATTTTTGAGAGATATTCATTACTAACAGCAAAAGTTTGAAAAAACTTTTCTGATAATGTTAACCAATATGATCTACCATCTTTTTGCTTCCGTTTGACGATAAACTTCTTTTCTAATAATTCTTTAATATGATCATAAGCTCCAGATCCTCGAAGTAGTATAAGATCTGATTGGAGGACCTTTTTCTTAATTGCTATGGTTGCCAAGGTCCTTAATTCGGATGTTTTCAAATCAGAAGGAAGTAAATCATCGACGAATTCATTAAGACTAGAATTTAGTTCGAGAGAAAAACTGTTATTAACTTCATTTAATTCAATGGCTGAGTTTGGATTAGAGTATTTATCTTTTAGATTTTTAATTGCATCATTTATTGAGTTGATATCAGAATTAGTAATTTCTGAAAGATCCTTTTTTGTTATTGGTCTACCTTTCAAATATAGAACAGCTTCAACTTTAGTAACTAAATCTATATCAGATATTGGCGTGGTATTCAGATCAGATTGATTGATTTTTTTATTACAGAAATCTTTCCTAAGATACCTTAAATTTATTCTGATGCACCAAGAAATAATTTATATGTATCGTTTTGAGTTTCATCCCAGAATTTATAACCTAGAATTCTTACAAATTTGTTCCACTCCAAAATTTCATTTTTATTGATTAAAACTCCAATTACAATTTTCCCTACATCTGCACCATAATTCCTATAGTGAAATACGCTTATAGACCAATTAGATTTCATATTATTTAAGAAATTTATTAATGCTCCAGGCCTTTCAGGAAACTCAAATCTGTATAAAAGTTCCACAAAATTTCTATTATCCATTTCTTTAATGTTCTTTGGTAATCTCCCACCCACCATATGTCTGAGATGATTTTTGGATAATTCATCATCACTTATATCAATAAATGGGTACTCCGAATTTCTAAATTCATTTAAAAGATTTTTTTTATCATATAACCCATAGACTTGAACTCCTACAAAGATCTGTGCATTCTTAGAATTGGACATCCTATAGCTGAATTCAGTTAAATTTCTATTATCAAGTAACTTACAAAAATTAATTAAACTTCCAGCACGTTCAGGAATTTCAACCGCCATCATTACTTCTTTACACTCTCCAAGTTCTGCTCTTTCTGCTACAAATCTAAGCCTCTCAAAATTCATATTTGCACCACAAGCAATCGCAACCATTTTTTTATTTAAATGATTCGAATTAAAAATATCTTTTTTCATTCCTGCAATAGATAATGCTCCTGCTGGTTCTAGTATTGATCTAGTATCCTCAAAAACATCTTTTATAGCAGCACATATTTCATCAGTATTAACCCTAATCATCTTATCTATATATTTTCTTGCAATATCAAAAGTATTTTTACCAATTTTTTTTACTGCCACTCCATCTGCAAATTGACCGACAGAGGATAATTCCACAATTTTTGATTCTTCCAAGGATTTTGTCATAGCGTCTGCGTCTTCAGGTTCTACACCAATTATTTTTACTTCAGGCCATATTTTTTTAATATATAAGGATATTCCTGATATTAATCCACCACCGCCAACAGCAATATAAATTGCATAAGGTTTGTCCTTTAGTTGCTGTTCAAGTTCAATAGCTATAGTTCCTTGTCCCGCTATTACATCTGGATCATCAAAGGGATGAATAAAGCATAAATTTCTATCTTGGCTAATCCTTATTGCCTCTTTGTATGTTTCATCATAATTATCGCCGTATAATATAACTTTTGCTTTTAAATTTTTTACTGCATTAACTTTTACTAGAGGTGTTGTAATGGGCATTAATATAGTTGCTTGGCAATTTAACTTGAGAGCACTAAGTGCGACCCCTTGAGCATGATTGCCAGCACTTGAAGTAATTACTCCCCGAGAAAGCTGTGAATTAGTGAGCTTACTCATTTTGTTATATGCACCTCTTATTTTGAATGAAAATACATCTTGAAGATCTTCTCTTTTTAGTAAAACTTCATTGTTAAGTGTTTTACTTAAATTATGAGCTTTCTCTAATGGTGTTTTTTTTGATACTTCATAGACTTCAGCTTGAAGTATTTTTTCAAAATAATCATTCATATATATATTTTTAGCATTAATTATTAATCTAATAAAACATTACATGATCTATTTAAAAAAAAATACTCATTTTGCACCTCGGCGTTTTAGATTAGATAGATACAAATTTTTGTTCAATGCTTTTAAGTGAGTTAAGTCATCCAAATCAACTACATGGCTTAACAGTTTCACAATTAGAGGAAATTGCTTGTCAAATTAGAGAAAGACATCTTCAAGTAGTATCTACTAGTGGTGGACATCTTGGCCCTGGATTAGGTGTAGTTGAGCTGACATTGGCTTTATATCAAACTCTTGATCTTGATTTCGATAAAGTTGTTTGGGATGTAGGACATCAAGGTTATCCTCACAAACTAATAACAGGACGCTTCTGTCAATTTGATTCCTTAAGGCAACAAAATGGTATAGCTGGATATCTCAAAAGAAGTGAAAGTAAATTTGATCATTTTGGTGCTGGACATGCAAGCACTTCTATTTCTGCTGCTTTAGGTATGGCAATGGCAAGAGATAGAAAAGGTGAAAATTATAAATGTGTTGCTGTTATTGGAGATGGAGCATTAACTGGAGGAATGGCATTAGAAGCTATAAATCATGCAGGTCACTTACCAAATACTCCTTTAGTTGTAGTTTTAAACGATAATGATATGTCTATTTCACCTCCAGTTGGAGCCCTTTCATCATACTTAAATAAAGTAAGAGTTAGTCCACCTTTGCAATTTTTATCCGAAAGTGTTCAAGAAAGTGTAAAAAATATTCCCTTAATTGGTAAGGATATCCCAGAAGAACTAAAAAATATTAAAGGAAGCGTTAGGCGATTAGCTGTGCCTAAGGTTGGAGCTGTTTTTGAAGAACTTGGATTTACATATATGGGTCCAATCGACGGTCATGATATTGGAAATTTAGTTAATACTTTTAACTCTGCTCATAAACTTAAAAAACCTGTACTTGTTCATGTTGTCACAACAAAAGGGAAAGGTTACCCTTATGCAGAAGCTGATCAGGTTGGATATCATGCACAGTCTGCATTTGATCTGACAACTGGGAAATCTATTCCATCAAAGAAACCTAAGCCTGTTAGTTATAGTAAAATATTTGGTCAAACCTTATTGAAAATATGTGAACAAGATAGTAAGGTCGTTGGCATTACAGCAGCAATGGCTACAGGTACTGGTTTAGATATATTGCAAAAAAATATCCCAGATCAATATATAGATGTAGGAATAGCAGAACAACATGCAGTTACTCTTGCGGCAGGAATGTCATGCGATGGTCTTAAACCTGTTGTAGCTATTTATAGTACTTTTCTTCAACGTGCTTTCGATCAATTAATTCATGATGTAGGGATACAAAATTTACCTGTATCATTCGTACTTGATAGAGCTGGCATAGTTGGAGCTGACGGTCCTACTCACCAAGGTCAGTACGATATCAGTTATATGAGATCTATACCTAATTTTGTTTTAATGGCACCAAAAGATGAGTCTGAATTACAGAGAATGTTGATAACATCAATTAATTATAAAGGACCTACAGCTCTAAGAATACCAAGAGGTTCTGGATTAGGAGTCGCTGTAATGGATGAGGGATGGGAACCTTTAAATATTGGCGAAGCTGAAATACTCGAAAATGGAGAAGATATTTTAATTATTGCTTATGGTTCAATGGTAGCCTCAGCTATTGAAACATCTGAAATACTAAAAAATATGAACATTAATGCATGTATTGTTAATGCAAGATTTGTGAAACCTATAGATAAAAATCTTATTATGCCTTTAGCAAGTAGGATTCAAAAAGTAGTAACTATGGAAGAAGGAACCTTAATAGGTGGATTTGGTTCCGCAATAGTTGAATTATTTAACGATAATGAACTAAAAGTCCCTGTATACAGAATAGGTATTCCTGATGTTTTAGTTGATCATGCTTCACCTGATCAGAGTAAAGAAAAGTTAGGTCTTATGCCTGATCAGATGGCAGATAAAATATTTAAGAAATTTAAGTTTAATAATTAAAATTTAATAAATAAATTTTTTATAAAACACCACGTGATGCTAATCCAAGGATTGCTCCAATTCCGAAAATATGACCTAAGCAATTAGCACCTACAACTGATGCATGACTTAAACCACCATAGAATTTTGAATTAGGTATTTCAAAACCTTCATTAGGTTTTCTTATAGTTGCTCTAGCAATTGCATAAGCAAAAACATTACATGCAATCATAACAACGGCGCACTTTGGTGACCATTCGAATGTTGCTGGAGCAGAAGCAGCTGCAAATAATGTAGTAAACATAAAAAAATCGTTATTTTCATATATTCTCTAATACTTTTACCTAAAAAACACAAAATTGTTAAAGGTCTTAAGAGTTGTTTACTTCTAATTTATTTAACATCTTTATAAATCCGAACAAAATAACAAAATCACTTAGAGTTAAGAAAGACTCTGCAAAACCATGCATGAAGTCAACTTCCACAAGAGTTTTATCGTAGTAATTTAAGGTAAAGATAGAGACTATAATAGTTATAAAAACAAATAAAACTGTTAAGGAATAACCCGTTTTTACAAATTTATTCACAGATTTAATTTTATATAAATAATACAAAAAGATTGCATATGGAAATATAGAAGCTGCAAACAAGGCTGTATTGTCAATTGAACCTAATTTTTCTATAAATTTTACAAAGAAATCATTCATAAGTTTCATTATTTTTAAAAATAGTAAATGATGCTATTGCTAATGTTGAATTTCCAATAAATGTGAATATCCCTTGAAGTGTTACTAATCCATATAAAGCATTTTGATTATCAAAGATATGCCAAGTTATAGCGCACATGGCTCCTATTAAGTTTGGGACCATAGCTAAGCTTAACCAAAAAAATAAATTATATTTTTTATATGTAGAAATTTTATATATGACAAAAATAGTAAATATCCATTCAATGACTGAAGAGATATGTATTAACCAAGTTCCAAATGATAATTCGTGCAAGATATTATATTTTTTTCTTTAATACGTTAAGTACTTCCTTAGCATGATTTATAGGTAAAACACTTATCCATCTATAAGAAATTATCCCTTCTGGAGAAATCAAAAAAGTATTTCTATCTGAAAACGGTGGAATCCAAGAACCATATTTATCGCTAATAATTCCTTCAGGATCAGATAATAAAGTGTAGTTTATTGATTTCTCGCTGCAGAAACTTTCATGAGAATCTTGATTATCAGCGCTAATCCCAACAATTTCGGCATTATATTTTGAAAAATCCTTTTTTAATTCTGAAAAACCTTTAGCTTCAAGAGTGCAACCTGCTGTAAAATCCTTTGGATAAAAATAAATAACAAGCCACTTACCTTGAAAATCACTTAATTCCCAATTTGTTTTTGTTTTTATGTTTTTATTAAAACCTTCTAACTGAAAGTTTGGAGCCTGATCCCCAACTTCAGGAGCAAAGTCAAAAGCTAATGCTGAAGAAAAATTAAATAAGATAAAAAATGGTATTAATATACTTACAACTAAATTTCTCATCAAATTTAGAATTTTTTTAAATCAACTCCATTTGATTTAGCAAATTTATCTAAACCAACCTTTTGTATAGATTTTAGTGCTTTGGTACTAATCTTTATATTTACCCATTTTTTGCCTTCTTCCCACCAAAGTCTTCTTTTTTGGAGATTAACTTGTTG
>QCQW01000034.1 GCA_003212055.1 Prochlorococcus sp. AG-459-A02
TTTACATAATTTGGAAGAAATTTGTTAATAGCAACTTGGAATGTTAACTCTATAAGAACCAGACTTTCACAAATAATAGATTGGATTAATAAAGTTAATCCAGATATTCTATGTTTGCAGGAAACAAAAGTGATGGATGATAGTTTCCCTTTTGAACCTTTTGAAAAGTTAGGATACTCAGTAGAGGTCTACGGACAAAAATCATATAATGGTGTGGCTATTATTTCTAAAATAAAGTCAGAAAGTGTTAAAAAAGGATTCTATGGATGTACTGACTGTAATCAAAATATCGAAATTTTCCAAGATCAAAAAAGATTAATATCTGCTGATATTAATGGTATTAAAATCATAAATGTCTATGTTCCAAACGGATCTTCTTTAGAATCTAGTAAATTCGAATACAAAATTAATTGGTTGAATTGTTTAGCTTCATTTTTAGATGAACAAGAAAAAAAAGGAGAATTAATTCTTCTTATGGGTGATTTCAATGTCGCTCCATCTAACTTGGATATTCATGATCCAAAGAAATATGAAGGAGGAATAATGGCATCTGCAATAGAGAGAAATGCACTAAATAATGTGCTGAAAAAAAGATTAATAGATTCTTTCAGGATTTTTGAGCAAAATACTGGCCATTGGAGTTGGTGGGATTACCGTAATAACTCATTTGAATTAAATAAAGGTTGGAGAATAGACCATATATATATCAGCAAAGAATTGTCATCAAAACTTAAAAGTTGTGTCATAGACAGCTCAACTAGAGGCAATTTACGTCCTAGTGATCATGCCCCAGTAATGATAGATCTTAACTTAAATGATATAAATGAAGATTTTTTTGAGGATGAGGATAATTTCTTCGAAATATAAATAAGATAAATTGAATTTCTTTAATGCCTGAAAACGCTTATTAATAAAGAGTTATCTAAAATATAATTATTTTTTATCATGATTTCTTTAAAATTAATAATTTACAATCCAAACTATCGCAATAAAAATATCATAATGTAGAATTTCATTCTGATTGACAAAATTTTTACTTATTTCTAATTTAGAACATGACAAGATTTTTCTCAAAACATCACTTATCGAAATTGTGACTGACATATTAAATCACACCAAATCAGAAGAAATTTTCTCGGCAGCCCAACAACTAATGCCAGGAGGAGTTAGCTCTCCAGTAAGAGCTTTTAAGTCTGTAGGAGGCCAGCCAATTGTTTTTGATAGAGTCAAAGGTCCCTTTGCTTGGGATATTGATGGAAATAGATATATTGACTATATAGGAAGTTGGGGGCCGGCTATATGTGGACACGCCCACCCTGAAGTTACAACGGCATTACAAGAAGCAATTGAGAAAGGCACGAGCTTTGGTGCTCCATGTGTTCTAGAAAACAAACTTGCTGAAATGGTAATAGATGCAGTCCCATCTGTAGAAATGGTTAGATTTGTTAATAGTGGAACTGAAGCATGCATGGCTGTTTTGAGACTTATGCGAGCATTTACTGGAAGAGATAAAGTTATTAAATTCGACGGTTGCTACCACGGCCATGCAGATATGTTTTTAGTTAAAGCAGGATCAGGTGTAGCTACTCTAGGTTTACCAGATTCTCCAGGTGTTCCAAGGACAACAACTGCCAACACACTTACTGCTCCTTACAACGACCTTGAAGCAGTAAAAAAATTATTTTCTGAAAATCCTGATGCCATTTCTGGGGTTATACTGGAGCCTATCGTTGGTAATGCTGGATTTATTACTCCAGAACCAGGATTCTTGGAAGGATTAAGAGAATTAACCACTGAGAATGGATCCTTATTAGTTTTTGACGAAGTAATGACTGGATTCAGAATAAGTTATGGAGGTGCTCAAGAAAAGTTTGGGGTTACTCCTGATTTGACCACCCTTGGGAAAGTAATTGGTGGAGGTCTACCTGTTGGAGCTTATGGAGGCAAGAAAGAAATAATGTCAATGGTAGCTCCTTCTGGACCAGTTTACCAAGCTGGTACTTTGAGCGGCAATCCACTTGCTATGACTGCTGGAATAAAAACTCTTGAACTGCTTAAACAAGATGGCACATACGATAAACTTGATTCAACAACTTCTAGATTAATTGAAGGGATAATTCAGTCTGCAGAAAATAACGGTATCGCTATTAACGGTGGAAGTGTGAGTGCTATGTTTGGATTTTTCTTATGCGACGGGCCAGTTAGGAACTTTGATGAAGCCAAAACAAACAATGCCGAACTTTTTGGTAAATTACATAGAGAAATGCTTCTGAGAGGAATTTATCTCGCGCCAAGTCCTTTTGAAGCTGGTTTCACATCACTAGCTCACAGCGAAGAAGAAATTGATAAAACTATCGAGGCTTTTGACGAAGCTTTTAACGCAATAAAAAAATAAGTAAACCATAAAAACTTTTTAGAAAGATTATTTCTAAAAAATTATCTATTACCACCTACTATTACTGGAGGACTACCTCCCTCTGAACCTGGCAGGCCTGGAACAACTTGTGTACTACCATCCCATTTGTCGAGAAATAATTTAAAAAGCACCTGATCGTCAAGACTTCTATTTAATGTCTCATATCTAAGAGCTTCTTGTTCAGCAATTTCAACTTCTGTCTTAGCTCTAAGTAATTGCTGACCAGCTATTTGCTTTTGTTCAATCGCAGCTCTATATTCTTCAGCAATCTCTAATCCAGTAAGATCTAAACTTTTAACATCAACATAATCGAATGAATTAAGTTCTTGCGCAACGGTGTCACCTACTTTTTCAGAAATTACTGCGAATTCAGTAGCAATTGTTTCTAGCTCATATTGAGAAAAGACAGACTTTAAAGCTTTTAGCAAAGATGGCTGAACAATTTTTTGATAAACATCGCTATTTCTGCTTGCAATTGTTGCAAAGATCCTTCCTGCTTCGTTAGGTTTTACCGAATATTTAACAGTAGCTGTAGCTCTAATAACTTGAAGATCTTTAGTTAAAGTTTCAAATTTTTCGGGTTGAACTTGAGTTTTAATATCAAATGGATATACAGACTGAACGAATGGAAGTTTAAAGTTTAAACCAGCTCTCCTAGAGGGACCGCTTACTTTCCCTAATGTTGTAACAACTGCGACTTGTCCAGAAGGAACAACAAAGAGAGATTGGGTGAGTAAAAGAAAGCCAGTAAAAGATAAAACAATCAATAACGTTGCAGTCCCTCCTGGACCTGAAGGTGTGACGTTTTTAAAGGATGTTGACATTAAATTTTTCTTTTAATTTATCATATTTAAATAGACTAATTAGTGCATGAATAAGGCATTTAATTAAAATATTTTTTTAATAATTGTAAATATAAATATAGAGATTATTTAGTAGATATTTATTTAAATTCTTGCAAAAGTTCTAAATAGAGGTCCTCATCTATCTCCCTTATGTCATATTCAGAAGGTAAAACACCATGCTTATGTTCATGTACCGCCATCCAACAAAATTTCTCTATTTCTTCTTTTGAAAAGCGAGGATATTCTTTTACTTTGTTAATCAATGATTTAATGAGAGATTCTGAATAATCTGCCATATTTTAAAATAATCTTACTGAATACTTTATCTAAAGTTATTAGCTTTTAGAGGAATGTTCAAAGATTCTTCCAACTTACTAACAAGCTTAATTGCTAATTGAAGATCATTTTTGCTCTTACTAGCAACTCTGAGTGTTTCTCCATTGATGCTGACATTAATTTTTTTTATTTGATCTCTAATATTTTTGCTGATTTTTTTTGCAATTTCTTGTTTAATGCCTTGTTTTAATAAAATTGTCTGTTTTACTTTATTACCACTAACAATTTCAATTTGACCGTAGTCAAATATTTTCAAAGATAAGTTTCTTTTTATTGCCTTTTGTCTAATTATGTCATTGACAGCATTTAAGGTTAGTTCGCTATTGGTAATTATAAAAATATTTTCTTTATCTAAATCAACTGAAGTGTCTGTGCCCTTCAGGTCATAACGCTGAGAAATTTCCCTTTTTACTTGATCCAAAGTGTTAACTAATTCCTGTCTATCAAAATCAGAAACTACATCAAATGAAAAACTTTCTGCCATAGTAAATTATTTAACGGTAAATACGTACAGCATAAATCATCTTTTAATGAGAGGAAATTAATTTATTTAATCAAAAAATAACAAACTAACCACTTTTCCCATTTCTTCAGCACATCTACAACTATTAAGCAAAGTTTCACTATCGTGAAAGGCAAAGCATATTAATTGATCGCACCTAGTAATAATTTCTTGATTACAAAGACTGCTTGCAAGTGGCAAAGGTAATTCATCATTTTCACTTTTTTCAACCAAATGCATAACCCTTTCAAGTTGATCCTTTATTTCGGGTATTTGTCTATCAAGACTTTGTGGTAATAAAACAGTTAATAATGATGGATTTATATCTAAGACAGCTCGAATAACAGCTGCATTGACACCTTGAGATCCAGAAGTAAGGATATTATGCCCTTCTTCTGCTAACGACCTTGCAATCAACTCAATTAAGTGAATATCTACGACCGGTACATGTCTACTACCCAAAAAAGCAATTCTCCTTTTCCCATTATCTTGGAGTTTTGCAAGTTCTTGAGCTAAGGCATCAACGCCTTCAGTTGCTGGTAGATCTAAAGAGCGACTCAAAATAATATAGTTTCTATATTTGAAATTAGCATTTATCTGAAAAATTGCAGGGAAAAGCAATCTTTTCGAGAATTCTTTTTAGATTTACATGCTCTTGAACTAATTGAATAGCATATGAAGCTTTAATTGATTCATGAATTCTGACATGACCAAAAGCTTGTTCAATAATTTCTACGGAGGAAAGAGTATCTAATTCCACCTTTAAAATTGGGACCTCCAACTCCTCCGCTCTATGAATCAATTGTGACAAAGGGTCTCCTAAACCAGTTAAAATTAGACATTGAGTCGAAGCCTCTAAAGCAGCAAGTTGGATATCAGTTCTATCAGCTCCAGTAACAACAGCCATATTTCGTCTTCTCCTGAAAAATTCCATTGCAGAGTTTACTCCCATTGCACCAATACTTAATGTTTCAACAAGTAATTGATCTTTTTCAGGGCAACAAACTACTTGAGCATCTAGTCTTCTTACAAGCTCACCGACGGTGACACTTCTAAGAAGTGGTGATTTAGGCATCACCCCAAATACTTCAATATCCAGATCTTTAAGAGAAGGTATTATTTCATTTTTAACTTTTTCGACTTCCTGCGGCAAAACTCCGTTCAATACAACTCCAGCCAATTTCTCACCTAATTGTTTTTTTGCATCAAGTAATGCATCTACGCTTTTACAATCTTCCCATAAATTCACAATTAAAACTTTCGCATCTAAATCTTTGGCTAGTTGTGGGAGACTTAAGCCATAAATCATACCTTCATGAAGACTTCCTGCTGCCTCTAAAATATTCAGACCTTCAAAATTATCATTAACCAATCCTTCAATCTGATCAAAACCTTTTCCTGGGAGTAAGTCTTTATTAAAGATTCTTTTTTCAGCTGATATATTGTCTAATAAACCTACTGAAGAAATTAAATTATCCTCTTCGATATTTAATGTAGATCCAATAAACTTAACATCGTCATCTATTAATCCTTCATAAGATATTGAAGGAAGATTAGTAAGTTCAATACATGTTGCTAGCGGTTTTCCTATGCGAACTTTTTTTTTCTCCTGTAAAAGTCTTTTTGCTATCCCAAGAACCATTGCAGACTTACCGCTAAATGGCTCACATGACCCAATCAATAATATATCGCTCATAGTTAGTAAAATTATTTATCAATAGGTTTAAGATAATATTTTTTTCAGAACTAAACAAATATTTATTTATGAGTTTTAATCAAATAAAAAAATAAATAATCTTTTTTGGTAAATTTATTTTAATTCTTTGGTATCTTATCAAAATCAAGCAAAATGATAAATTCAACGAAAAACGAAAAAACTATAGGAATTACCGGAGCCTCTGGAGCCCTCGGGAAAGAATTAACAAAGTTGTTTCGTCAAAAAGGATATAAAGTGATTGGATTTACTCATAGTAAAACTAATTATAAAAAAAATCTTGAATCTCCAAATGAATGGATTAAATGGGAATGTGGGAAGGAGTCGTCATTAAAAAAACAATTAAAAAAGATAGACATTTTAATTCTGAACCATGGCATCTATGATTTGAGTAGAGAAAATTCCAATTATGAAAACTCAATAGAAATAAATGCATTAAGCAAATTCAAATTTTTAAATTTATTTGAAGATATTGCTCTAGCCAATGATTCACTAGTGAAAAAAGAGATTTGGATCAACACATCTGAAGCAGAAATATTACCAGCCCTAAATCCTTCATATGAGATCAGTAAGGCTCTTATTGGTCAATTAGTTTCTTTCAAAAAAAATCTTCTCAACAAAAATACAAAGAAAAAATTAATAATAAAAAAAATCATCTTAGGGCCTTTTAAATCAGAACTAAATCCTATCGGAATAATGAGTCCCAAATTTGTTTCTAAAAGAATTTATGATTTAGCCAACTCAAAAAATTATTTAATAATAATTAGTCCAAACCCGCTAAGCTACATACTTTTCCCATTGAAAGAATTTTTTAATTTTTTGTATTGCCAAATTATTTATAAGTACAAATCTTAGTGTTTAGAAATCTCTGTCTGTCAATATTTCAATTCCATCTTTTAAAACAACAATTGTATGCTCCCATTGGGCCGATAATTTTCCATCTTTTGTTATTACAGTCCATCTATCATTTAATGTTTTACAAAATTTAGTCCCTTCATTAACAATAGGTTCCACAGCTAATGTCATTCCTTCACGAAGGACGACGTTGGGCAATTCTTTGGTTCGAAAATTAAATACCGATGGTTCTTCATGGAGATTTCTTCCAACTCCATGACCTGTATAATCTTCCACGACACTATAGCCGTTTTTTAAAACAATATCTTCGATTTCCCCAGCCACCTCTAGAAGTGTATTCCCTGCTTTGATTTTCGAAAGACCCGCATATAATGCTTTATGAGCAACATCACTAAGATTTTGAGTCTTTGGACTAACTTCTCCCACACAAATAGATATACAACTATCGCCATGGAAGCCATCTAAATATGCTCCTGTATCAATTTTAACTAAGTCACCATTTTTAATTATTTTATTTTTATTTGGTATTCCATGAACAACCTCATTATTAATACTGGAACAAATACTGGAAGGGAAACCATGGTATCCCTTAAAACTTGGGACAGCTCCAAAACTTTTTATTCTCTTTTCTGCGAAATCATCTAAATCTTTTGTGCTCATTCCCGGTTTTATTAAGTCATTAATTTCCCTTAAAACAGTTGCTACAATCCTACTAGATTTTTTCATCAAATTTATTTCACGTGAAGACTTTATTTCAATTCCTCTTCTTCTCTGAATAAAAGGAACTTGGTCATTAGCCTTAGAATTATTTTTATTTAACAAAAGATCTGCAAAATGTCTCATTGGAATAAATAATAGTAGTAGGTAAATATGTTCAAAATAGCCATTACAGTCTTGGCTATCTTAAATCTATCAATAACAATGGTAAGAAACAAAAATGAAAATGTTATCCAATTCTAGGCAATTTCATAAGGCTTTGGCGCCTTGGGTCTTTCTTCCATTATTTATATCATCAATTACCGGTGTTCTTTATAGGGTTTCAAAAGATTTATTAGGTTACTCAAGAGACCAAGTTCATTGGTTAATGTCTCTCCATGAGGGTGAATGGCTTGGAGGCAACGGAGAATTAATTTACGTAATATTGAATTCCCTTGGAGTTTTGTGGATGCTTATAACGGGATTCCAAATGTTTTCAAAAACAATTTCATTTTCCAAAAAGGTTACTAAAGGCGAGTCAAAAGGTTAAGATATAGAACTTGTAGGATAACAAAGACCAAAATGGCCAAAGAGAAACAAGAGAAGGAATTAGAAGCCGTTATTGAATCTGGAGCATCAATTGATGCATCAGTTGAAAAAAAAGAACAAAACATGGTTTCTGAAACTACGCAAAACTTAAGCGCAACCAATCTTATTAAGGAATTTGAGAATGAACAATTAAAAAAAGAATTACCTGAAATTTATGTTGGGGACACTGTTAAAGTTGGAGTAAAAATTACAGAAGGTAACAAAGAAAGAGTCCAACCTTATGAAGGTGTTGTCATAGCAAAAAGGCATGGAGGCACTAACCAGACTATTACAGTTAGAAGAATTTTTCAGGGTATAGGCGTTGAAAGAGTATTTATGCTACATAGTCCACAGGTTGCCTCTCTAAAAGTTGAACGCAGAGGTAAAGTAAGAAGAGCTAAGTTATTCTATCTAAGAGATAGGGTAGGAAAAGCTACTCGCGTAAAACAACGCTTTGATCGATAAAGTTGTAAACTAATCAACTTATTGGTCACAAAGACGCTTATAATCACTTACGAGCGTCGTTAGTTCAGTTGGTAGAACGCAGGTCTCCAAAACCTGATGTCGGGGGTTCAAGTCCTCCACGACGCGTTTGATCAACATTATGTAAATCATTTTTTCATTAGATGGAGTTAGATCTTCAACCTGGGGACGTAGTTAAAGTCCTCGAATCAGCTGCTTTAGGATGGGTTCGTGCAAGAGTCATCAGAGTTAAGTCTGGTGGGAGAGTTGTCGTACAAAGTGACCAAGGCAGGGAATTTACCGCTAGAGGCAACCAAGTTAGGTTGATAGAACCTGCAGGTTTTAGACCCCAAAAATAAATAGTTGTTTATATTAAGGCAGCTTTAAAACTAACTATTTCTGTAAATCCTCAAATTAATAAATTTTTTTTATTACAACACCATAAATTAAGTATTATGATCTGATAATTTTAAGGATGAAGTTCTAAATAAAATTAGAACAAAACTTTGGGACCGTAGTTCAACTGGTTAGAGCACCGCCCTGTCACGGCGGAAGTTGCGGGTTCGAATCCCGTCGGTCCCGTTTTTTCTAAAAGGAATTTGGAAAAACGTTTAAGACTAGCCCCGAGTCCAACGGGTTTATTTCATATTGGGACAGCGCGAACAGCATTATTCAACTGGTTGTATGCACAAAAAATAGGCGGAAAATTTCTTGTCAGAATAGAAGATACAGATATTCTTAGATCTAAATCTGAATATACAAAAAATATTTTAGAGGGCTTGAAATGGCTTGGACTTAGATGGGACGAAGAACCTATAAAGCAAAGTGCCCGAATTTCGATTCACAAAAGTTACATCAAAAAGCTATTGGAATGTGGAGCTGCATATAGGT
>QCQW01000035.1 GCA_003212055.1 Prochlorococcus sp. AG-459-A02
CTGGAATTGCTGGCAGCCAATAGCTCGGTAGTTTTGTAGCAGAAAGACTAAAGAAGATTAAAACAGATGTTAACCAACAGAGAGAATATGTATGAAGGGTTTCAGGGATATTACAACTTTCTTTTGAACTTTTCAGGAAATCATTAAAGGCTTTGAATATCCCGTGATACAAAAAAGGAGTGAATGGTAATGAAGCCAATATCATTATGTAAAGAAAAAACCAGAAGGGTTCTGCATGATTGTTTACAACTGAGGTATATCTTTGAAAATTATGGTAACCAAAAAAATTATCCCAAAAAGGTTTCCCCTCTTTTATTAGTTCTAAAACATACCATGGAAGACTTATTAGTACTGTTATTAAAAAACCTTTCTTGGGATTTATTTTACGGAGCAACTTTACCCAATTCTTCTGACTAAACAAGAAAGATGTAATAGTCAAAAATGCTAAAACAAATGCGACAGGTCCTTTAGTTAAAATTGCAAAGCCTAAAAATACCCACGCTGAAATGCATTGATCATTATTTTCACTTGCCATTCGTCTCCAAAACAGTAGCAGGCTAATCCCTAAGGTTCCAGTTAAAAGGGCATCACTTACTGCAGTTCTACTCCAGATAATTATTAGTGGAGACAAAGCAAAGCCTAATGATGCAACTATTGGAGTGATAAATTGCCTATCACCCCTCTGTGGCCAACAAAATAAAGTATCTCCAATCATCAACATTAAAAATAATGATCCCAAAGCCGAAGGAAGTCTTGCTGAGAGTGTCCCGAAACTATCCCAAATCTCGTTTTTCGGTAATGAATAAAAAAAACCCATTAGCCAATAAATTAATGGAGGCTTATCAAAGCGGAAAATTCCATTGACTTTTGGAGTTAACCAGTCACCAGATTCACTCATCGCCCGTGCGGCAGCAGCAAATAAGGGGGGAGTTTCATCCACCAGTCCTGTGGTACCTAAACCCAAAATAAATATGATGATCCCAGATATTAAAACTATTGTTGAGTTAAAAAGCCTTTTTTTTGAGTTAAGAAGAATCATTTAATATATTAATTTTATTTATATTCGATGATTATCTTATTAAGCCAGTTCACAACCTTGTTAGCAAATATATCTGCGGAGGCATTTTTTTCCACCCATTCTCTACAATTTTTGCGATTTATTTTTTCAATAATATTTGTATAGTAAAGCAGAGTTTCTTTATCATCTGGATTAGAAAGATAGCCTGTTTGACCGTGCTGAATAATTTCACTAGGTCCTCCCCTTTTGTAAGCAACAACTGGCACACCACAGGCTAAAGCTTCAACGATAACGTTTCCATATGCCTCATTCCATTTCGGAGTGTTTAGCAACCCTCTGCATTTACCAAGTTCTTTTTGTAATTCATCAGTTGGTAAAAAACCCATCCAATCTATAGCTCCTTGAGGGAATGATTTTTCTATCTTTGATGCATACATCTCATCTTCTATAAATCCCCAAACTTTTAATTTTTCGCCAAGTTCATTTGCTACATAAACTGCATCCTCCAGACCTTTCTCGGGAGCCACTCTTCCAACCCATGCTAAGGGTCCCCGCACTGAATCTTGAAAAATATAATTATCTAAAATAAACCCATTACCAATAATTGTTGGTTCTTTTATAAATGGATAATCATTAGCTTGTATTTTTGAATGAAAAGCAAAATTATTTGGATATTTAGCATGCACCTTAGAGATTAAATTACTAATTACTGAACTTTCAGAACCCATACTAATAATATGTGCAATGGGTATCTCTAAGTTTAGAGTCATCCAAATAGGCAACCAATCGTAGGACATGTTCAACAATATATCTGCATGTTTAGCGATATTTAATCCCTTTTCAAGCATTCCTGCTAAAAGAGAATTGTCTGGGATACTCACGGGAGAATTGTAGTTTTGATGCTGCCAACTAATTTGATCTTCACCTTCTACAAAATGTAACTTTGCTTTTACATTACTTTCATATAAATTAGAATTTTTTGGAGCTACGACCTCAACAGAATGACCTAATGAAATTAAACCCGAAACTAAAGAATTTAAAGTTAATTCAACTCCACCACCTTTGCCACTCCCTAAGAATCCTATTGGAGTACTAATCAAAACTATTCGCATTATTAGACTTTTTACAAAAATAAACTAATTAAATATTAGTATTAGAGAGTTTATTTTCCCATAAACTCTTTCTCTGGCTAACAAAAAATACCGATATAAGAACAAAAGCTACTCCTACCCACTGAACAAAAGTGAGTCTTTCATCTAACCAAAAACCTCCACTTAAAAGAGCAAATACAGGAGTTAAAAAGGCAAGAGTACTAAATCCAGTTATTTCTTTATTATTAGCAAAATAGAAAAATAATCCATACGCTATTGCTCCTCCAAAAATACTTGCAAATGACATAAGTCCCCAATCAAATATTGACCAATCTGGAATTATTGTGAAATTTGATTGTAAACAGTGCTTAATAATTAAGGGGAAACTCCCTAAAACCATATGCCAGCCTGTAACTGCGACTGGATCACTTTTAGTACAAGTAAATCTAATTAAAATTGTCCCTAATGCCATAGCTAGAGAAGCTGCAAGCATCCAAAGTTCTCCAAAGTTAAAAGTAATATCATTTATTGACTTATCAGACATCAGCCACCAATTTCCTAAAAATTCTTGTGGAACTCCTAAAAATACTATTCCTCCTAAGCCGAAAAGTAATCCTAACCATCCTATTGGGTTAATTAAATTCCCAAAAATTGCCCTCGCTAAAATAGCTACTAAAAGTGGTTGTGAATCAATTAAGACAGAACCTAAACCTGCTCCAGTTTTTTCAATACCATAAGTTAAAAACAACTGAAAAAAAGTGGCATCGACAATCGTAAAAACAAAAAACCACTTCAGATCGCACTTATAAATTTTTAAATCTCTTTTAAACAAATATGTTGTTATTAGAACAAGAATCCCTGCAGGGAGTAATCTCAAAGAAGCTACAAACTCAGGTCCAGCACTAGATACTAAGGGAGTCATCGCCGCCATTGAAGTACCCCAAAGAGCAAAAGGGAGTATCATTAAAAACCAATTTAGGATTGAATTCATTAGGTCTGCTGATAGTCTTTTTAAAGTAGTTTTATGAATTTACCTTAAAAGAATGATTTGGCCTTTTAGACGAAAGTCAAAAAAAAGATTGGCTCGTATAGTAATTGATGAGCCTATCACAAGTTCAACAAGAGTTTCCGTACTTAAAGCTCTTAAACAAATTGAGGATAGGGAATTTCCTGCTTTAATCGTGAGAATTGATTCTCCAGGAGGTACTGTTGGTGATAGCCAGGAAATATACTCTGCTATTAAAAGACTAAAAGATAAAGGATGTAAAGTCATTGCTAGTTTTGGGAATATCTCAGCATCAGGAGGTGTTTATATTGGTGTTGCATCTGACAAAATAGTTGCAAATCCAGGTACAATTACAGGATCTATTGGTGTAATTATAAGGGGAAATAATTTATCTGAATTATTAAATAAAATCGGCATCAAATTTGAAACTGTTAAAAGCGGTGTGTTTAAAGATATACTCTCTCCAGATAAACCTCTAAGTGAGGAAGGTAGAGGTCTTCTACAAGGACTGATAGATGAAAGTTACAAACAATTTACTGAAGCTGTTGCTGAAGGAAGGAATTTACCTGTTGAAGAAGTAAGAAAATTTGCTGATGGAAGAATTTTCACTGGGACGCAAGCACTCGAACTTGGTCTTGTTGATAAAGTTGGAGATGAATTTGATGCAAGGGAGCTGGCTGCAGAAATGGTTAATATTGATCCTAAAATTCAGCCCTTAACATTTGGGAAGAAAAAGAAGAAAATACTTGGACTAATACCAGGAAGTAGAATGATTGAGAGAATAGTCAATAACATTTTTTTTGAGTTTAACTCATCTAATAAAGTACTTTGGTTATATAAGCCTTAAATTTATATGTCTGAAGAAATGAAAGGTGATTATAAAATTGTATTTATTCGTGGAGCTACAACAGCATCTGGGAATTCTGTTAGGGAAATAGAAGTTGCCGTAGTGGAATTGATTGATGAATTAATTTCACGAAACAATATGATTAAGACAAACATTTTATCCATTACATTCACCGCAACAAAAGATTTAGATGCATGTTTCCCCGCTTCAATTGCAAGGAAATTTAATGGACTTGATTCAGTAGCATTTTTAGACTGCCAACAAATGCATGTATCTAATGATGTTGATTTTTGTATAAGGATAATGGCTCAAGTTTTATTGCCATCCAATAATCCAATAAAGCATCCCTATTTAAGAGGCGCTACAAAATTAAGGACAGATAGATGTTAATCTTAGTAAAACTATTTTTACTCTTTTAATTTAAGTACCACGAATTCAACCTTTAAAATTTTATTTACTCAATGTTTAAAAACAAAAATAGACTTACTTTAAATTTTAAAATTTTAAGATTTTTTATTATTCCTGCAATTTTAGTTTCCACTCCTCTGCTTAATAATATTAAAGATGTTAAGGCAGGATTGGAATTCCAATGGAATCAAGATTCTGAATTTAGACGATTAAAGTGGTTTCAAAAAGAAAATAAAAAAAAATTTAGAAATACAATTTATTTTTTCTTGAGACCATCTGATAGAAGCACTGATCTCTTAAAAGTTAATCTAGCAATTCCTAAAACCTTTAAATCTACATTAAAAAATGAAAAAATTAGTTTTTGCAAAGTAAAAATAGGCGGTTTTGAAGGTAGAACAAAATGTTTAGAAGATATTCCAGCTGATATAGAAATTAATACTGGTGAATCAGATTTGCGTTCACTAGATATTTACCCCTACAGCCCAATTCCTTCCAATAAGGACAGTTATGCAGTTGTCTTAAAAGTCAATAATCCCAGAAAATCAGGTTTATATCAATTTCATTCATATGGCCAACCTAAAGGAAAATCAATTTCAAGTTATTTAGGAAGCTGGACTATAGTGATCGATTAAATGATAAATTAAATAAGGATAATTAATCAAATGACAAAAAGAACTTTTGGCGGAACTTCAAGAAAAAGAAAACGTGTATCTGGTTTTAGAGTAAGAATGCGTTCTCATACTGGTAGAAGGGTTATTAAAAGCAGAAGACAAAAAGGTAGAGAAAGAATGGCTGTATAACTTCAAATTTAAATGGCATTACCTAAGGATATGCGTTTAAAAGGTCATAGGACTTTTAATTATATTCATAAAAACTCCACAACATATCATGGAAAATTAATGACGTTTAAAGTTGCAAGATCAAATCCAGAAATTCTCTTAACTCATAAACTCACAAATACCTCAAACAAATTTAGGGTTGCAATTGCTATTAGTAAAAAAGTTTCAAAAAAAGCTGTAGAGAGAAATAAATTAAGAAGAATCCTTCAAGAATGGTTATTAAAAAATATTCAAAAAATTAATAACCACAAACCATATTGGTTACTTGTTAACCTTAAATTTGGAGATTTCTGCAATGATAAAAGCAGACTTTTGGAAGAATTTCAAAACTTAATGTTCAAATCTCGTCTAATCAAATGATTAACATGAATGAAGAAACCTTTTATGAAGGTGGTCCTGCAAAAGGTGATTTAATAGTAAATCTACTTGCAGGTATAACTATTCTTGGATTACCATTTACCTTTGCCGCAATAGTTAGAGCTTTGTGGTTGAGATATAAAATTACAAACAAAAGAATCACAATTGATGGAGGATGGTTTGGTAAAAACAAAACACAAGTTTCATTAAGTAACATTGAGGAAATCAGATCTATTCCAAGGGGATTCGGATCATACGGAGATATGGTTCTTATCCTTAATGACGGATCAAAAGTTGAAATGAAATCATTACCTTTATTCAGAGAAAAGCAAAAATTTATTGAAGAAAATATAAATAAAAGATCACAAATCCCAAATCTCAACGAGGTAGAGGGTTTTGCTACTAAATCCTAATTAAATTAATTACAAAAACCTTATTTTCCTGTAAAATAAATGTCTAATAAAATTACACTCTTTTTAATATCGTGATAGGGTTCATTTCTGAAAAATTACTTATCCCGATTCTAGATTTTTTCTACGGTTTAGTCCCTAGTTATGGTTTAGCAATTGTTGCATTGACAGTAGTAATTAGGATTGCACTTTTTCCTCTAAGCGCTGGTTCAATTAGAAGCGCTAGAAGGATGAAGATTGCTCAACCAGTAATGCAAAAAAGGCAAGCAGAAATAAAATCTAAGTTTTCAGGTGATCCAAAGAAACAGCAAGAAGAGCTTGGAAAACTAATGAATGAGTTTGGTAGTCCTCTAGCAGGTTGCCTTCCATTAATTGTACAAATGCCCGTACTATTTGCATTGTTTGCAACCTTAAGAGGTTCACCATTTGCGGATGTCCCCTACAACATAAATCTCAAGGTTGTTCCACAGGATCAAATAGCAGCTATTGATCCAAAACCTTACAAATCCCCAAGACACTCTATTTTTATTACAGAAAAATCACATTTTCCTGTAATAGCTTCTATTCCTAATGGAACAAAATTAGGGACAGAAGAATCCGTAAAAATTAATTTACAAACAACAAACGGCAATAGCTATTCGGAAGTTTTGTCTAAATATGACAATGGATCAAAATTTCTACCAACATGGACGGTTTCTAAAGGATCAGAATATCTTAAAGTTTCTCAAGACGGAACAGTAACACCAATTAAACCGGGTGATGCAACAATCGAGGCAAAAATTCCTGGCCTAGCTGCTAAAAGTGGTTTTCTTTTTATTAAAGCTCTTGGTCAAGTTGGCTTTTATGTAGATGGTGCAATTAACTGGGATATTGCCACACTTGTTGGTGCCTTTGGACTTACCCTACTACTTTCTCAAGTTTTATCTAGTCAGGGGATGCCTGCAAATCCACAGCAATCAACAGCAAACAAAATTACACCAATCATGATTACTGGAATGTTTCTGTTTTTCCCTCTACCAGCAGGAGTTTTACTTTATATGGTTGTTGCTAATATCTTCCAGGCATTTCAGACTTTTCTGCTTAATAAAGAGGCTCTTCCTGAGAATCTACAGAAAATTTTGGATCAACAATTATTGGCCAAAAATGAAGTAATAACAACTTCCGCTTCAACCATCTCAGATAAAAGACTCCCTTTTGAACCTAACAGTAAAAAATAGTCCATAACTTAAATAATGAATTCTTGGTGTAGAAATTTAGAATTACTCATAAAATCAAGAACCTCGTTAATTTGGATCAGGACTAAAGAAGAGGAAAGATTAGAAAAATTGGTCAATTTTTCTTGTGAAAGATTAAATATTAAAAGATTCATTTGCTGGGATTGTGTTGGCGGCATAAAAGGATTAATAAATGAAGAAGGTAAATTTTCTAACAATCCGTTAGGTGTACTTAATTGGCTTAAAGAACAAAGTTCTCAATTATCAACCGTTTTATTAGTAAAAGATTTTCATAAATTTTATGATGATCCCTCTATCAATAGAACTATTAAAGAACTATCTTCGGCTCTAAAGAAAACTAGTCATAATTTAATTATTAGTTCTCATTTATTTCCATCATCAGAAGAGCTGGATGAATTAATGACAATTGTCAATCTACCTTTACCTGATCAAAAAGAATTAAAAAGTCTAATAAAAAAAATTGCTATTAATACCAATTCAAATCTTGAAGAACAAGACTTAAACGAACTTTCTATAGCCTCAAGTGGACTTACCGAAATAAAAGTAAAGCAAGTCACTGCAAAGGCCCTTGCTCAAAGAGGAAAAATAAGTAAAGAAGATATTAAAGATATTCTTGAAGAGAAAAAACAAGTGATCGCTAGAAGTGAAATTTTAGAATTTTTCGAAGCTAAATCAAGTCAGGACGACATTGGGGGGTTAAATGTTTTAAAAGTTTGGCTTAATCAAAGATACAGGGCCTTTTCTAAAGAAGCTAGAGATTATGGATTACCTATTCCCAAGGGTGTCTTACTCGTTGGAGCGCAAGGAACAGGCAAATCGCTTACCGCAAAATCAATTTCTAAGAGTTGGTCGATGCCGCTACTTAGGTTAGATGTTGGAAGACTATTTTCTAGTCTTGTAGGTTCTAGCGAGGCGAGAACAAGAGAAACAATATCAAGAGCTGAGGCCATGTCTCCGTGTATCCTGTGGATCGATGAAATTGACAAGGGCTTTGGTGGCGATGCTAGAAGTGATGGAGGAACAAGTCAGAGGGTTTTGGCAAGTTTGCTTACTTGGATGTCTGAAAAAGAATCCGCCGTATTTGTCATTGCTACAGCTAATGCTATAGATAAGCTTCCTCCTGAATTATTAAGGAAAGGTAGGTTTGATGAAATATTTTTTCTTGATTTGCCAAATTCTGAAGAAAGATTAAGTATTCTGGATTTGCATTTAAAAAAAAGAAGACCAAGTTACAGTTTTCCTCTATCTACTATCATCGATAGAACAGATGGATTTTCAGGAGCAGAACTTGAACAAGCAGTAGTAGAGGGAATGCATATTTCATTCTCTGAAAATAGAGAACTTATGGAGAAAGATTTAATAAAAGCAGTTTCTGAATTAGTTCCCTTATCCAGAACAGCTAAAGAGCAAATGAATTTATTAAAAGAATGGTCATCTACAGGGCGGGCTCGATCTGCATCATAATTAAAAAAAGTTTGTTTAAAAATATTCCAAAAGTTAGGAATCATCAATAAATTTAGTTAATTTTTAGTCAAAAATCCCTAATAATGAATTTAGATTAACTATTTTAATTAAGGTATAAAAAAAAATAGTGTTAGATCAAAAATTAATAAGAGAAAATCCAACTTTAATTGAAGAAAGTTTATCCCTTAGAGGAAAAGTTTTTAATATTTCCCACATACAAGAATTAACTCTTCAAAAAAATGAAATAGATATAAAAATATCTAGTTTCCAATCTGAGAGCAAAAAGTTAAGTAAATTGATTGGTCAAGAAATCAGTAAATATAAAAATAATGATTCTCCAGAACTAAATAATTTAAAGA
>QCQW01000036.1 GCA_003212055.1 Prochlorococcus sp. AG-459-A02
GAAGCTGCTAATAGAGGTGCATTTGAAGCAAATTGTAAATCTATAGGGTTAAATATCAGTCTACCTAATGAACAAATCCCAAATGCTTTTATAACTCCAGGTCTTTGCTTTAAATTTAATTATTTTGCATTAAGAAAGATCCATTTTGTTATGCGATCAGTTGCTGCAGTATTTTTTCCTGGAGGTTTTGGAACACTAGATGAATTATTTGAACTTTTGACACTTTGTCAAACAGGAATGAAAACTAAAATTCCAATCATACTTTTTGGTAGAGATTATTGGAATAAGATAATCAACTTCGAATATTTAGCTGATGCTGGATTGATTGAAGATAAACACCTAAATCTTTTCGAATATGCAGACACCGCATTAGAAGCATGGGAAATTATCAAATCATCAAAAATCTAAAATTAAAAGCTTTGTTATTAAAAAATACTTAATAACAAAGAACGCAATCCGCTTTAATTGACTCATCAACTAGTACATCGGGCATTGCAAACTCCGCATTATATCCTTCCAGGAGCTTCTCATCATAGCCCCTTGATTTAGCTGATTTTCCCGAGACATATATGCTAACTTTGGAATTCTTTAAATTTTCAAGAAGCTCATATAAATCTCCAGTACCTTGACCAACTATTTCACCAGCTTTTTTACAACTTAATACGTGTACACCATCCCCAGCTAGAAAAAGAGTTACTTTATGATCGTTTTTCTCTGCTTCGAGAGCCACTAATACGCCTAAAGTTACTTTATTTTTTAATTCTAAACCGCTATGAATATGAACGAGCACTGTGTTATCGGTAATGATAGACATTTAACTTTAACTAAAATTTATTAATATAATCCTAAAAAAATCTGTTTTCTTTAGCCATATTTTTTATGAAATGCTTACTACTTAATTACAAATTCAAAACTTTTAAGAAGAGTTAACTAGTTATTTTTAAATAACTTTTAATTACTTAATTTATAATTTGTTTTGACAGTTTTTATTATTGAATCTTGTGGTTCTTCACTTGGGAAACAATTAATAATCCTATATTTTCCTCCTTTTTTATCAGTCTCTACAACTGTAAATTCAACATATTTACCAATTCCATCTCTTAAATCCTTCACTTCTGTATTTATTATCTCTTCTTTATCATTTTCGATGATACGAGATTTACCTCCGCAACTTAACAAAGCGTTTCCCTCAGTGAGAAAAAAATCTTTGTCATTACTGCAAGAAGATAGGAAAAATAAAGAAACTATTGTTAGTGTAAAATTTTTCATAATCAACTTTTTGTACTTAACTAAATTATCAACAAGACATATTAAATTTATAGCTAAATCCCTACAAAATTAAAAATTTAATTAAATTAATAATTTTAGTGCAATAAATAGAAATAATGTTAGAAAGAAATACCCGATGCATTTAGAAAATTTTTATAAATCTTTTGCCAGTGTATAATCCTGTGTTACAAACTATTGGGCGGACCAAGTTTAAAATTTTCCAGATAAGACTTATGAACTGATTCGACAATAACTTTATTAAAAAAGCCAGCTGACTTAATTACAAAAGTATTTAAAAATATTTAATAACGCAATAAATGATAGAAAACGTAATTAGTTAAAAAGTATTAGATATTAGATATTTTATTTTTCATATTTTCAATTTTATTGATTAATTCATCTAACCATTCTGTATTATTTTGCTTTTGTCTTTTATGGCTTTGACTTTTTTGAGTACTCATAAATTTCTTACTTTTATAGTTTATTTAATATATCTTCAGAAATTACAGGAATCAATAAGCAATAATACCAAATCAATTGATAAGACAAGCTTCAGTAGCATTTCATACTAAGCTAGCCATCACATACTATCTAAGAAAATCTAAATCTCTTATATTAAGTATTTTCTACGATGTTTTTATTTGAGATTCTAAGTTGAATTAGTTTAGTTATAGGTCTTCCTATGGAGAAATCATTTCTAAATTTCATTTATTGGATCTTACTAAAGTCAGCTGAAAGTTACTACGGCGAATCAATGAAAACAGAAATTCCGTATACGCCTTATTTTTAGATTTAATGGAGTTTATTTTTTATTTTTGCAACTATACTTCTAGCTTTATTAATTTTAGATCTAACTTCTTCTAACCCAATCAGGAGATCCGCTAAACCAATCAGCAAGATCATCATTTTGAGGATCGAAATGATTTTCAGTTTCTAAACCATCTAGGCCAAGGTTCTGGATTAGTCCATTTATTCCATCTGATTTTTGTTTGCCATATCTCCTCAAGCTGTTAGCTTTCTTAAGCCATGTCCATATAGTTGAATTATGTTTTGCAAACTTTTCTACATAAATTCTTTCTTCCAATGCAACAGCTTCATCTAGTGAAATCCTCCTTACAATATCCTTAATTTTTAAACGAGTATTGTTGGTTAGAAACATAATTTATAAAAGAAGTTAATGTTTTATAAAAGTTTTTTTTATGATTGTCTTGTCAATCTTTATTTCAAGAAAAATGATTCTTTAGGGGCTTTTCAAGCATAAATATATTTATTTAGCAACAGTTACATATAGTTGGTAAAAAAGACTACTTAATTGCATTTATATAACTTATATATAATCAACTACCATATAAGATTCTCTACTTAATTTAAGATTTAATTTATAAAATTGAAAGAAGAAAATTTACATTGACAGTCGATCTAACATGAAGGGATAGAACCATTCTTTTTTCATGAGAAACAAATATAAAAGATCAGCTTTTTTTGATTTACCAGATGACCTTTTTTATCGAATATCATTAATAGGATTTTTAGTTATTTTTAGCTCAATGGTATTTTTCCTAACGAAATATAGAGAAAAAAAAGTTAATACTGTAAGTCAGATTTCCAAAACTGAACAAGTTAAATTTTTAAAGTTTTAATGCAACGATTTATAATCTCACCGTTATTTGCTTTATCTAGGTTTTTTATAAGTACTTACGGAATATTTTTAAAGTTTTTTCTTCAATTAAACGGTGGTTATTGGTCGAGAATTGGTTTAACCGAAAATATTACAGGGGAAAGAATTAAAAAAAGAAGATTATATATCTTGCCTTTTTATATTCTTCTGGCTTTATTGTTTGGATTAATATCTGCTCTATATTGGTATTTAGTTATTCTCCATGTACCACTTTCAATAGAAAGATATTTAAATCCATTGAATAACAATATTTCTTCAATACTTGCTTTTGCTACTTTCTTTGGTTGGCTTTATATTCTTTGTAAAACAAAATAAATAAAGCTCTTACTCAGAGATGATGTAGTCTGAGAATTAAAGATTTGATTAATAATCATTAAATCAATTTTAAAGATTCATACAAGATATTACATGACGACTAACTTTTTAAACGACAGTTCTGATGATCGACTTGACCAAGGTTGACGAACTAGATCCTCACTAATCCATGATCTGAAATATCAAGGCAAATTAACTTCTCTAACCTTTCCGGAAAGAAAGTTAAGTGATCAGAGTTTAAACTTTCGGGATTAATTTTGAACTATCTTAAAAATAAAGTCGTTTGTAAATCATGAAGAAGTGAGTTATCACTTTTACTTCCAAAACTAATTTCTAAGAAAAGTCTTAATCTAATTATCAAATGGATCTCATTTCTTTCTTCACCAATAAAAAAGACCTATAACAGGGTCTTTTTTTTCTAACTTAAATTTTATTGATTGAAAATTAATCCACAAATACCTAAATATTTTTATCTCGCTCTATCGCGATCAGTTAATGCTTTTTCAAAAGTAGAAAAAAAAGTATAAAGGCTATTCAATGCAACAAAAAAAAGGACTATTGTTCTTCCATGTTGATTTAATTGAAGTGTTCTTTGAGTCATGCTCTTAATAATCTTCGTTGTAATCGGATGGACTACCAGTTAAAGAACAAACAACTGATTCCTCTTTTTTCATTTCTTTTATTTCCACTATTGGTCTGCCCATTTTAATTAGAACGTTTATATCTTCTTTAGTCTGACAGCGAGCAATTATGTTTCCTTTTTGATCAAAGCAACTGTAGTAAGTCATCTTATTAAATGTAATTTAAAGTTTACGGTTGAATTCAGTTGTAGCAACGCAACCGAATCATGACAACCATATTTTTACTCTAGGTCAGTCATAGATTTAAATGAAAAAAAAAACATTCCTCTTTCCGTACCTAAATGTTCCTCAAACCGCACACATTAGATACGCAGTTTTTTTGTTAAAATCAATTAGAAAAGTACCTTAAGCTTAGAATAATTTATAAAGGAGAATTTATGAGTGAAGATTTCGAGAAACTTGAAATTAATCAGCCAAAAGTTACATATCTAAAGCCATAAGATAATACAGAATGGGTAGACAAATTAATTAATAATATTGAGGACATGAATAACAAGATATCAAAATATTCTTAGTTATTAAATAAAAAAGGGGTTGGGGACTTCCAACCCACCAAAATTTAAATAATTTTTTTAGAAAATACCTGGAACAATTTGACCTGTAAAATAGTAAGCCCCTATTAGAGCAAACATTCCAAGCATTGCAGCTTTACCGTTTAGCTTTTCAGCTTTTTCTGTCATGAATTTTTTAGCGAATTCCATAATTATGCGAAATAGATTTATATCTATAAATTAATTATTCCTGATAGGTAATTGATGTAGTGTTTCCTACCTAAATCGCTTTTTTTTAAGAAATTTTATTTTTAATTTATTTTTCATCAATAATAATATTTGAAATTTAAGAAAAAAATTTTTTATTCAATCTTTAGTTTGGATAAGTAACAATAAAAGATAATTTAAATTTTGTATTTAAGGTAACGACTTTTTTGAGTGCATTATTCAAAATAAGAGTCCGACTATTTTTTTTATGCAAAAAGATTTAGATGAAAATTCTTATGAAAAAAGAATTGAAAATATAGAGAAAGGAAAGTCTTATTTAAAAAGTAATGGATTTTTTAGATCAAAATCTAACCTATTTGAAGACATACAAAAGTTCATCTATAAAAGGTAATTAAAAAGAATTTTTTATTTTTGATTTATTAAATCTCTCCATAAGCAAGCCATCACATAAAAGAAAGAAAGACTTGAAAAAGTAAGTAGAAAAAAAGAATGGGTCAATTTTCTATAACTAGATTATTCCTAATGATCCTGCAGTAAAACCCACAGCAGCAAAGAATGCGAACTCAATTAGATCTCTTGGGGCAGAGTTAATAAATAAACTGATTTGAGTCATAATTTTATGACTTGAGAGAATCTCTTAAATCAAACTTTTCAGCTTTTTCAATTTGACACTCAGCATCATCTTCGGCGCATTTAATTTCGGCTTTTTTGTTCATGTGGCTACTACAACCCCCTGCCATAACTGGTAAACCGGTTGCAGCTGTAAAACTAGTTAAATATGCAAAGGCAATATAAGGGAAAAGTCTTTTCATTTAATTGTTACATTATGTAAACATATTATGTTACATAAAAAGCTCAACTGTGAGTAGCTGATAATTTGACAGAAATTTTTCAAGTCATCTATACGATTTAGTAACATCACGTGCATCCCATATCAACCTTCACTTTTCTAAATAGATTATTTGATGGATAATAAATTTATAACCAAAACGCTTGATAACACCTCTTCCAAGCCTTAAAAATCGCCGAGGTCCCTTGATATGACGAACCAAAGTTTTGGCTAATGAAAAGTAGGCTAGTCTAGCTATTACTAGGATTTCAAGGATTCTTAATTTTTTATTCAAACTTTATCCAAACTTTATCCAAACTTTATCCAAACTTTTACAGATTAAAAAACTAACCGATATTGAGTTTGGTTCGAAGTAAGAAAACCATGAAACTATTAATCTCTTTGATGAATAGTTTTAAATGACAAAGACAAAAAGCACAAAAACTAAATTAAGTAGCAAGCTAAGTGTCTTAGAAGAGATCTTCATTGATTAAAAAGGTTTTTGTACTCGTGTGCAGGAGTGCGGAGTTAACCTTGAAACCGCTAGGCTCAAGTCCTTACAAAAAGGACAAGTCCTTAGACCACTTATACCGATAAAATACATTTATGACAAGTTTAGGCAACTTGATTCACTAGCTAAAAACTAAAGCCTTCCAAATCCCCTAATTCCTTTTTTTGATTTATATCCTGCTTGTACAAATTGAGTATTATCAGTCCCTATACATCATAAAGAGTATAATTTTTTCCTGCCCCAATACCAATAACAGCCTTTTGCGGAACTTTCTGCTCTTTCTTACTATTTCCATTTAAATCTTCTACTTCAGAATTAACAATTCCCTCTGTCAATTCCAAATTAAACTGTTGTTTGCTTCTTGCAGTAAATAATCTGTTTACCTGAAGACGTGTAAGTCTATCAAGGAGGGTCAATGGCGGGGTATCTAATGTTAAATCGTCGCCAACATTTTTCGAGCTCCCTTGAATTAAACCACAATCAAGTTCAACATATCCAAATTGAAGTGCTGCTATCAAATCAACAAATGATTTATCAACAGCATATATTAGAGATTTGACTACTTCCTCACCTTTATTTATTCTCAAGGCTTCAGCTCTTTGATCACCACGGTAACCACTTTCCAAGAGGATTTGTTCTTCCCACCAACCATCACTTTCCTAAATAGATAATTTATTGAATAAACTTAGATTTAAAATTATTAGAAATACCCTACACAACCCATTACTTCCATAAAGAGGAACTTTAATGGATAATAAATTTATACCCAAAAAGGTTTGGTTAACACGTCCTCCAAGCCTTAAAAATCACCAAGATTCCCTGATATGACTGAAGAAAATTTTTGGCTAATGAAAAGTGAGCCTGATGCTTACAGCATAGATACTTTAAAAAATGACGGTGTAACTTTATGGGATGGAATAAGAAATTATCAGGCTCGAAATTTTATGAGAAAAATGAATAAAGGAGATAAAGTTTTTTTTTATCATTCGAATTGTAAACCCCCAGGTATTGTGGGACTTATGGAGGTAATAGATCTAAATATTGTTGATCCTACTCAATTTGATCAAGATTCAAAATATTTTGATCCAAAATCGAGACCTGATAAACCGAGATGGGATTGTGTAAAAGTAGAATATAAATTTAAGTCAGATAGGATTTTAAGTCTACCTGAATTAAAGATTTTATTTAATGAGGATGAGTTATTAGTCGTAAAAAAAGGAAATAGATTATCTATATTACCTGTCAGAAATGACATTGCAAAAACACTACTAGAAAAAATAAAAAAAAATTTTAATCCTTAAAATTCATTGAAAACATATTTCCAACATAGAGTCTTGTTAAATCCCTATTTTGAAATCCTTTTTGCAATAAAAATCCTGCAATAGCAGCTTGAAGGATCCTGTATTGATCCCAATTAGGATGTTCCTCAACAAATATTTTCATAGCCTTTTGAAGATTTTCTTGGAGTTCACATTTGAAACTTATTACTTCATCTCTCTGATTAAAAACTATTGAATTTTCGTTGTAATTTAATTCTTGCATATTGAAAAAACTTGTTGAAATTTAAATCTACAAAATGTAGTTTTCTCCATAATTACTAAATCGTCAACAAGCATCAAAAATTAACAGTCTCAAGCAATAGAATATTGAGAATTTAGTCATAAAAGGGGAGTTCATGGAAATTAATTTTGTAAAATTATATCTTACTTAAATATCAAGATTTATATAAAATCAGAAGTTTTCCACATGCTCTAGATCAACAGATATTTTTTAAAAAATTGTTGTGGAAAAGTTGTGAAAAAATTATTTTTTGAGTGGGAAATATTTTCTAAAATTTCCAATTTTATTTATCTTTTAATCCATTGATTCCCACATGTTTTTTATTTCATAAAATAAATTTTGTGCAATTGGTATCGGCCAATACATTTCGAAGGATCTAGTTTGGTCTTGACTTTCAAAAACAAACCTTAAACTCCATTCATTCTTTTTCCCTTCTAACTGGATATACCAAGGTAGTTGTTCTAACTCTAAAGTAATAGATTCTTCATCCATTAGTTCATCCTTTAAAACTAATAGTTGTTCATTAATTCTCAAGAGTAGGAGATAAAGAGAATAGAATTCACTTTTTTGTAACTCGATTGACCAATTATCAACGCCAATTAAAAAGCAAAATTTGCCTTTTTTAAAATCTCTAAGTAATCTCCATCCTTTTTGGTCATTTACCAAAATTAGCCTGGTAGTAAATCAGGTTGATCTTGTTCATCGCTAAGTTCAATAATTGACCTTTGAACGGGTTTAATAGTTGACTCATCTAGTAAACCATCAAAATCATCAAAACGTCTTTGTTTAGCTCTGAAAGCAAT
>QCQW01000037.1 GCA_003212055.1 Prochlorococcus sp. AG-459-A02
AAAGAAAAATCTCGAGAAAATAATACTGAAGGATTAATAATTAAGAACAAAAGGTCTCCATACACCTCTGGAAGGAAAAAAGGTATTTGGTGGAAATATAAAGTTGATCCGATGCAATTGGATGCTGTTCTAATTTATGCTAAGGGCGGAAGTGGTAGAAGAGCTGGTCTTTATACAGATTACAGTTTTGCATTATGGAAAGACCAAGAATTAATTAAATTTGCGAGTGCATATTCTGGTTTAACGAATATTGAGATTAAAGAGTTAGATAAATGGATAAGGAAAAATACAATAGAAAAATTTGGCCCTGTTCGATCATTGAGACCAGAAATGGTATTCGAAATATCTTTTGAGAAAATACAAATTTCAAAACGTCATAAGTCAGGCATAGCAGTAAGATTTCCAAGAATAACAAAATGGAGAAAAGATAAAAAAATCAATGATGCAGATAGCCTAAAGGATGCTTTTGAACTGATGAAAAAAATATCATGAAAAATATTACACAAAATAGTAAGCCAAATAATTTAATTTCTAAAATTAAACAGTTTTTCTTCACAAGAGGATGGGAACCATTACCCTACCAGATCGAATCTTGGGAAGCATTTTTAAATGGGAAAAATGGAATAATACAAGTTCCTACTGGATGCGGCAAAACTTATGCTGCTCTAATGGGACCTCTATCACAGATAAAAAATCCCAAAAATAATAAAAGTGTGAATATATTATTAATAACGCCTTTAAAAGCACTAAGTAGAGATCTTAAAAATTCCATACAATTAGCAGCTTTGCATTTCAATAAAGAAATCACTGTTGAAATTAGGAATGGGGATACCACCTCATATGAAAAGAAAAAGCAATTAGCTAAACCACCTAACATTCTTATTACCACTCCAGAGTCTCTATCTCTTTTACTTTCTAATAAAGAATCTAATAATCTATTTAGGGAGTTGACATCAATAATTATTGATGAATGGCATGAATTGATGGGTAGTAAAAGAGGTAACCAGTGCGAATTATCTCTAAGTTGGCTAAGAGGTAATATAAAAAATTTACAAATTTGGGCAATGACTGCAACTATAGGAAATATTGAAGAGGCGGCAAGAGCAATTGTTGGTATGAGTGCTATTAAGCCCAAAATAATAAGTACAAATATTCAAAAAGAGATCGAAATTATAAGTGTTTTACCAGAGGAGGAAACGACCTTTCCATGGAGTGGGCATCTTGGAATTAGGAGTCATTCTTCACTTTTGAAAATCCTAGATAAAAATAAAAGCACCTTATTATTCACCAACACTAGAAACCAATCTGAAAGATGGTATCAATGTCTTAAATTTTTTCTCCCAGAGATGGAAGATAAAATCGCACTTCATCACGGCTCCCTCGATAAAGAAGATAGAAAAAGAGTTGAAGAAGGGGTTAAAGACGGCTTAATAAAGTGGGTAGTCTGCACCAGCTCGCTAGATTTGGGCGTTGATTTCCAACCTGTAGATCAAATAGTTCAAATTGGTAGCGCAAAGAATTTAGCTAGACTTATCCAAAGAGCAGGAAGAAGTGCTCATAGACCAGGCGGAAAATCAAAAATAATTTTTATGCCTACGAATTCTTTGGAGTTATTAGAGATTAGTGCAATGAGAAGAATAATAAAAAGTGGTATATCTGAGGCAATTAGACTTCCTGAATTATCTTATGATGTGCTTCTTCAACATCTAATAAGTTTGGCATGCGGAAATGGCTTTGATCCGAAAATTGAGAAAGAAAGAATTAAAAATTGTTGGAGTTATAGAAACTTAAAAGATCAAGATTGGTATTGGTGTCTTGACTTTTTAGAATACGGAGGAAAATGTCTTAAAGCATACCCAAAATATAAAAAGATAGTTAAAGAAGAATCACAAAATAATAATGAAAACTTTAAATATTTTGTAAAAGACAAATCTTTAATAAGAATGCATAAGTTCAATATTGGGACAATCACAAGTGACAAATTTTTGAATGTTAAATATATGAAAGGTAAATCCTTAGGTAATCTAGAGGAGAATTTTGCTTCAAAATTAAATCCTGGAGATACATTTTACTTTGCCGGCAAAATGCTTCAATTTATAAGAATAAGAGATATGACTTTATACGTTAAAAAATCTACAAAAAAAAGTTCTTTAATTCCTGCATGGGTTGGAGGTCAAATGGCAATTTCTGATCTACTTTGTGAAAGTTTGAGAAAAGAAATAGATATATGCAACGAACTAGAAAATTTTGAATACTTAAATCCTGAACTAAATTCATTACGCCCAATATTGAAGAAACAAAAAGTTCTTTCGAACATTCCAAAGAAAGATGAATTACTTATAGAAATATATAAAACCAAGGATTTATCAAATCTTTTTGTCTTTACACTTGATGGCAAATTTGTAAATGAAGGAATTGCATTTCTATGGGCTTTAAGATTTGCAAAATTAAAACAATCTACTTTTAGTATTACTGCTAATGATTTTGGATTCAGCTTAACTACCGCAGAAGATTATGATTTTTCCATAATAAAAAAAGAAGCTGATTACTTTTTGGATAACAAAAAATTAGAAGAAGATCTAGAAAATGCAATTAATTTTTCAGAATTAACAAAACGAAGATTTAAAAATATTGCCCAAATAAGTGGACTTGTAAATCAAAATAATCCAACCAAAACAAAAACTTCCTCTCAACTTCAAATAAGTTCTAGTCTTTTCTACGATGTCTTTACTAAATATGAAGAAGGCCATCTTTTGATAAAACAATCTCATCAAGAAGTTAAAGAATATCAATTAGAAAATAAAAGAATATCTAGATCATTAGAAAGATTAAAAAATTTAAAAATGCTACTAAATGAGATAAAAGCTCCAACTCCTTTTGCTTTCCCTTTATTAGTTGAAAGACTTAAAAATACCTTAAGCAATGAACCAATAGAAAAAAGAGTAGAAAAACTTATAAAAAAATATAGTGATTAAATGAAAAAAAGTTCTTTTAAATTCAGTTGGGAAGATACATTATTAGAGATGCTTCCTTCAAGAGCGTTATTTCTTCCGGAAACAAAAGAGTTGTTAATATGCGATATTCATCTTGGGAAAGCTGAGTATTTTCAGCAAAATGGTATACCTCTTACTAATAATTCAGATAAAAATAATTTCGCAAGAATAAAAAATATAGTAAAAAAATATAGCCCTGAAAAGTTAATAATATTGGGAGATTTATTCCACAGCAAATATTCAATAGATAAAACTCTTAAAAAAAATGTTGAAGATCTTCCTGAACTACTAAAAACTAATGTTGAACTCGTTCTCGGAAATCACGATGTAGGTTGTGCTATTAAAAATATAAAAATTTTTGATATTAGAAAAACTAAAAAACCTTGAATATTTGTGGACATTATCATCCAAAAATCTATTTAAAAAACAATAAAGATAAATTATCTTTTAGGTGCTTTGCAATGGATAAGAATAAAAATACTTTATTTTTACCTGCATTTGGAGACTTAACAGGCGGATATCCCTGCAAAAAGTCATTTAAAAAATGGGCAATTGTTTCTGAAGAAGAAATTATCGAAATAAAATCTTAAGGAAAATCCTATTGAAGTGAGTTAAATTTTTCATTTAGATATACCAATTTATACTTAAAAGTCTCGTTTAGTTTTTTTATCATTTAATTTAAATCTATTGAACTATTTTAAGTAAAAATATTAATAAAAGATTTTACACATAATGCCCCTTCCTTTAAAAGAGAATCCACGTTATAAAAAAAATAAACACTATTTATAGAAATGAATAAATTAATAGCCTTGATTTTATTCCCATTTCTTTTCATCTCACTTGGGGCAAAAGCAAATGATAATTTTTCCGTTGAGATAGAGGCACTTACACTAGTGATGGAGCAATATAATGAAGATACTGAATCAAATGTTGAATTAGGCATAGAAGATAAAAAGCCAAGTTACATGGCTCTTAAACAAGACGAATGCAACGCAACTGTAGAAGTTACAGAAAAAACAGGCTTAGAGATTGTAAATACTGAATATTTCGATGTAAATGTCTGTTTGAAAGAAATCTACAAAATAATCAACTAGATAAGCAGTTTATAAAAATATAATAAAACAAACAAATTAATGAGGTCTTTTACTTAAAGAAGGAAAGACCTAGAGACCTAACAGAAAACTTTGGAACGGGTTCTGCATAACCAATAAATAACCACTACAGAATTGTAGAGGTGTAATTAAAAGTACAAAAACTAAAATTATTTTTTAAATAATTATTTCTTCTTTGATAATGTTTTTGATTCTTCCCTAGACATTAAAGCTTCAATTTGAGCAAGAACTTTTTGAAGTTCATCCGTTTTTGTAAGAGATGCTTCTGCTACTTCTCTTAATTTTTCTAACTGTTCTTTAGTTTTATCCATGATAAATAAATTAGAAATTAACCACTTTGAAAAATGGTTTTAATACAGATTTTTCACTCCCACACAGATTCATATTCTCTCTTTTTTTTATAAAGTCAAATAAATTTCGCTTTATTAAGGTTTTATGAGGACTTCCAATTAATTTATTATTTATTATTGGAATCATAAGATTACCTGAAATAGAAATACTTTTAAATTATGAAGTAAATACAGGCAATCCTATTGTCGCAGTTGTTATAAGAGCCCCTGCAAAAATTAATAAAGGTAGAAAAGGGTAGTTTTTCAAAGATGAACTCACTAATTCGAAATAACTATATAGGTATTTATACTGTTTGTCTACCCCTAACCCCTGTTAAGGGTAATTTTTTTTCTTTTAGAGGTAAAAATTAAACATTAACCAAATTTACCTGATATGTATTCCTGAGTAGTTTTTTCCTTTGGAGAGTTGAAAATTTTCTTTGTCGTATTAAATTCGGCAAGGTAACCAACTTTTCCTCCATCACCATCTTCATATTCAATTGCATTAAAAAATGCTGTCATATCACTGACTCTTAATGCCTGTTGCATATTATGAGTAACGATTATTATTGTGTAATTTTTTTTAAGTTCGTGCATGGTTTCTTCTATTTTTAAAGTAGAGATTGGATCTAATGCTGAACATGGCTCATCCATGAGAATTATTTCAGGCTCAATAGCGATGGTTCTTGCTATACAAAGTCTTTGTTGTTGTCCACCAGATAAAGAGTAACCACTATCATTTAATTTATCCTTACATTCATCCCATAAAGCAGCTTTTCTTAGTGAACTTTCCACTAATTCGTCCATATCCCCTGCAAATCCGTTAATTCTTGCTCCAAATGCAATATTTTCATAAATAGATTTTGGGAAAGGATTAGGTTGTTGAAAAACCATTCCAATTCTTCTTCTAACCTCAACTGGATCTACTCTTTTATCATAAATATTCGTCCCATCAAAAAGAACCGTCCCTTTTAATGAACAATTAGGAATCAAGTCGTTCATTCGATTTAAGGATCTTAGGACAGTTGATTTACCACATCCTGAAGGTCCAATAAGTGAAGTTATATCACCTTTCTTAAAGTTACAAAAAACATTTCTTACTGCTTCAAAAGTTCCATAGCTAATTGAGACATTCTCAAGAGATAAAATAATATTCTTTGGTGTTTTTTTATTAGTTTTGATCATTTATACTCTCTTAGTTTTCTCAGTAAAAGCAGCTAATATCCTTGAAAATATATTTACTGATAATATTGATAAAACAAGAATAAAGGAAGCTGCCCAGGCTAATTTATTCTGAGCATCATAAGGTTCAAGAGCAAAGTTGTATATCAATACAGCCAAAGAACCCATCTCATAAAACAAGTCTCCAAAACCTGTTATGTAGTAGTAAGAGAATAAGGCCGTAAATATCAAAGGTGCTGTTTCACCTGCAGCTCTTGCGATACCAAGAACAACGCCAGTAGCAATAGACCTAAAGGCAGAGGGCAAAGTAACTTTCAATATGGTTGTATACATACTTGCGCCAACACCAAGAGAAGCATATCTCAATTCATTTGGTACTAACTTTAAACCTTCATCAGTCGTTTTAATCACGGTAGGTAACATCAATATTGAAAGTGCCATACCTCCAGCCAAACCGCTGTACATACTCCCAAACAAGATCTTTGTAGAAACAATTAATGCATAAATAAAGACACCGGCAATTATTGAAGGGACTCCAGCTAAAACATTTACCCCAAATCTTATAAACCTTGAAAAAGCACCCCCTTTTGAATATTCAGCTAAATATATTCCACCGCCAACACCTACTGGTATTGCAATAATTGAAGCTACAGTTGTAATTATTAGAGTTCCAATCAAAGCAGGATTAATACCACCTGCATCTAAATCATCTCCAGGTGGATTTGGTTCTAAAGTAAATAGTTCTGGGGTTATTTGAGATCCACCTTTAATAAGAATATAAGTAACCAGAAAAATCAAAGGCAGTATTGCTATCAGTGCACAAATTACGGATAAAGAAGTAAAGAATTTATCTCCTATATTTCTTGATAATCTTTTCTGGTAATAAAGTGAATTCATAATTATCTAATATTTGAGACTGAATTTCTTCACCAGCCATTGAGCAAAGATATTAACCACTAAAGAAAGGATCATCAGTACAAAAGCTGCATAAAAGAGTGATGAAACCTGACTTCCATCAGCTTCACCAAACTGGTTTGCAAGCATGGAGGAAATGGTATATCCAGAAGATAATAGAGACCAACTAAATGCATTGGAATTACCAATAATCATTGTGACCGCCATTGTTTCTCCCATTGCCCTGCCTAAAGCCAATAAAACACCTGCCATAATTCCTGATAACGCTGCTGGCAAGATTACTGAAAATATTGTTTTCCATCTACTAGCTCCAATTCCATATGCTGCATTTCTAAGCTTTTTAGGAACCTGATTAAGTGAATCCCTTGCAATGGAGGTCACTATTGGCAAAAGCATTACTACTAAAATCAATATTGCTAACAAAGAATTCCTGCCTGTAGGTTCAGTACTGAATAAAGGTATCCAACCAAAGAAATTGTGTAAAAAGACAAAAAAGGCTCTAAAAAAAGGTTCCATTACAAATATTGCCCAAAGTCCCAACACAACTGATGGAATAGCCGCTAGTAATTCAACAAAGGATCCTATTATTTCTCTAAAAACTTTCGGTACAAAGTCCTCTGTAATAAATATTGCAGTTCCAACGCCCAAAGGGATAGTTATTAATAACGAAAGGAATGAAGTTACCAATGTGCCATATATTGCAGTAAAAGCTCCGTATTCATCTTTTACTGGATTCCATTCAGAGGTTACTAGAAACTTCAATCCATACCTTGAAAAGGATTCAAATGACTGAAAAAAGACTACTAAAATTATTCCTAAAAGTATTATTGCTACGAAACTAGACAAGACTAGAGCAGTATTCTTGAAGATAATATCTATATTTTTTTCGATACCGAATCTTTTACGATTCTTGAAAAGAGTTAATTTCTCTTCCATTAAAAAAAGAATATCTCTATAAATCTACTACTAAATGTTGTAAAAGACTTTAAGAGGGGTTAAAGGTATATGAAAGTCATGATAATTTGACATGTAGTGAAAAATTTATCTACCTATTTTTTTAACGGCGGCTCTTGATTTCTCAAGGATATCACCTTTAAGTGGGACAAATCCAAGAGGCGAAGCTTTATCTTGATATTCA
>QCQW01000038.1 GCA_003212055.1 Prochlorococcus sp. AG-459-A02
ATGGTTGAAGAAGAAGTAAACAACATTGATATGATGGCTCTCTCAGCAAGAGAGATGGAAATCATTGATCTTGTAGCTGATGGACTTACAAATCAAGAAATTGCGGTAAAACTAACTATTAGTAAAAGAACTGTTGATAATCATGTAAGTAATATGTTTACAAAAACTGGTTCTAAAAATAGAGTAGCACTTTTAAATTGGGCAATGGACAACGGAAAGATTTGTAGAGACGGATTTAACTGTTGTTCACTCCCAGACTCTGATCAAGATTAGTATTAACCTTAACTTTTTTTGTATCATTAGCCAAATCCATCAAACAATAATTTGTGGAACCCAATTCGAAGAGTTCCGCATATGCAATACATGCATCTTTGTCTGAATCAACAAATCTCAATATTCCTTCTTTGTCGTAAAGACCATACATCTGAAATAAATAAAAATTAGCTTTGTTTAAATATAAAGAAAATATAAAGGATGATTGGCTCCTTTGACTAGTTACTTTTGAAAGTTGTCAAATAGTCTTCCCACTCTGAAAAAGGATTATTAGCGAGACTGAAATTGGAATAATGGGTCAGCCCAGTAATTTCTTTTGAAATGAAAGATGGAAGAAGTAAATCTTCATCTTCATTGGAAAGTTCAACTTCTGCAATTTCGAGTGGATAATTATTGTCTTTAAAGCAATCTATAATCCAAGATTTTCTTTCAACTTCTAAAAAAAATCTTTCTTTTTTAATTGTACTTGAAATATTTGACATTATAGTTTCAGCATCGTTTCGTGGAATGGAATATTCAAATTCAAAGTTGGTAAAGCCTTTGATATGTTTTTTTAATGTAATTTTAGAGTTTTTGCCTGTGTACCTTATCCTAGTAATCCAACCATCTAAACTTTTGGATAAGTATCCTTGTTCAATATAAATTTTTTTAGTTATGAATTTTTTCCAATTATCATTTTTTATAAGAAATCTTCTTTCTATTTCTAAGGCCATTTAATTTTTTGAATTTTTTTGAGATAAATCACCTTTCCAATCTAGTTTTTTAATTAGGGTATTGTAATAGTTGGTGCTTTTTTTAAACTTTATTATTTTGCAGGGTGATTGCCCTCTTTTGATCTCACAATAATACTTTTCCTTAATGGTCATACATTTTGAACCGTCTCTCCATAATTTAATTTCTCCTTTACTTTTTTTTACAGGTTTAATAATTACTTTACTTGTATTAGGTATAACTATTGGTCTACTAGCCAAACTCATTGGGCATATAGGGTTAATTATCATTGCATCAATACTAGGGTGTACTATTGGACCACCTGCAGCCATTGAGTAGGCTGTTGAACCAGTAGAGGTAGATATGATTAATCCATCACCTTTATATTCATTCACCTTTTCGTCATCTATTTCAATTTGTATTTGGTTGGTAGGAGAAATGTCTTCTTCTACAGATTTAAAATAAAAATCATTCAAAGCGTCGTAGCTTTTTATAATCTTTCTCTCAAAATTTGTCCCGTTTATACAAACATTACAAGTTAATCTATTACGAAAGTCAATTGTATATTCTTCGTTTTCAAGAATCTCGATAAAAGATTTGTCGAACAAAAAATCTTTTTCTTGCGTAAGAAATCCCAAATTACCACCAATATTAATGCTCAACAAAGGAATATCATAATCAGCCAAAGCATCTGCACATTTTAGGAAGGTTCCGTCCCCACCAAGAACTATGCCAATATTAGGTTGTAATTCTGGATTACAAAGATGTTTTTCAATTTCGTCTTTATGAAAATCACTTTCAATTCTATTTGATTTTATATTTTTAGCTTTGAGGACTTCTTCACAGAATTTAGAAGCCTCTTCAGCTATAGAACTATCTGAACGATATACAATGAGCACTAATGAAAGTTTCATTTAATGCTTTTACCATTTTAATAAATTAAAGCTTTCCATATCTACAGTCACTCTATTCCTGTAAAGAGATAACAGTATAGCCAAACCAACGGCTGCTTCTGCAGCAGCAACAGTAATCACAAAAATCGTAAAAACTTGTCCTTGAATTAAATTATTATCAATATAGGAAGAAAACGCCATTAAGTTTATATTTACTGCATTGAGCATTAATTCAATGCTCATAAGAACTCTGACTGCATTTCTACTATTTAATAATCCCCAAATACCAATGCAAAAAAGTGCTGAAGATACTATCAAAAAAGCTTGAAGAGGAATTGATTCTAAATTCATAATAAGAAAGTCGAAAATTTAATTTTTATTGGTAAGTAATGGCTCTGATGATTTTTCAATTAACTCTTGATCAACAGGTAGTCCTGTCGAAATATCTTTGTTCATCACATCTCTTCTAGCTAAAACAATAGCCCCAATCATTGCCATTAAAAGTAAAACTGAAGCTACTTCAAATGGGAGTAAATAATCACTAAATAGATGTTCGCCAATCCTAATAGTTGATTCTTCTCCAATAGAGTTTTGAGGATTTGAAAGGCTCCATACATTGGTCAAGTCAACCCTTATTAAGAGGGTTAGTAGGGTTAAACATATCGATGTTGATATAATTCTTCTCGATTTAATGTCATTGATAGGCTTAAAATCTTCTTTTTTATTGACAAGCATAATAGCAAAAATTATTAATACATTAACTGCACCCACATAAACTAAAACTTGTGCTGCCGCAACAAAACTTGCATTTAAAAGAAGATATAATCCTGCTACACTCATGAAAACTCCCCCAAGGAGAAAAGCTGAATAAACAATACTTTCCAGCAATACAACACCAAGAGCTCCGATTATGACAACTAAAGATAGAACTGTAAAACAAATAAATTGTGTTGTTATTGCGATGGACATAAATTAATGGAAATTAATTAGTTGGATTAGAAACTTTATCTTTATTTTCATTGGATTCAGGCCTCATCCAATCATAGACTTCTTCAGGTAATTTACCAACTCTAGTATCTGAAGCTGGGATTTCATGAGGGTCCATGACACCTTTAGGAAGATAGGCAAGTTCTCTTAGAGGTTTAACTGATGGATCTGTTGTGACGTTTGTAGGTAGTCTACCAAGTGCTACATTATCGAAATTTAGATTGTGTCTGTCGAAAGTAGCTAATTCATATTCTTCGGTCATTGATAGACAATTAGTTGGACAATATTCAACACAATTTCCGCAAAATATACAGACTCCAAAATCTATTGAATAATTTCGAAGTTCCTTTTTTTTGGTTTCTTTATTCATTACCCAATCAACTACTGGGAGGTTGATGGGACATACTCTCACACAAACTTCGCAAGCAATACATTTATCGAATTCATAATGTATTCTTCCTCTATATCTTTCAGAAGGTATTAATTTTTCATATGGATATTGGACAGTAACAGGTCTTCTTCGAAGATGATCAAAAGTTACCGATATACCATTGTATAAATATTTCCCAGCATTAAATGCTTCTTTGATATAACTATTTATCTGTTGAAGGAAATTGTTCATTTTGAAAAATTTACTTTGATAATTTATCTTAGTGGAAAAATTTTAAATTTAAGTATTTTTACTTAAATTTAACCACCGAAGAATTGTGGAAAAGCAAGTTTTAATCCTGCAGTTATCAGAAGATTAGCAAGAGAAATTGGAAGAAGAAACTTCCATCCTAGATCTAAAAGTTGATCTATTCTTACTCTAGGGGTTGTCCAACGTAATAATATCGCAATGAAAACTAAAAGATATGCTTTTAAAACAGTCATTACAATTCCTATTGATGCAGTGAAAACCTGAATGAAGGGAGCATTAATTGGCAAATTAAGAAACTTAGCTATTAATTCAACTGGAATAGGAAATCCCCACCCTCCCAAATAAAGTATTGATACCAATAATGCTGAAAGAATTAAATTAATATAACTACCAAGGTAGAACAATGCGAATTTCATCCCTGCATATTCAGTTTGATATCCTGCAACTAATTCTTCTTCAGCTTCAGGTAAGTCAAATGGAAGTCTTTCGCATTCTGCAAGAGCACAAATCCAAAAGACTATAAAACCAACTGGTTGTCTCCAAATATTCCAACTTAGGATCCCAGCACCACTTTGTTGGTTAACAATGTCAATAGTACTGAGAGAATTTGTCATTAGTACGATAGCTAGTACAGATAAAGCTAGAGGTATTTCGTAACTTATAGATTGAGCTGCTGCTCTTAATCCTCCTAATAGTGAATATTTATTGTTTGATGCATATCCGCTCATAAGAAGTCCAATTGGCTGGATACTGCTTAAAGAGATCCATAGGAAAATTCCAATGCCAACGTTACTTATTAAAAGATTTTGTCCAAAAGGAACAATTAACCAAGAGAGAATTACTGGGACAAGAACTAATATAGGTCCTGCAGTGAAGAGGATTCCATCCGCTTTAGCAGGAATAATATCCTCTTTAACAAGTAACTTAAGACCATCCGCAATTGGTTGGAGGACGCCAAGAGCTCCTGCATATTCGGGGCCTATTCTTTGTTGAGCAGCAGCAGATATTTTTCTTTCAAGCCAAACTGTTACTAAAACTCCTACAACTGCCGCTACTAAAACTAGTAGCATAGGTAAGGGGAGCCAAATTATATGAGCAATTTCACTAGAAAGCCCAAAACTTTTTAAAAATTCATTAAAACTATATTCGAGATCTAATCCGTATTCCAAAATTTTTAAGTTATTTACTTAATACATTAACTCTTCACAAACAATATGTGTGTTTTTTATGAAAGGCTGCAGATATTATTCTCTATTTTCAAGGCTTATCCAATTTCTTAGCGCTGAACCAGTATAGATTTGCGATGGTCTAAAAATTCTATTTGCTCCAAGTTGTTCTCTCCAATGAGCTAACCAACCAGCAACTCTAGATATGGCGAAAATTGGAGTAAATAAATCACGAGGAATACCAAGTTTTCTATAAACAAGACCAGAATAAAAGTCCACATTAGGGAATATACCCTTAGGTCCAAGTCTTGGTATTGCCTCTGCCTCTAACGATTTGGCAACTTCATACATTTCATCTGCTCCAAACCTAATAAAGAGCTCTTCTGCCAGTTTTTGAAGAATAATAGCTATTGGATCTTTGACTTTGTATTCTCTATGACCAAAGCCCATTATCTTACTTTTGTTTTTTATTGCGTTATCCAAAAAAGAAGCTGCATTTTCTGGAGTTTTGATTTCCTCTAACATTGCAATTACATCCTCATTGGCTCCTCCATGGAGAGGGCCAGCCAAGGTTCCTACTGCAGAGGCAATAACAGCATATGGGTCTGTAAGAGTGCTTGCAGTCACTCTAGCGCTAAATGTACTGGCATTTAAACTATGTTCGGCATGTAGAATTAGACACCTATCAAAAACTTTCGCAGCTATGGGATCTTGTTCTTTTTCAGTCAGCATGTAGAGAAAATTTGATGAGTAAGTTAAATCATCTCGCGGTTGAATAGGGTCTTGTCCTTTCCTGATAAGTTGAAACGCAGCAATCATAGTTGGTATTTTTGCTATTAGTCTTATCACTGCGTTGTAGATGTAGTTAGGATCATCTATTGCTCTACGTGAATAGAAAAGTCCTAGGGAAGCTGCACTTGATTGAAGAGCATCCATGGGATGACCTGTCGCAGGGAAACATTTCATCATATCTCGGACTCTAAAACTTAATCTGCGATGCATCTGAACTTCTTGTTCAAAATCTCTTAGTTGAATAGCTGTAGGCAATTCACCCCAAATTAATAGATAAGCAGTTTCTAGAAAACTACTTTTTTTGGATAGTTCCTCAATGGAGTAGCCTCTGTACAATAATTTACCTTTGTTTCCGTCAATATCACAGATAGATGAATTAGTAACTGGGACCCCTTCTAATCCTGGTTTTAAAATTAATTTGTTGCTATCCAATTGCTTAATTCAATATCCAATACTTATAGATTAAAGATAGTCAAATAATTTTTAATTAACCACAAGTTATTAACTTCATAAAAATTTAAAATTATTGAGTTTGAAGCTTGTTTGAATCATTTTATTAAAGGATTTTTAGACTTTTTTCTATATAAAGAATTGGATTTTTTTCTGGAATAGATTGACTTATGATTTCTAGAGATTCTTCATTTGATATTTTTAAAATATTTCTAATAAGAAAATTAAGATCTTCCAAATCAGAAAGATTTTCAATTTTATTGGAATTTTCATTTTTGTTATCAACTTTTGCATAAAGAAAAGAAGATTTATCTTTATTACTTTTTAGGTTAAAAAATTTTTTTGAGATTGTTTCTAGTTTTTTACCATCAATTAAATAATTACTAATGAATTGCAAACGTCCTGATTCTATTGAATAGATATTTTCAAAAGTTAATTTTTTGATTACATCATCTTTTTCTTCAAGAATATCTTTGGAATATATCGAGTAGATATTTTCCTTTTGTTTCAAAGTATATTTATTAAAATCTTTTAGTTTTTTCAAAGTACTTAAATCAAATTTATCTTCGGTATTTTTTTCGAATGTAATAAGCCAATCTTTTTTTGAATTAAGAATTAAAATGTTTTGATTTGAATTATGATTAAATTCTTCAAAAAAACTTTGTTCAAAATCATTTATTAAAGTTTTAATGTACTTGTCAAAATTTTTTACATCACTAAAAATTGAAACTTCAGGATTAATTTCATTATTATTGTCTTTATTTATTAGCTTATCGTAAGTGGAAATATCAAGATTTTTTTTATTATTTAGCAAATATGATTTTAAAATTAAATGTTTATTTTTCAAGTCAAATGTTGTAGCTATAATATCATCATTTTTCTCAGTAAAAATTTCTTTATTAAAAAATGTGCCTTCCCAAAAATTACTTGTAAATAATATATTTTTTTCGTTTTTTAGTCCAGAAAGTTCTCCCTCATATTCAAATGTTTTTTCTTTAAAATGATTATTGGCGTTAATACTATTTTTGATTAAGTTTTTATCTGATGAAGCAATTATATAATTATCTTTGGTCCGATATATAAAGTTAAGGAAATTTATTTTATTTTCTCTAGTAATTGGAATTAATTTATCAACCTGATCAATTTTATTAGGCAAATTTAATAAATCATCTATTGTTTTTTCTGGCTTAATTTTAAAAACAATCAAAATATCATCTTTAAACTTTTTATTATTCTCAAAAGTTGAGATTATAAGTTCATTATCATAGATATCTTCTAATTTATTGTTGCCTAGATCTATACCTAAGTAATTTAATGTAGAATCTTTTATTAAAATAAAGTTATTTTGATTTTTTGGATTTTTATTTTTTTCATTATTGTTAACAATATTAAAACTATCTAAATTTGAAATAAATAATAATTTATTTTTTTCAGGAATATATTTTAAGATATTCAGTTGCTCAATATTTGTACTTTGCTCCTTATTTTTATCATCAGAAACTTTTTTAAAACCAA
>QCQW01000039.1 GCA_003212055.1 Prochlorococcus sp. AG-459-A02
TTTAATTCTTTAGATTTGAAGCTTATAAATAAAACTGAAATTGAAGATAACGAATCATTAGCTGCTTAATTTTTTATGAAATTTTTTTATGAAAAGTTTTGGGTTCCAATTTTTGGTTATGTTTTATCGAAATTTGTTTTCTTAATAGAAGGTAAAAAGCAAGATTCTAAAAATAAAAAAAAATAAGATTGATTATTTTTGCTTAATTAAGTATCTTTTAATACATAATTTAAGTCAATATATTTTGATAACAACAAAAGATATACTTTAAATTTATGAACATATGCATTGTTGAGATATGAAATTATTGCTTTTTAGCAAATTAAAATGAACAAAAATAATATGTTGAAGCCTTATACTGTACATTATCGTGATTTTCAAAATATTAGATTAGAAAATTGTTTTTATGCTTTTGACGCTTACGAGGCTAGAACACTAGCAATGGAATTTAATAAGTATATAAATGAGCATCCAAATAGTATAGACCTTATTAGATGCGAAAAATGAATAAAAGTTTTTAGTAATCAAAAATAATTTATTTAAACACTTAAGAACTTATCTACTACTGCTTGACTCAACTCACTAGTATTACCGCTAGCAACAATACCTCCGCGTTGCATCGCATAATATCTATTGGCTTGTCTTACAAAATGCAAGTGTTGTTCAACTAATAAAACACCAATTCCTGTATTTCTAATTATCTGGTTAATTGCATTTTCAATGTCTAAAACTATATTCGGCTGAATACCTTCCGTTGGTTCGTCCAGTAATAGCAGTTGAGGTTTACCCAGCAATGCTCTCGCAATAGCTAATTGCTGTTGTTGTCCTCCACTAAGATCTCCTCCTTTCCTTTGAAGAAAATCTTTTAGGATTGGGAAGAGATCATAAATAAATGGATCTATTTTCTTGTTCTTAGATAATCCACCTGGTAAAGACTCCATCCCTAACATAAGATTTTCTTCAACTGATAGATATGGAATAATTTCTCTCCCTTGAGGAACGTAAGCCATTCCTTTCCTAGCCCTCTGATGAGGTGCTTTTCTATTTATATTTTCGCCAGACAAATAAATATCCCCTTTTTTTTGTTTTAATAAACCAATAAGTGATTTCAATAAAGTTGTTTTGCCAACTCCATTTCTTCCAATCAAACAAACCATTTCACCTGATTGAACATTTAAATCTACATCTCTAAGAATATGACTCTCGCCATAATATGTATTTAATGATTTAATTTCAAGTAAATTTTCCATAACTAATCCTCAGGTCTTCCTAGATAAACTTCTATAACTTTTTGGTCCTTTTGTATAGTTTCCATTGTTCCTTCGCATAATACTGTGCCTTGATTTAAAACTGAAACATTACTATCAAGTCTTCTTATAAATTCCATATCGTGATCTATTACCACTACGGTATTTTCTCCTGATAAAGATTTTAATAAATCAGCTGTGAGATCAGTTTCTTCATCAGTTAAACCAGCAACAGGTTCATCTACTAACATTAAATCTGGCTTCTGTCCTACTAACATGGCTATCTCGAGCCATTGTTTTTGGCCATGTGATAAAGATCCAGCTTTTGAATCAACTTTTTGAGCTAAATTTACAATCTTCATAAGACGTTCAATCTCATTAAGCTGCTCATCTTTAATACTTTTTTGTATAAGGTTTAAGGGACTTTTAGGAGTTGTTACCGATATTTCAAGATTTTCTTTAACTGTTAGATTCTCAAAGATTCTTGGACTTTGGAACTTTCTTCCAACTCCAAGTCTTGCTATTTTATGCTCCTTACTACCTACTAAAGATTTCCCTTTAAAAATTACTTCACCTTTTGTTGGCCTAACTTTTCCAGTAATTACATCAAGAAATGTTGTTTTACCTGCGCCGTTAGGTCCTATTACAGCTCTTAATTCTCCTTTCTTTAAATTTAAATTAAGTTTGTTGAGAGCTAAAAAACCCTCGAAACTAACAGTAATATCTATTAAATTTAGAAGATTTTTAGTTTTCATTATTTTTGCTCCTTATTATTAATTTCCAAGCTTGGATAGGTTTCAATCTTCCTTTTCAAACCAAATCTTTGAAGAAGATTCCTAGGACCATCTCCTTGAATCCATCCTAGAACTCCTTCTGGCAGTGCTGTTACAACTAAGATAAATAACCCTCCTTGAATAAACATCCAGCTAGCAGGTAAAGCTTCACTTACTAGACTTTTTGCATAATTGATGAAAACTGCTCCTAGTATCGCTCCCAATAAAGTTCCTCTTCCTCCAACAGCAACCCATATAACCATTTCTATAGAAAAGGGAACGGTCATGAACTGAGGTGATACTATTCCAGATTGAACGGTATATAAAGCTCCCGAAATTCCAGCGAGACCTCCAGCAATAGAAAATATTATCGTCTTAAATATAACTGGGTTGTATCCTGTAAACCTAACTCTTGGTTCATCATCTCGTATTCCTATAAGAATATTGCCAAATCTCCCTTTAACTACCCACTTTGCAAAAAACCATGCTGCTATTACTAGTGTGGCGGTTATCCAAAAGAATATTCTTTGCATGGACTCGGAACCTACCATCTGACCAAACAGTTGTGTTACATCTGTTTTTAATCCATTAGTTCCATTTATAAGTTTTTGTTGTCCATTAAAGAAGTTAAAGAATACAAGAAGAGAAGCTTGAGTAAGTATAGAAAAATAAACCCCTTTGATTCTATTCCTGAAAACAAGAAATCCAATTAAACCAGCTACCAATGCTGGAATTATCCAGATAGCGAAGAAAGTAAAAACAGGCGATTTAAACGGTTCCCAGAAAAAAGGTAATTTTTCAACACCATATAAAGCAAAAAATTCAGGAATATTATTTGGAAATTCAGAGGAGCTGGTTATTTGTAAATACATTGCTGCACAATATCCACCTAGTGCAAAAAATATTCCTTGTCCAAGACTTAATAAACCTGTATATCCCCAGATAAGATCAACACCAAGTGCAACTATGGATAAGGATAAATATCTGCCTAGAAGGTTTAGTCTAAATACAGGGAGTAGAGTTGGTGCTGCAATGATTAAAGCTATTAATATTATCCAAAATGACAATACTATTTTTTTATCAAATTTAATTTTACTTAAGGACATTAGTTTTCAACCATCCTTCCTTTTTGAGGAAATAAACCTGTAGGTTTAAATTGTAAGAATATAACAATTAGTGCAAATATCATTACTCTTGCCATACTTGTGGTTGCAAAAAAGTTAATTGTGTTTGATAAAGGTAAAGGCATATCTGGCCATATTGATAAGAGCCTTCCAGCTCCAATTAAATCAGTCATTATTCCTATTCCAAATGAAGCGAGTACTGTTCCTAATAAATTGCCTACTCCACCCAGCACTACAACCATAAAACAACCAACTATATAGTTTCCGCCAACATTCGGTCCTACAGAACCTAAAAGAGATACTGCTACCCCAGCAACTCCTGCCAAACCTGATCCAATTCCAAAAGTAATTATATCAACTTTTTCAGTAGATATACCAAGGCAATCACTCATTTGTCGGTTCTGAGTAACTGCTCTTATACGCATACCCCAAGCACTTTGATTAAGAAATAATGTTATCGCTATTACAGAGATTAGGGTAATGACAATTATCATTAATCTTGTTTTAGGAAATGCAGTGCCAATAATTTCTATTTGACCTCTCATCCATGAGGGGGCTGTTACATCAACATTTCGAGCGCTTGCTCTACTAAGTTTGCTGACAGAGGATGAGATTACGCTACCAGTTAAGACCCCAGTTAAAGCAGCTAATATCCAAGAACTAAATTTAAAATATTTGAAATTTATTGATTCTTTTATTTTTGAAGGAAACGTTGTTGGTAAAAATAAACCAATTATCAGACTTATAACTAGACCAGTCCCATAAGCCAAAGGTACGCTCCTGACAAATTGTTGAAGAATTAAGCTTACGCCCCAAGTGGCTAAAAGTGTTTCTAGTGGACTTCCATAAAGCTTTCTTATTATTGTTTTTTCCAGGAGTATGCCTACAACTCCACTAACAATAAAAGCAAGGAAAATTGAAACTATTATGTATGAATTGTAGAAGGGTTTTAATATAGGTAATTTGAAAATTAGTTGTGTAACGTATGTTGTGTAAGCCCCAAGCATCATAAGTTCTCCATGGGCAAGATTAATAACACCCATAAGACCAAAAACAATTGCCAGACCTAATGCAGCAACAAGTAGTACAGATCCGATCGCAACACCATTAAAAAGACTATCGAGAAGTAACTCCAATTTAGAAAAGTAAATATTTGATTATAAAAAATAAAAGGAGGTGTTAACCTCCTTTTATTTTGAAGTATAGGTTTTAATTAAATTAAAGCTTATACTTTTCTCCTTTTGAAGGATCTGTCCAATCGCATGCAAATCCTTTTGAACTTGGATGCTTTTGGTTCCATGCTTGAGGAAGAACAACTCCTGTCTCTTCAAGAATTGTAAATCCACCCTCTGCATTAATCTCTCCAATTCTTACTGTTTGAGATAGGTGGTGATTAGGCATGACTTCAACAGGACCCTGTGGGGCATCAAAAGTTTGTCCAACTAGAGCTTCCCTTACTGCGTTGTCGTCGAATGTCCCGGCATCTTCAACAGCCTGTTTCCATAAATAAACCATGTTATATGCAGATTCTTGAGGATCAGCTACAACACGATCATCTCCCCACCTTGCCTTGAAACTTGCAGCAAATTTCTTAGATGCAGGAGTATCAATTGACATCATGTAGTTCCAAGCGCCGTAGTGACCTTCAAGGAACTCAGGACCAATTGTACTAATCTCTTCTTCAGCAATTGAATAGTTCATTACGTAGTAGCCAGTTGAAGGAGTGATACCTGCATCTTGAATCTGTTTGAAGAATGCAACGTTTTGGTCACCATTAAGTGTATTAATGATTATTCCACCTTCAGGAAGCGCCTTTTTGATTTTTGAGATAATTGGAGCAACTTCAGTATTTCCTAAGGGAAGGTAATCTTCTCCTACAACTTTACCTCCTAATTGAGCTACTTGAGCTTTTGTAATTGTGTTGGAAGTTCTTGGGAAAACATAATCTGAACCTACAAGGAAGAAATCTCCACCAGCTGCGGGAGAACGCTTATACATGAAATCTGTTGCAGGTTCTGACTGTTGGTTTGGTGTAGCTCCTGTGTAGAAAATGTTGTTAGAACATTCTTGGGCTTCATATTGAATTGGATAGTAAAGGAAAGCATCCTTTGATTCGTAAACTGGTAACATTGCCTTTCTACTTGCAGATGTCCAACCACCAAATACGACAGGAACTCCGTCTTGGTCTATAAGTTTCTTAGATTTTTCAGCAAAAGTGGGCCAGTCAGAAGCACCATCTTCAACTATGTACTCTATTTTGTAGCTTTTGCCGCCAACTGTTACACCACCAGCAGCATTTATCTCTTCAATAGCCATTTTTTCAGTATCAACAAGAGTTGATTCGGAAATCGCCATTGTTCCAGATAACGAATGCAAAATACCAACGGTTACTGTGTCATCGAAACTTCCGGAGGTTCCACCTCCACCACATGAAGTAGCTGTGACCGCGAGTGAGGCAGTAGCTAATCCTGCCAAAATACGCCTTGAAATTCTCATGAATTAGGATAAATTAGGAAATTGACCCTCATTAGGGGGATAAAGTAAAAGTTATTAACGAGTGACGATTAGTTTTGTATCAGTCGTAACTTTTTGTTGATTCCAATATATTAGAAGTGAACATTTTTCTAGTTTGGATTACTGGGTATATGTGATTCTAAATATTGAGTTATTTCTTCAACTCCTTTGCCGCTACTAAGGTTGGTAAAAAACCAAGGTTTCCCTTTTCTCATGAAATCCGTATCGTTTTTCATAATATTTAAATCTGCACCAACCATGTCTGCTAAGTCAATTTTGTTTATTAATAATAAATCTGATCTTGTTATCCCTGGTCCCCCTTTTCTTGGGATTTTGTCTCCTGCAGATACATCAATTACGTATATTGATAAATCTACAAGTTCTGGACTAAAACTAGATGCTAAATTATCACCTCCACTTTCTACAAAAACGAAATCTAGAGGATTATATTTATTTTCTAAATCTAAAACTGCATTCTTATTTAAAGAACAATCCTCTCTTATCGCTGTATGAGGACAACCTCCGGTTTCTACACCAATAATCCTTCCTTCCTCTAAAACTTTTTTATTTATAAGAAAGTTAGCATCTTCTTTGGTGTAGATATCATTTGTGACAACTGCTATCTCATAATTTTTTTTCAGGCTTAAACATAAAGTCTCTACTAATGCGGTTTTTCCTGATCCTACAGGTCCAGCAACTCCTACTCTCAATTTACTGCTCATAAATTAATTTCTAAAAAGTTTTGTATAAAGGTCATTATGATTTTGTTGTGCCATAGCTAAACCTACATTGCCAAAATAGATGTCATCAATTTCTTTGTCCATAATTTCTTTAGAAACTTTTGAAATTATTTCTAATAAATCTCTCTGAATTAATTGTGCTTTCGTTGAACCAATAGGAATAATCCTTAATGCTGCACTTAATTGGTTGGCACTCCACGCGTATAAAAAATTCTCAACCATTTCTAACTTTTCAATTTCAAAACAATAGCAAGCCCAACTCCACGCTAATGGCCATGAACTTTTTTTGTTATTTGCATATGTGCATTCAAATCCAAATTCTTTGGTTAAATCAAAGAGAGATTTTGCCATTTGAATTTGTTGATCTCTCATTTCGATAGAGTCCTTCGATGAGAGGATCCACTTATCCAAACTTAATAGCTTTTGCAAATTACTTTTTAACGTTTTGCCCTCTTTTATCTCATTAAAAATATCAAAAAAATCTAGTAAAAGTTTTGCATCTAGTCTGATCTGGCCAATTTTTAGTTCATTTATGATTAATTCTTTTACCGAATTTGAGTCTTTTAAATCTTTAGTGTATAG
>QCQW01000040.1 GCA_003212055.1 Prochlorococcus sp. AG-459-A02
TTAATCAAGTGCTTCCTTGTTTCCACTGATTAAGTAAAACCACTCCTTCACACATAAATAAACTATGTCATGTTTTTCTTTTCCGTGGAAGATGGAAATGGAATGTTACTTAACTATCACATGTGACAGTTTTGCATAAAAGGATTAATGGCAATTAAAAAACATCCTAATTTAGAGAAAAGCATGTTTACTTATCAGAAATTAGTGTGTGAGGAGTTTCTGATGTATTTAACCTACACTCTTCGGATTAACGCATTTAAAGGTATGTATAAAAGTTGTATATCAATAGTGATTAGCAACTTTTCTATGATGAACTGCCGTTTTGCATGATAAGTCAGAGACATTACCATTTTCAACAATTCCGTAAATTATCCAATGGTCTGGAGTCTCCAGTCTGGAACTAACTTTACAATCTAAAAAGGCGAGTGAATCTGAGAGAACTGGTCCCCCTTCAGCTATGTTGCTAATTACATCTACATCTGCAAATCTATCAGCTCCAGGGGCAAATCTTTTTAAAAAATGTCTGAACATTTTTTGATAGTTATCTTCTCTCAAAATATTCACAATAAAACCCTTCCCAACTTGCATATATGATTCAATAGCTCTATCTTTTGCTACTGCAACTGTAATACCTGGTGGAGAAAAGCTTGCTTGACTAACCCAACTTGCGACCATTGCACTTTGTCTAAATGTCGAACCTTCTCCTTGGCTCGCTGTAACTACATATAATCCTCCACTTAATCTACCTAACGCTTTATCTAAATTTGAATCAATGCTCTTCATAGAGGCAATATTCTTCTTCTTATTGATCAATTGACCCAAGTCAGTTCCAGCCTCTTCGAATTGTTGATAAACAATGGGATCTGGAATATTTTTAACTCTTAAAGGGGAGAAAGCTTCTTTTTGACCCAGTTCTCTTAATTTATTTGCTAAGGAATCTATTGGTTCATCATTTCCACCAAATGCATCATAAACAGCAGTAAATTGTTTTGGTTTTAGTGCAGCGAATAAAGTACCCAGAGATTCTTTTAATTCATTATCTGAGTCTACTGGCCATGTGGGAATGACTACAGCTTTTGATTCGGAAACTAAATTTGTTAATTCTTGCGGGTCAGAAGATCTTAAATCAATTAATTGAACCTGTGCATCTGCTTTACTAATTCCATGAGATATCGCTTGACTTAGTCGATCACAATAACCATAGTCGCTTATGTAGCAGACTGACACAAAATCATTACCTTTGCTTTTATTGCTACTCCATTCAAGATATTTACTTTTCCAAAAATTGACCTGATTATTAAGTAAAGGCCCATGACCAACAGCTATTGTTTTTAATTCAGGTAGCTTATCTATTCTTTTAATTGCTTGCAGAACGCTTCTAGCGTTTGGCCCCATAAGGCAATCGTAATAAAAACGGAAATCATCATAGATTTCTTTTTGATCAGTGTCAAAAAATTCGTCAGAACAATAATGGAGTCCAAATGCATCGCATGTATAGAGAACATGTGTGCTGTGATCATACGAAAAAATGGTATCTGGCCAATGTAAATTTGGTGCACTAATAAATTCAATATTATGTTCTAAACCACTATTAGGGTTAGTTCCGAGATTTAAAAACTCCCCACTCTTAACCTCTAAGCGCTTAAAGGGAATATGTATTTGGTCTTCAATGAATTTAAGGGCTAATTTTGATCCAACTACTGTGATATTTTGATTTAATTCTAAAAGATTACCTATTAAACCTGAATGATCGGGTTCTGTATGGCTTGTAATTAGATAATCAACTTCTTGCGGATTTACTTTTTTTAGTAATTCTTCAAACCATAATTCTTCGAACTTTGCGTGACTAGTATCAATAATTGCTATTTTTTCGCCTTTGATAATAAAACTATTGTAAGTAGTTCCATTTCTTAAACCAAATTCAATATCAAATCTACTGCGATCCCAATCCAATGATCTTAATGCACAAGAATCATCTGTGAAGTTTTGAGATTGGACTGTCAACTTGTTATTTATTTGTGCCAATTTAGAATTACTTGTTTGGGCAGAGGCTATCATAGAATAATTCGCTTTATAAAATAACTTTAGTTATATAGAATATAGATCCGCGTGATCTTTTTTGCGAAATAACCGAAATTACGCTTTTCTATAGTTTTTATTTTTCTTATTCTGGATAAATGACATCTCAACTAATTAAAAAAATAGTTACTGGAGATGAGATAAGAAATGCTTTTTTAAAATTTTACAGTGAAAAATTACACAAAATCATTCCAAGTGCATCTTTGATTCCTGATGACCCTACGGTTATGCTCACAATTGCTGGAATGTTACCTTTTAAGCCAGTTTTTTTAGGTTTAAAAGAAAGACCATCAAAAAGGGCTACATCTAGCCAAAAGTGCATCAGAACAAACGATATAGAAAACGTTGGAGTTACAGCTAGACACCACACTTTTTTTGAAATGCTTGGTAATTTCTCTTTTGGAGATTATTTTAAACGAGAGGCTATTCAGTGGGCTTGGGAATTAGTTACTAATATTTACCAACTTTCTTTTGAAAATATAATTGTGAGTGTTTTTCACGAAGACGGAGAGTCTGCAAAAATTTGGAGAGATGAAATTGGTATTCATCCAGATAGGATAGTGAAACTAGGTGAGAAAGATAATTTTTGGTCATCTGGTAAAACAGGTCCATGTGGACCTTGTTCTGAACTTTATTATGATTTTCATCCTGAAAAAGGTCTGCAGAATATTGATTTAGAAGATGGAGATCGTTTTATTGAATTTTATAATCTTGTTTTTATGCAATATAATCGTGATCTCAATGGGAAATTGACAGATTTAAAATTTAAGAATATTGATACAGGCATGGGCCTTGAAAGGATGGCTCAAATATTGCAAAAAAAGCAAAATAATTATGAGACAGATTTAATTTTTCCTATCATTCAAAAAATTTGTGAGATTGGAAATATTGATTATTTTTCTTCAGATGATAAAAATAAAATTTCTCTAAAAATTATTGGAGATCATACAAGAGCTGTGATTCATTTAATTTCTGATGGAGTAGCAGCAAGTAATCTCGGCAGGGGATATATATTAAGAAGGCTTATTCGAAGAATGGTCAGACATGGGAGATTATTAGGCATAACAAATGAATTTTTACCTCATATTGCTACTGTAGGGATCAATTTAATGCAAAATAATTATCCTGATTTAAAAAATAATAATGATTTAATTTTGAATGAGATAAAAATTGAAGAAGTAAGGTTTAGGGAAACACTTGAAAGAGGAGAGAAATTGCTAGATGAGCTAATTTCTTCAGGGCAGAAATTAATTTCCGGTTTTAAAGCTTTTGAACTTTATGATACTTATGGATTTCCTCTAGAACTTACTGTAGAAATTGCCGAAGAACATAGTATCAGTGTAGATGTAAAGGGTTTTGAAAAAGAAATGAATGCACAAAAAGAGAGAGCTAAAGCTGCTTCAAGTAATATTGATTTGACGTTAGAGGGATCATTAGAGCGAGAAATAGATCTTTTTAACAAAACTGTTTTTAGTGGTTATGATTCACTTCTTTTGGAAGCTGAAATAAAGGGCATATTCTTGGATTCAACATTAGTTAATCAAGCAAGTGAAGGTCAGAAAGTTTTAATTGTTCTTGATCAGACAACTTTTTATGGAGAATCTGGGGGTCAAGTTGGTGATATTGGAACGATATTTTCAAAAGATGTAGAGGTCTTGGTTGATAATGTTATTCGAAAGAAAAATGTTTTTTTACATTATGGAACGATCAAAAAAGGAATATTAACTATTGGACAAAAAGTTAAGACTAATGTTAAATCCTCTACTAGAGCTAAGGCTGCTGCAAATCATACAGCTACCCATTTATTGCAATCAGCTCTCAAATCAATCGTTAATGAAAGTATTGGACAAAAAGGTTCATTAGTAGCCTTTAATAAATTAAGATTTGACTTTAATTCTTCAAATCCTATTTCTAAAGATCAAATTTCTAAGATTGAGACTCTAGTTAACTCTTGGATTATGGAAAATCATATTCTAGAAATAAAAAATATGTCTAAGAGTGAGGCTATTGAAAAGGGTGCAGTGGCTATGTTTGGAGAAAAATACGATGATGAAGTGCGCGTTGTTAATGTGCCAGGAGTTTCAATGGAACTCTGTGGTGGCACACATGTTAAAACTACATCCGAATTAGGTTCTTTCAAAATAATTAGTGAGGAAGGAATCTCAGCCGGAGTAAGAAGAATCGAAGCATTATCAGGCCAATCAGCATTCGACTATTTTAGTGATAGAAATGCTTTAGTAAATCAACTAAGTGATTTGTTAAAAGCAAATCCTATTCAACTTTTTGAAAGGGTTAATAATTTGCAAGCAGAGCTTATTAATAAGAATAAAGAGATACAAAAAATGAAAGATGAAATTACACATTTTAAATACTCTTCTATAAAATCATCCGCAGAAATAGTAAATTCTTTTTCGATTTTAGTAAATCAGATTGATGGCTTAGATGGGAATTCTTTGCAATCTGCAGCACTTAATTTAACTTCTCATTTGGGAAATAAATCAATAGTGATTCTTGGGGGAATACCAAATCCAGAAAATAGAAAGTTGTTATTTGTAGTTTCTTTAGGTGATGATGCAGTAAAAATAGGATTGCATGCTGGTAAATTAATTAATCAGATTGCAAGAATTTGTTCGGGAGGTGGAGGAGGAAAGCCTAACTTTGCTCAAGCAGGTGCTAAAGATATTTATAAGTTAAGTGATGCTTTAGGTTATGCTAAAAATCATTTGCAGAAAAAATTAGATAGTCATTCTGATAAATAACTACTTTTTCTGAGACTAATTTCAATTTGATCCATTAATTTTCTTGCTTCTTCAATAGTTAATTTTTTTTGATCAATTGCTGATTCAGTATTAATTCTTATAGATTCAACCAAAGAAGCTGAACTGTAATCTAATAATTGTAAAATTTCAGATTTACTGTCCTCTTTAATTATATTTTTGACCTTATATGAATTATCTTGATTTATATCTATATGAACAACGTTTGTACTCCCAAATAAATTGTGCAAGTTTCCTAATGCTTCTTGATAGGCTCCAGTCATAAAAATCCCAATTAGATAATCTTTATCTTGCTCTGGCTTATGTAAATTTAGTAATGATTTAATTTTTCCATCATCAATAAAATTATTTAGTTTACCATCTGAATCACAAGTTAAATCTGCAAAGTTGCCTTTGCAGTAGGGCTCCTCTAAGTGCCTATGTATTGGTACTATTGGAAAAATCTGATTTATTGCCCAGCTATCGGGAATAGATTTAAAGATGGATAAATTTGCATAATACGTTGATGCAAGAGTTTCTGTAATTTCAAATAAATCAGGGTGATTGATTTCATCATTATTCAGATTATTAGAAATTTCTTTTGCGCAAGCCCAGGCCAGTTCTTCTGCATAAGCCCGTTCTGCTAAACTTAAAAATCCTAATCTAAAGGCAACTAAGCAATCTTCTTTAAACTTTTTTGCATCATTCCATAGTTCAATTATTTGAGATAAATTTATTTTTTTATTTTTAAGCTTTTTTAATTCATAGAAAGTTTCAAGTAAATTTGAAATGATTAATTGTTGATTTTTGTTGTCAAAAATTTGTAGTTTGGAATTGACATGGCTTGTTCCTAAGACATTAAAAATTAAAACTGAACAGTGACTAATTATTGCTCTTCCACTTTCTGAGATTATGGTTGGATGCTGAATATTGTTTAATTCACATGAATCTTTAATGGTTGCAATTACATCGTTAGCATAATTTTGAAGAGAATAATTAGTAGAGGTGTTGGAGGAGGTTTTAGTTCCATCAAAATCTATCCCTAATCCTCCCCCAACGTCGATATATTGCATTGGGGCTCCTAGTTTGCATAGTTCAACATATATCTGACTCGCTTCTTGTAATGCGTCTTTGATCACAGCAATATCACTTATTTGACTTCCTATATGAAAATGGAGCAATTTCATTTCGTTTATAAGATTTGCTTCTTTAAGTTCTTTTATTGTCGACATAATTTCTGGGATTGATAATCCAAATTTGGAATTATCTCCAATAGATTTGCCCCACCTACCACTACTTTTACTTGATAACTTTGCTCTAATTCCTATCAATGGAGTGGCATTAAGTTCTTGAACTGCTTGAATAATTCTTTTTACTTCATCTCGTTGTTCAATAACTATTATTGGATTTTTGCCGAGTTTTCTGGCCAAAGTAGCAATCTCAATATATTTTTTATCTTTATATCCATTGCATATCAATAATGAATTTTGGTTTTCAAGAAGTGCAAGGCCAATTAATAGTTCTGATTTACTTCCTACTTCTAAACCAAAATTCCATTGACTACCAAACTCTATTATCTTTTCTAGGACATTTTTCTGTTGATTACATTTGACAGGAAAAACGCCTTGATAAATGTTCTTATATTTATAAGTTTTTATTGCTTTTAAAAAAGATTCATGTAACGCATTTATTCGATCTTTCAAGATATCATTGAATCTTATAATTAATGGAGGATTTATTTCTCTACTTTTAAGTTCTTTGACAAGCTTAAAAAGATCAATCTTATTTTCAGATTTTATATCTTTAGTTACTGATATATTTCCTTTGGAATTTATAGAAAAATATTTATCTCCCCATTTGTCTATGTTGTAAGTTGAAATACTATCTTTAATAGTCCAATTCTTCTTTAATTTTTTCGGCTCAAAATT
>QCQW01000041.1 GCA_003212055.1 Prochlorococcus sp. AG-459-A02
ATATTCCTCATCTGTTGGAGAAAAAAGTAATCAAAGTTCAAATCCCAAAGTTCTCTTATTTCGAAGAAATATAGATGTAATTGCACATGTTTTGCCTAGATTTAGAAATCGAGTTCGAACCTCTTTTCGGATTGGATTTTTACATGAAATAATAGATCCATTTATTGCTTTTATTTTTAAGTATTTCTCGAATGCAGAAAAGGTAAATCTAGATGACCTTTGGAGAATAATTTTTGAATTAAATGAGGATAGAATTGAAAAAATTTTTAAATGTAATTTAGGAAATTATATTGATTTGATAGAAAGTTTTTTTGGTGACGAAAAAGGTTTTTTAGATTTAAAACAAATGGAAGAAGATATTCGATTTAGGCAGCTTCCACAAATATTCAGAAGTGAAAAATGGGGAAATGGTGATGATGTATTTAGTAGCATTCATTCTTTCAAGGGTAGAGAGTCTGAAAATATAGTTCTTAATATTCAATCGAATGGATCAAATAGATTAAATGAAGATGAATATAGAATTTATTATGTAGGTTTAACAAGAGCAATAAGTAATCTCGAATATTGTGAATTTCATTCTGAAAAAATTGACTACAAAAAATTACGTAATAAAAGAGAATTTATTCCATCATCAAATGGAGTTTTTATAGGTAGAGAAGGAGATATAGTTTGGTCAAATGAGTCTAAACCTTATATGTCAGATATGGGTCAAGAATGGTTTTCTACTCATCCAAATAATATTGTCGAACTTGAAATAATTTATAACCAGTCAAATTTTAAAGAACCAACATTTGATATTGTGACAAAGAAAAAATGTATATATATTGGTTCTCTATCAAAATCTCTTTCGGATTCAATAAGATATTTATTTTCTCCTAATATTCCTCCAAGATTTGAAAATATATATATGGTTGGTACAACAACAAAACTTATAGAAGACTTTTTGCCAAGAGAAGATGAAAGTACAAAATTTAAAGAAATAAAAAAATATATTGAAACTAAACCAAAAGTAATTTTTTATCCAAATGTAGTTGGTATATTAAAGCCAAGGGTTTAAATAAATGGAAATTAAAGGAGATATAAGACAAGATTTTTTAACTAAGCTAAAAGCTAGTTTGATTGGCCCTCTGAAAGAAGATGAAATTCTTGAGGAAAGTCCTAAATCAAAATATTTATACGGATATATTTCTCCGACACCAAAATCTGAAGATGAACTATCTATTGCAGAGACATTATCAGATTCAAGTAAATTATCTACAGATGCAAGAAATGATTCAAAAAAAAGCTTTTCAGAAAATGATGAATATGAGCAACCACTAGAATTAATTTATGAACCTAGTTCCTTGGGAATTTCTTTTCAATTAAAAAATAAAAACAAGTTCGAAGTTGAAATTAAATTTTCTAGATATTTTGAAATAGAAGAAGAAAAAAAGAAAGCATGGAAAAGGAAAAGTTATGAGTATATAAAAGAATTATCTATTGAAGATAAAAAAGTTTATTTGGAAGATAATATTTATTTGCATATTTTTAGTATTTTTAAAAAAGAGGAGAATCTTTATCTTTTCACTATCACTTTAGTTAATGATTTAATAATTAGAAAAAGTGAGGATTATGTAGATAAAACACCATATATTTTATTTCAACCAGAAATAATAGTTTCTACAAAAGAGCCTGACGTTTTTATTGAAAGGCCCTTAAATATGAAATCTGGCGACTATGAAACAAAAATGTATGAATTTTTATATTCTTCTTCAAGACCTTTGTGTTTTGGACATGGTGTATCTGCAGAGTGCAATAAAACTAAAACTAAAATATGGACAGAATATGTTCCAACACATGCTTTAAATCCTATAGATCCAAAAGCTAATAAATATTTTGGAGAAATTGATGATGATACCTTTAATGCAGAACTATTAGGTAAATGTGAAAAGAATGATTTAATTGAAAAACTCTCTCGATTTATCTCGGTATATGAGTCTTGGATTGAGGATGTAATATCTAAGAAGTTAAATGATTTTCCAGACATCTCAAAGACTTTTGCCTCGTCAAACTTGAGCGTTTGCAATACCGTTACTCATAGAATTAAATCAACAATTAATGCACTTGGAAATGATAATGAGTTTCGAAATGCATTTCAATTGTCAAATTTAGCGATTGCAGAACAAAGTAGTTGGAAAGATGAATCTACAACATTTTTATGGAGACCATTTCAATTAGCATTTATCCTTCTGGTATTAGAATCTTTCATAACTGAAGAAAGAGAAAGTAAAAATATAGCTGATCTTCTTTGGTTCCCTACTGGTGGAGGAAAGACTGAGGCTTATCTTTGTATAATTTCATTTTTATTATTTAAATCTTCTTTTAAGTCAAAGCAAACTTCAGACCCAGGTACTCAAGTCTTAATTAGGTATACACTAAGACTTTTAACTACACAACAGTTCGAAAGAGCTACAGCGTTAGTTTTGGCATCTGAATATATTAGAAAATCAAGTAAATTATGTGATGAAAATTCTAAAGTTTTTTCTATTGGTTTATGGATAGGTGAACCCTCTTCACCTAATAAGAGAAAGGATGCTTTAAAAATATTAGAAAATGAAGAAATTCAGACTGGTGATCCAAGGCAAATTACGGAATGTCCTTGCTGTAAATCTTCATTAATCTGGGATTTGAAACCGGCTGAGCCAATAAGACCCTCTTGTAAAAATAAGGAATGCAAACTTTATGGAGATTTATCTTTATACACCGTTGATGAAGATATATATAACGTAAGACCATCAATTCTTTTAGGTACAACTGATAAATTCATCCGGATTCTAAAAGTTCCTGCAACAAATAATTTATTTTTTTCAGCCACTGGAAGAAATCCTGAGTTAATTCTCCAAGATGAATTGCACTTGATTTCAGGACCTCTTGGCTCAATATCTGGCTTGTTTGAATCTGCAATAGATATGATATGCAGTAAAAAAAATCCAATAAAAATAATTGGATCAACTGCAACAATAAAAAATGCGAGTGTACAAGTTAAATCATTATTCGATAGAGATTTAATCCAATTTCCTCCACAGGGAACTAGTTTTAACGATTCTTGTTTTGCTGTTGAAGATGAAAGTAAAAGTGGGAGGCTTTATATAGGTGTTTCAACTATGTGTAATTCCCCAAAACTCGCGCTTTCAGGTATTGTTGCAGCTGCATTTCATCATGCACAAAGTATTTATAAAGAAATTGAAGATGATAATCCGCAAAAACTACAAGCTGAAACTTATACAACTTTAGTAAGTTACTTTAATTCTCTTAAAGAGCTTGGAGGGGCCAATGTTCTTTATCAAGATCAGGTTATAGAAAAACTAAAAAGTATTGCAAAAGACTTCAATCAAGAAACATGCAGTATTCAAAATATACGGGAATTAACTTCGCAAAGATCGCAACAACAAATTAAGCAATATTTAGAGGAACTGCATATGAGTCGCGATAAAGATGATGCGGTAGACGCTTGCCTATCAACAAACATGATAAGTGTAGGAGTTGATGTATCAAGACTAGGTTTGATGATAATTAATGGACAGACAAAATCAAAATCGGAATATATTCAAGCCTCCAGTAGAGTAGGCAGAAAGTATCCTGGAATAGTTATTAGTATTTATAATTCTAATAAAGTAAGAGATAAGTCTTGCTATGAAAACTTTAAAGATATTCATCAAAATCTTTACAAGGATGTTGAAGTTACAAGTTTGACTCCTTTCTCTCCAGAGTGTATTAAAAAGGCTCTTCCTTCAGTTCTGGTTACTGCATGTAGGCATTTATCAAATAAAGCTTTAAATTCTCCTGATTTAACACAATTTCATGAAACTTTTGATTACGTAAGTAATTTTTTATTGGCTCGTTGTAAAAGAATTTCACCTGAAAACTATGGATTTTTAGAAAATCAAATAAAAGATTTTGAATCATTTTGGCTTGAAACTAATCCAAGAAATTATTTTAAAAAAGCAAAAAATGTAGGAAATTCTTTGATGATTGATGCTGAAATAGCTGCTGTTGATCCTTTGAGATACGAGGAAGCAAGATGCCTTTCTAATGTTAGAAATGTTGAAGCTGAGTCTCGTATAAGAGTTATTACCCGTCCAAGAAGGAGACTAAGATGATTGATCTAATAACCTTAAGAAGGAGCAATTTTATATCTACATGCGGCGCAGGAAGCATAATTGATTTTAGATCAGATAAAGCATCTATTTCTGCAATGGTGCTTTTGTTTGATAATTGGAAATACTCAAGAAAAATTATTGAACCTAGGCTTGCAAAATTTTTAAATGTAAATGACTTTCGAGAACCACCTCCACTGATTGATAAAGAAAAGATTCTATCTGGAGATAATATTAGAGTTACTCAATTCCCCAGATGGCTTCAATGCCCAAAATGTAGAAGGATTAAGGATTTAGATGAATGGGGTGAAGATGGATTGGAATCTTATAATAAATACTGTAATTATTGTTCAAAAGATAAACCTAAATCAAAAAGAGTTTTCTGCGTTCCCATTAGATTTTTAGCAGCTTGCGAGAATGGACATATAGATGATTTCCCTTGGAATAGATTTGTAAGACATACAAAAAATTGCAAAGGTAGTGATCTTAAATTAATTGATAGAGGATCATCAATTGATAAAGTTTTTGTTAGGTGTGAAAGTTGTAAAAGTCAAAGGAGTCTACAGGATGCATTTAATAAATCAGGATTTCTAAATCCCCCTATATCCTGTTCATGTAATTCTCCTTGGATAGAAGTTGATCACTTTAATAAGGAGAAAAAATGCGATAAACCTTTTCGAGCATTTCAAAGAGGTTCTTCAAGTTTATATTTCCCAAATATTAAAAGTGCAATAAGTATTCCCCCTTGGTCGAATATTAAAAATGATCAAGTTGGACAACTCCTAACTCAAATAATTAGATCTGATGAAGAAGATATTCCAATACTTATAAAAACATTATCTAAAACTGATCCAGCGCTTAAATCAATGATAAAAAATGGACTTTCAATTGAAGAAATAAGTAATATTTTTATATCCCATAAAAATTCTGAAGAGGATGAAGAAAAAATGGCTATGCAAGAATATCTTGTTTTGAAAGATTCATGTTTGGAAGATGCCGAAGATGATGATTTTATAGCTGATAAAAAAGAAGTTCCTGATGAATTTGAAATTTATATATCAGGGATAGCAAAAATTAAAAGATTAAGAGAGGTTAGAGCCTTATGCTCTTTCTCAAGAATAAATCCTTCCGAGAGTCCCACCTTTAAACAAAATGTAGTTCCAAGTAATCAAGACTGGTTACCAGCAATAGAAAATTATGGTGAAGGTATATTTATTAATTTTTTAAATGATTATTTATCGGAGTGGGAATCTAGAAATGAAGTTATTGAAAGAGTAAATATTGCCTCAAGATCATTTAAAAATGCTTTCTTAAGAGATGGAGGTGAATATAGTGAAATAAAAAATAAATTAACGCCAAGATATTTTTTATTACATACAATATCTCATTTGTTAATTAGAGGATTATCCAGCTTTTGTGGATATTCTTTGTCATCAATTAGAGAAAAAATATATAGTAATAATTCAAGATCAAATGATGGCATTCAGCAAGCTGGAATTCTTTTATATACGGCTTCTTCTGACGCAGATGGAACTTTAGGGGGTTTAGCAGGAATGGCTGAAAAAAATAAAATATATTCTTTAATCTCTTCCTCATTAAATGATGGTAGATGGTGTTCTGCAGATCCTTTATGTATGAATAGAGCAAACGATATTTCTTTAACAGGCTCTTTAGCTTCATGTCATAATTGTACTTTGCTGCCTGAAACATCTTGTGAGGTTTTTAATCGTTTTCTAGATAGAGGTTTATTATTTGGAACAGAGAAATATAGAAATATTGGTTTTTTTAAAGAAGACATTTAGTGGCAAAAATATATCCAAAACAAATTCCATTGGAGGTCGAAAAAGATCCAAAGAGAAAAGCAGAAAGAATCCTTTTCAATTGCTTTAAAGAACTTTTAGATGATCAAATAACAATCTATTACTCAAGAAATTGGAGAGATTTTCAAATAAATAAAAAAAATAAAAATAGTTATTTTGTTAATGGAGAAGCAGATTTTGTAATTGTCTGGCCTGATTATGGAATTTTAATTGTTGAGTGTAAGGGAGGAGGGATAGAAATTAAAGAAGGAAATTTTTTCTCAACAGATAGAAATTTTCAAAAAATAAAAATAAAAGATCCTTACAAACAAGCGTATAATTCAAGATATAGAATTATTGAACACATACTCTATAAAAAATTATTACGTAGAGATAAATTTGAATTGAGTCAATCGATCCTTGATGGAGTCTTCTTTCCTCAATCATCACGATCAAATTGGGGAAAGTTTGATATTGATCAAAAGATTCAAAAAACTGGTTTTGAAGACGACTTAAATAATATTTCAGTTTGGATAAAATCAATTTTTAAATCA
>QCQW01000042.1 GCA_003212055.1 Prochlorococcus sp. AG-459-A02
TTTCATCATTAACTATAATTTTGGCAATTATTTTTATTATGAGTCTTTATTTTTTAGTTAGAGTTACTTCTAGTACAAAATATTAGCAAATATTTTTAAATCATTTTTAGATAATCGGATCATCTCTTAGTAGTAAAACTGTATGCTTAGTTAAACCATCATTAATCCATTCCTTATATTCTTCTATAACGCAATTTTTATTGGATTTATCCAGAAGTTTAATTCTTTTTTTGGCATTATCCAAAGCTAACTTAATACAGAATTTATAATCTTTTGGGTTATTTTGCATAATTTTTTTTTTAAATTCTAGTAAAACTAATTACTTATTCTGTATTGAAAATTACAATAATAAGCCTTGAATTGATAAGGGTATCATGCAATACGGAAGAATTTTTAATATATTTGTGATAATTATATTTATTTGAATCTCATGTCCTACGAAGCAGGCAGTAAAGAATGTAGACATTTAATTGAAGCAAAGGAAAGCCTACTATCAGCATTAGATGCGCTAAGTAATATAAATTCAACTGATCTAATACAAATCCAAATTAAGGAAATTTACAATAAATTAGAACAGATGCATGATAATCGAAAAAAAATAGAATCAGCTACAAATTATTTTTGAATATATTCGAATTGGCCAAAATTTTCAAAATTGGCTTTTTATCTTCTTTACTCTTTTTTCTGATAATAAATCCAATAAAGCATCAAGTTGTGCATGAACTTCCTTTGCTTCATTAAGATCTGGCATCAAATCTTCTTTTATAAGCATTTGATGCATCTCTCTAAGCTCTAACCTTATATATCTAAGGTGAGAACATACTTCCTCTCTCTTAGTTGCACTCATATTTGCTTTATAGTCTTTACATTATACAATATGATCTTTTTTGATTTTCATATTAATTTCTTTAAATTGAAAAATTATTTCAAAATCAATAACATTTCAAAATCTTTTAAAGTTGCTCTGTAGTAATATATCCTTCATGAAAAAGAAAAAATCAAAAAAAATTCAAGCTAATTCAAATTTAATAGATCAAAAGTTAGGGCAAACAAAAAATTCTGCAAAACTAGTACTATTTGTATTTGGAATAGGTCCAATAATTGGCATAATAATATTTTTATATAGTAAGGGATTTTTTAATTCGCCAACTATGTAAACTGAATTAATGAAGATAAAATTTAAATAATTAATCTCAATATATCTTAAAACTAATTATTGAAATTTCTTTAATGAAAATATCCTAAATTCTGCCATTTTTCTTGCATTTTCAGGATTAGAGATTAAAAAAGGGTGGTCTGATAAAAGTTCAAATACCTTGTCTATCTTTAATATTAAATCATCACAATCAATATTTTTCCATTCCTCATCAAATGACATTGCAAAGCTATCAGCATTGTCATATAGTTTATCTTTCATAATATTTAAAATTTAAATTGGGAAATTTCAGAAATCCGAGCTAATCAGGAAGCGCAATTTGAAGAAGAATATAAAACTATCCTCATTATTATTTGAGGAATAAATTTCAATAGAGTGTTCCTTAAAAATTATACTTTAATCTCATTATTAGAATTTATCCTATTACTCTATGAATCAAAATCCAATTTAATTTGACAGAAGTGTTACAATATCGACATATATAAATATTTATGGAAAATAAAGTTAAAAGAATAGGATATCTACCTAGAAAAAGAGTACTTGAAATTATTGATGAAATATCCAAGAGCGAATCTATAAGTAGATCTAAGGTAGTTGGAATATTAGTTGAGGAAGCATTAGATGCAAGAGGAATTGCGAATTTTGGATATAGCAATGTCAGCAAATCAAATATATACAAGTCAGATGATTATAAAGATCTCCAAAATGAGAATGCCCACTTAAAAGATTCAGAAGATGAATTTGTTGATGATAGTGGTTACACAGTTTCTTCTCACAAAACGTTAGATCGATCAATATCCTCAGCAGATATTGAATTAGCAAATAAAATTAATATTCTTAAGGAATCTGGATTAATATAAACTTCATTAATTAATTATTTTATTTTTTTAGTGCATAATATCGGATCATTGATTATTCTTAGTCAAGAATAATATTCTTTTTAAATAATTCGAATATTAAATCCTTTCTAATATTAATGTTGTAATTGAAAAATGAAAGATATTAAATGTCCTTCATGCGGCAAAACTTTCCGAATTGATCCCAGCAGCTTTGAAGAAATACTTCTTCAAATAAAAGACGAAGAATTCAATAAACAAATCAAAGACAGACTTCTTTTAGCTGAGGAAGATAATAAAAAAGCTTTAGAAATTTTAAAGAGAGAATTAAAAATACAGTTAATAGAGCAAAACCGCCTTAAAGAGACCGAAGTACAAGCTCTAGAATCTAAATTAAATATTGCTGAAGAAAAGAAAAAAAATGCCTTAAATGAATTAAGAAATCAAGCATCAACTAAAATTAATTCACTAAATAATGAATTAAAAAACTTAAAGGGTGAGATTAGAAACCAGTCTTTAATTTCAGAATTATCTTTAAAAAATAAAATTAATGAAGCTGTAACTAATTTAGAGAAAGAAAACTCATACTTAACTAATTCAATTGAAAAGATAAAGCTTGAACAATCAATAAATGAAAAGTTAATTGAAGAAAAGTTTAAAAGCAAAATTAGTGAAAGGGACCTGACTATTCAGGAGCTTAGAGAAATGAAATCAAGATTGTCTACAAAAATGGTAGGTGAAACCTTAGAAATCCATTGCGAAACCCAATTTAATCTTAATCGTGCCACAGCATTCAAAAACTCATATTTTGAAAAGGATAATGATGTCACTTCAGGAAGTAAAGGTGACTATATATTTAGAGAGTTTGATGAAAATAAACTTGAAGTCGTATCCATAATGTTTGAGATGAAGAACGAGAGTTTAAATGGAACTAATAAAAGAAAAAATGAAGATTTTTTAAAAGAGTTAGATAAAGATAGAAGACAAAAATCTTGTGAGTATGCAGTGCTCGTTTCCCTTCTAGAACCAGATAGTGAACTATATAATGCAGGCATAGTAGATGTGTCTCATAGATTCCCAAAGATGTATGTCATAAGACCGCAATTTTTCTTGCCAATTATTTCTCTACTAAGAAATGCATCTACTGAAGCATTAAAATACAAATCACAAATTGACCTAATGAAACGCGAGAATTATGACATAACTAATTTTGAAAGTACTCTTGCGCAATTTAAGAATGCTTTTGGTAAAAATGTTTCACTCGCCCAAGATAGATTTAATGATGCAATTTCAGAAATTGATAAATCAATAACCCATTTACAAAAAACTAAGGAGGCTTTAATTCTTTCAAAAAAACACCTTTTATCCGCTGACAGCAAATCCCAAGATTTAACTGTAAAGAAATTAACGAGAAATAACCCAACTATGAAGAAAAAGTTTAATGATCTAAATAATTTCGAAGATGAAGTAGCCTAATCAAACAAAAAATCATTGAAATTAATAATAGTTAAAATATTTTTAATTTCTAAATTATAAATATAATATTAATAATAAATTCCATAGCTAAGGAAATAATGTCTATCAACACTCCGATTTTTACCATTGCCAAAGACCTTAATGTCCAAAGTAATAAAATATTATTAGCCTGCAAGAAACTAGGAATCAACGCGAAAGGTGCTACAAAAAGATTAAATAAACAAGAATTAGAAAAAATTAAAAGTTATTTTGAAAGGGGTAAAAATGTATCAGATGAAGTAATTAATTTAACTAAAGTTAAAGCTAAAAGCAGTTCAAGAAAAATTGCAGAAAAAGCAAAGATAAACTATTTTCCTAACAGACTTATTAGCAAATCTTAAATAAAACTTATTTTTTCTAACTATTCAAAAGAATAATCCGCAGAAGAAAAAAACAATAATTTATCATAAGTAAAAATACTTAAAATGAGCTTAAACGAAATTTTAAATTCTCTCGAAAAATCCTGGCAAAGAGATGATATTCTTTTGAAAATAAAAAATGGGTTTGGTACAGATACAATAGTTAATGAATTTCTTGCAAAAAACGAGATGCAAATTAAAGAATTAAATACTTTATTAAGCCCAGAAGATATTGATTTATTAAATCAAGTAGAACAACTCACAACTTGCGAATCTAAATTAATAAATAAGATTAAAGATCTAAACTACTTAGAAAATAATAAAAAAAATCACATAATAAATCAGAAAAAGATTATGTTATCTAATAAAGTTACTTCTAAAAGAATTAGTTCATTCATGATTAATTGGAGCAACAAAGTTGTAGTTATTTCTTTAATAACAATTTCAGCCATAGCTTTATCAAAACAAGCATGGGCATAATTAGCTAAATTAACTCCATTGTAAGAAATGTAGTTTTGAGAACTAAACAAGAAGATTTAATTAGATATAAAGATGGAAATCTTTATTGCGAACTTGCTGATATTTGGATTGATCCAAGTAAGCCAGTAAAAAGAGCATTAATAACTCATGCTCATTTTGATCACTTTACATTTGGCTGTGAAGAATACCTTTCTACTAACGAGACTGCGATACTTCTTAAAGAAAGAGTTGGAGAAAATATAAAAATTAAGACTTTTGATTATGGAGAAGAATTTAAGATAAATGGCATAAATATTTCTTTTCATCCTTCCGGTCATATCCTTGGATCTAGTCAAATAAGATTTATTTTTGCTGAAGAAAAATGGCTAATTTCAGGTGACTTTAAGCTTCAAAAAGATGAGACTTGCAAACAATATGAAATAGTAAAAACTGATTATTTAATAAGCGAATGTACATTTGGTTTACCAATATTTAGGTGGGATCAGACAAATAAAATAGCAAATGATATTTCAAAATGGATAACTAATTCGCCAGAAAAAACTTCTTTACTTTTCTGCTATTCACTTGGAAAAGCTCAGAGATTGTTAAGCGAAATCTCGAAAACAAATTATAAAGGTAATATTTATTCCCATGGAAGTATTTATAAAATAAACAATTGTTATGAGGAACTTGGAATTAATATTCAAAATACTATAAAAATCGAAAATAAAAAAAAGATAGATGCACTTAAAGGAAGTCTTATATTATTGCCGCCATCTTTAAGTAAGGGTTCTTATCTAAAAAATTTCAAAAATATTCAAACAGCTTTTGCGAGTGGATGGATGTCAATAAGAGCTCTAAGAAAAAGATCAGGATATGATAAAGGATTCGCAATCTCTGATCATGCGGATTGGAATGGAATTCTGGAAGTAGTAAAAAAGTCTGAAGCAAAAAATGTTTTTTTTCATCATGGAGATAGTGAAGCCTTAAGTAAATATTTAGTTGAAAAGGAATCAATAAATGTTCTTTTCTTCGGTAAATAAATATGAGCTTAAAAAAATTTTCAGAATTATTTGGCGATCTAGATTCAATTAATAGTACAAATAATAAAATTGAAGTTTTAAAAAAATATTTTTTATCAAATGAACCAATTGATAATTCATGGGCAATATATTTACTAACTGGAAAAAGTAATAAGAGATTTATTAGTGGAAGATATTTAAAAAATCTTTTTTCTCAAATATATGAATATCCTCAATGGTTAATTGATACCTGTTATTTAAAAGTTGGTGATTCTGCTGAGGTAATAACGTTATTACTTAAAAATAAAACTTCTTCCAGAAATAAAAAATTATCAAATATAAGTCTCAATGAATTACTAAGCAAAACAATACCTGAGTTATCAAAACTTAATGAGAAGGAGAAAAATTTACAAATTAAAAATATTTGGGAAACATTGCCTGAAGATAACCATCTAATTTTCAATAAAATTCTTACAGGCACTTTTAGAGTGGGAGTCTCTATCGGATTAATAACAAGATCAATATCAAAACTAATTAATATTGATGAAGAAATTATTTCTCATAGATTGATGGGTAATTTCAAGCCTTCAATTGAATCATATAAATTTTTAATTAATAAGAATATCAACCTTGAAGAGTTAAATTCCAAACCATTTCCATTTCTTCTAGCAAATAACTTTGAAGATAAAATCTTCAAACATTCAATAAATGATTTTCAATTTGAATGGAAATACGACGGTATTAGGATGCAATTAATTAAAAGATCAAGGAATGTTTCTTTATGGACAAGAGGGCAAGAATTAGTAAATGAATCTTTCCCAGAATTAGTAAATAAAATGTCATATATAAAAGATGATTATGTTCTTGATGGAGAGTTATTAGTTTGGAATTTTAAAGAACAAATTGCATTTGATTTTTCTTTTCTTCAGAAAAGAATAAATAGAAAATCTCCTACTAGATCAATCCAAATAA
>QCQW01000043.1 GCA_003212055.1 Prochlorococcus sp. AG-459-A02
TAATATTTTGACTAACTAATGTAACCATACCAGTGTCGTGTGGTCTTGGAGATAGTTCTGAAAATATAACCTCACTTCCTTTTATAAAAAACTCTACTCCATATAATCCAGCTCCATTAAGGTTATTTAATATTCTACTTGTCATTCTCTTAGCTTCAATAATTAAGGACTCCTTGATCTCTAAAGGTTGCCAACTACATTGATAGTCTCCCTTAGATTGAAGATGTCCAATTGGTAAACAAAAAATATTTTCACCATTTTCTTTTCTTACAGTTAGAAGAGTAAACTCAAAATCAAAATTAATAAATTCTTCAATAATTACACCTTTAACCTTTCCTCTTGAATTTGCCTGCGCTTGTTTCCAAGCATTTTGTAAATCATTTTTTGTTTCAACCAAACTCTGCCCTTTTCCTGAAGAGCTCATTAAAGGCTTAAGTAAAAGTGGGAATCCAATTTCATCTGCTTTTTTTTCTAAATCATCAAATTCAAAAATATAATCAAACTTTGCAGTTTTAATTTTTAAATCTCTAGAAGCTAAGTCTCTAATTTTATCTCTATTCATTGTGATTTCTACAGTTCTGGCGTTGGGAACAATATTGAATCCTTCATCCTCGAGTTCTTTTAGGGCTTCAATTGAAAGTGCTTCTATTTCCGGGACAACATAGTCAGGCTTAGATTCTTTTATAACATTTTTTAAAATATTTTTATCTCCCATATCAATTACTCTTGAATAATCAGCAACTTGCATTGCAGGTGCTTTTTCATATCGATCAATTGCAATAACTTCTAATCCTAATCTTTTGGATTCTATTACTAATTCTTTTCCAAGCTCGCCACTACCAAGCAATAAAATTCTCTTTTTAGAAAAAATTGATTCTTTCATATAAATAAAACTTATTCGTCATCATCAGAAGGTTGTGAAGATGAATCATCTGTAATTTTTTTATCTTTAGAATAACTAAATAAAAATTTTCTACCAAACCAATTTTGACCTCTAATGCTTTTAGTTATTGATCTTGAAATTGCTCCTAAAAAAAAGATTCCAATCATTGCCCAAATAATTCTTTCTAAAGCAATTGCAGGTAAAAAACCTTGACCGGAATTAATAATTTCAGTTAGTGGGTCTAAAGGGTCCAAATTTAAACTAATTAATAATATTAATTATAAAGGGTTAAATAAATGAAAAATTAAAACTTATAAAAGAAACAAACAAAATCATCATATAAATTAAACACAATAAAGTCTATACATTGCTATCTTCAAAGGGTGATTTTTTTTAGACATGCAAGTTGACGTACAAAATACTACTGTTCTTTCCGCAGACGGGTCACCTATAAAACTAGGTGAATATTCAGGGGAAGTAATTTTAGTTGTTAATGTAGCTAGTTATTGCGGAAATACTGCACAGTATAAGGATCTTCAAAAACTACATGATTTATATTCAAGCAAAGGCCTAAGAATACTTGCATTCCCTTGTAATGATTTCGGAAAACAAGAACCCGACTCCCTTTCAGAAATAAAAGATTTTTGCACAACAAAATATGGCGTTACGTTTGAAATCTATGAAAAAGTTCATGCCAAAGGCAACACTACAGAACCATACACAACCCTAAACAAAGTTGAACCTGAAGGAGATGTTGAATGGAACTTCGAGAAGTTTCTTATAGGAAAAGATAGTAAAGTAATTGCAAGATTCAAACCAGGTGTTAAACCGTTTGACGAAAACTTAATAGCAGCTATCGAAGTAGCTTTAGATTCATAACAACCTTCTTATAATTCAAATTGAAAAATTAAAATAAAGACCCTTTATATTGAATAAAAAAAAATAGCCAAATTATTCAAAAAATACACTATCTTTTGATTTATACCTACCTAATAATTTTTAATTATAGAATATTATTTGTTATCAGAATCTACTTTTACGTCTATTATTTCATCTTTAACTGTTCTTTTTTTAGGTTTAATTGATTTTACCTCTGGTTCGATTCTTTCTTCTTTGACTTCACTTTCTTCTGGTTCCTTTGATTTCAATTCTTCATCTACTTTTTCTTCTTTGACTTCACTTTCTTCTGGTTTTTTTAGTTTAACTTTTGAATTTTCTAAAGTTTGATTTTTCTCTGTAGTTAAAAGGAATTTTAATAATTTTTTAAATAATAAGAAACCTTTTTCTATTCTTTTTGTACCTAAAATTGAGAGCAAAACGACTATAATTATGAATATTTCAGGTGAATTTAAACCTAACAGTTTCATAAAGTTTTATATTCTATTTATATTTTAGTACATGCTAAAAATTTAATCTAATTATTCTCAAAAGTTGGTAAATAGAGTTCCCTATTTGATGCAATTAAACTCTCTTCTTTAAAAAACATCTCTAAGTCTTTTAAATCATTTATATCTACAAATTCACCACAATTATCTATTATATTATTATGGGTAAAATTCCATAAATTATTCAAATATTCGTCATCGTCTGGAAATGCTACAAATTTTAAATATGTGTTATTCAAAGCATATTCACTTGCAAAATCAGAATCTAATCCTTCCCTCTTGGCATCACAAAAAACTTTAGCGAATCTTTTGCCTACTGAAGTTTGAGCACTTGATAAATCTAAATTACCTTGTATAGCCTTTACGTTTATTGGTGCAATAAAAATAATTATTGGAAGAAAAATAGATACTAATATAAACAAGAAAAAATTCCCTTTTTTAATTTCAATTCAATATAAACTAGCAAAAAAAGTAATCAATTAGGCCTATTTCAGTAAAAGCACTTATAGTAAAATTAAAGAATTAATTAGAAAACATAAAATCAACTCCATATGGGAATTTATAATAAATAAAGATTAAATAAATTTATAATTATATGTTTTCAAATATAAAGCTAAAAGGAAGGGGGGTTAATAGGATAATTACAAGTAAGGTGATGCTATCGCCATTAGCAGGAGTTACAGATAACATTTTTAGGCGACTTGTACGTAAATGGGCTCCGAACTCTTTACTTTTTACAGAAATGTTAAATGCCACAAGTCTTAAAAAAGGATTTGGAACACAAAAAATCAATCAAATAGATTTAGAAGAAGGTCCAGTTGGAGTACAAATATTTGATAATAGGCCATATGCTATTTCTGAAGCTGCAAAAAAAGCTGAGGACTCTGGAGCTTTCTTAATTGACATAAATATGGGATGTCCAGTAAAAAAAATTGCAAAGAAAGGTGGAGGTAGTGCCTTAATTAAAGACCGAAAACTTGCTATAGAATTAGTCAAAAATGTCGTAAAAGCGGTTAAAGTTCCAGTAACAGTAAAAACACGACTCGGATGGGATAGTAAAGAAGAAAATATAGAGGATTTCTTATTTAAGCTTCAAGACGCCGGAGCAACAATGATTACGCTTCATGGAAGAACAAGAAAACAGGGTTTTTCAGGCAAGTCAGATTGGGAAATGATCGGTAAACTTAAAAAGTTATTGGAAATACCCGTAATTGCTAACGGAGATATCAAAAATCCAGATGACGCTATTAATTGTTTAAAAAAAACAAATGCTGATGGAGTAATGATAGGACGAGGAATTTTAGGATCCCCATGGAAAATAGGAGAAATAGATTATGCCATTAGAGAAAATAAAAATTTTAAAGAGCCAAACACAGAAGAAAAACTAAATTTAATTATTGAACATCTTGATGAATTAATAAAAGAAAAAGGAGATCACGGCTTGCTTATTGCCAGAAAACATATCTCATGGACATGCAAAGACTTTAAAGGAGCATCAAATTTGAGAAATAACTTGGTTAGAGCTGTAGATAAAAATGAAGTTAAAAACTTAATAAATAAAATGATTAAAACTTTGAATAATGAAAAAAATACATTAGGTTAAAACAAATTTATTCCTTAAATGAAAATAATTAGTAAAGAAACAAGTAAAAGAGTTTGTGATCATATGAATAAAGATCACATTGATTCAGTTCACAAATATCTTATTCATTATGGGAAGATATCAGGATTTGAGAATGCTTATATGGAAGAAATTAATAACAACTATATAAAAATCAACTACGATGGCCAGTCAGCAATTATCAATTTTAAAAGTGAAATATCTGAAGAAGAAATTCATGCAACCTTAGTTTCAATGATTAAAGAGATTAAATAATAAAATATTTTATATAAAGAAATCTAATTTTTATTTTCATAGTAATCAGTTAACTTTTTACATTCTTCAAATGAAAGCAAGCTTAATCTAGATGTTGCTTTTATTTTAAGAATTGCACAAACAGCTAATAAATCGGAGTTATCAACATTAAGTGCCTCAGAAAGCTCAAGGACCCTAAGACCATTCATTAGTATTAAAAAATCTTTATCTACGTTACAAGAACTTTTAAATCAATGTGCTGCATTTTTTCCTAAACCTGCAACGAATGGGAATGTTTGTTCATCACCAAATATATCTTCTGCTGAAGAATTAGAAATATTAGTTTTTTTATTATCAGGCTTAATTTCTTCAATTTCATTAGAAATATTATCTTTAATGTTATTTTCAATTTCTTTTGCTAATAAATTATTCGTATTAGAAATTATTGAAAAAACTAATACACATAAAAACAAAATTATTCTTTTCATAAAAAAAAACTTATCTAATACTATTGTCATATGACAATAAAGTTATTTAGAAAAAATAGATATTTTTAAAACAAATTTAAATAAATCAAAATAAAAAAATATTCATCTCCCCAACTTATTTCTATTTTTAAATCTAATTAAAAAATAAAGACCTATTAACAAAAGAATTGCCAAGGAGTACTTATTAAGAAAAACATAAATTATATAGACAAAAAATGGGAATATGCACGCCCTCTTGAAATTTAATTTCTGTTCTTTTGACATATTTTTCCAATTTAAATATTCTTCCCATTGAAAAATCTTCTTCATTTTTCTACTTCTATTTTTGCGATTAAACATAAATTTATAATTATAGTTTTGATGATTCTTATGTTAATAAACAAAATTAATCTACAATATCAAAATAAGTTTTTTTCATTGAATAAAAATATTTTTAAATAAAAGATGATTTCAAAACCAGTTTGGAAAATAGAAAAAATTGTTTTACCTCAACATACTGATCATGCAGGCGTAATGTGGCACGGTACATATTTTAATTGGCTTGAAGAAAGCCGAATATATGCCCTTTTAGAAGTAGGTATAAGTTATTTTGAACTTACTAAAAAAGGCTTCGATTTACCTTTAATCAATAGTTCAATAAAATATAAATCCCCTTTATTACTTGGTGAAAAAATAACAATAGAAAGCGAATTCAATATTGAAAAAAGTCCACGGATTAATGTAATTTCAAAATTTATTAACAGGAAACAAGAAATCTTAACGATTGCTGAAGTCAATTTAGTATTAATAAATAAACTAAATTTTTCTATAATAAGAAAAAGGCCAGATTTCCTATCGGAAGCATTTATTAAATTAAACGGTTGAAACTATTATTCATTTATTGAGAGACTAATTAAATTATTAATTATGAATATATTTCAAGTTATTGACTCTTACCAATATGAAATGGAATCAAGATATCAAGAAAAATCAATGCTTACTAATCTTTTTACAGAGCACAAATTCTTTGGATGGTTAGGGTTGTTTATAGTATTTTTCTCTATCTTTGCAATTTTTGTTTTTCAATTTCTTGAATGGGAAAGTAATGACAATAATAAAAGTTAAGAAGATTTAATGCTTATAATTCAACTGAATAACTAAAAAAATGGCTATCTACTTAAAAATAACTAACCCTACGGAGGTTGTAAAAAAAAAGACCTCAAAATGGCTTACAGATATTACACCTGAAAGGATTGATAGAAAATTAGTCGAGGATGAAGTAATAAAAGGCATTATCGAGCAATTAACATTAGAAGGTATAAAAGGAGAAATATCAGCAATTAATGGTTTTGAAGTAAATGAATCTTCAGTAATAACAAAAAATAATTTTATTATTAGAAAAACAAAAACTTTTTAGATCGAAAATAAAAATCTTTAATGAAAATTTTTATTTTAATTATTTTTATCAT
>QCQW01000044.1 GCA_003212055.1 Prochlorococcus sp. AG-459-A02
AAAACATCAATAGCAAGATCATTATTAAAAAATATTGTTGGACAAACTTCAGCAAAAATTGGTACAACAAAGCAATTTAATAGTTATAAAATTCGTATCCCAATCTTAAAAAGAAACATTAATATAATTGATACTCCAGGATTATTTGAACCATCTAAGTTAGGTGAAGAAAGAGAAAAAGGAACAATTTTACAAGCATCAAATTCCGACTTAGTTCTCTTTGTGTTAGATCAGGATATAAATAAATACGAAAATTATTTAATTAAAGAATTATTGAAAATAGGAAAAAAAATAATAATAGTGCTAAATAAATGTGATTTAAGGACTAGAGATGAAAATAACCTCATCAAAGAAAATATAATTTCTATAACTTCAGCTCGAAAAAATAAAATTTCTATTGTTAAAACTATTGCAATATCCCAACAATCTCCTTCTGTAAACTCAGATGCCTTAAATTTAGTTCCGGAGGTAGGAAGTTTGTTTAAAGAAATAATTGAAACGCTAGATAATAATGGGGAAGAGTTATTGGCTGATAATATCCTTCTTCGCTCAAAAAAGTTAGGTATTAAAAGTAAAAATTTTGTACAAGAACAAAGAAATTTAATGTCAATTAAAGTGATTAATAAATATATGTGGGTAACAGGAGGAGTAATCCTAGTTAATCCACTTCCAGCGGTTGATTTTCTTACTACTACCTCAGTTAATCTTCAAATGATAATGGAATTATCAAAAATTTATGAAATAAAGCTTACTAAAAATGATGCGAAAGATTTATCTAAGTCATTGCTAAGCGTATTGGCTAAACAAGGAATACTAAAAGGTGGCCTAGCCATTCTTTCTCCTGCTTTAGCTACAAGTTTAACTAAAATAATAATATCTAAATCTATACAGTCAATTACAGCAGGCTGGTTAATAAAAATAGTAGGACTAAGTTTGATTGAATATTTTAAAAATGGGCAAGATTGGGGCGATGGAGGAATTCAAGAAGTTGTAGACAAGATCTACAGAATAAGTAAGAGAGAGGACATTTTAAATAATTTCGTAAAAGAAGCTATTTCAAAAATAGAGGTAAGAAAGTATTTTAAATCAAATAAAAGTTTGCCTCCATTTCCTATGTAAAATTTGTTAATTGATCATTTAGATAAGTTCTGTAATCAAAGATAGTTATAAAAAGTAAGTAAGCAATACAAATTGCTATAGAAATAACTCCTGTTATTATTGCAATAATTTTTGGTCTACTAGCATTCATTGATAAGCATCTAAAGATTTCAAAAGTTCTTCGATATGAGATTCTTTTGTATTGTAGTTTCCCATGACGACCCTTAAAAAATATTTACCTTTAAATTTTGGTCTTGAAAGCATAAAATTATTTTTCATTAGTTCATTCACTTTAGTTTTAGTCCATAAATCAGTATCTTTTGGTGCAAGTCCCTTTGGTAAAAATGAGACAATATGTAAGGGACCTGAATATATTTCATATTTATTTTTACTAATATTCTTTATAAAAAAATCTTTTCTTTTTATTGAAGATTTTAAAATATCTTCTATTCCATTCAGACCTAGAAAACATAAACCAAGCCATAATTTAATAACTTCTGCGGGCCTTGAACCTTGTATACCTATTTCTCCTCTGTTTATGACATCCTCTTTAGATGATAGGTAAGGAAGTCCAGTAGAAAATGTATTTTTTAAAGTACTCATTTCTGAAACTAATAACACAGATGATGTCTTTGTAATGCCAAGTATTTTTTGGGGATTTATTGTTATCGAATTAGCCAGATTAATATTATTTAAACCCTCTATTGCAATAGAGGTTACGGCAAAAATGCCTCCAATGGAGCCGTCGATATGTAGCCATATATTTCTTTCTTTGCAAATTTCACTTATTTCTTTAATAGGATCAATTGCTCCCCTTACAGTTGTACCTAGCGTGGCAACAATAGCGAAGATCTTTTTATTATCAAAAAAACATTTATCTATAGTATTTCTTAGATTTTGTATATCCATAGAACCGTTATTATCAGTTTTAATCCTGACAAGATTTGCTTCATCAAGACCCATTATTCTTGTACATTTAATAAAGGAGGAATGAGCATCTTCACTAACAAGTAATACAGAATTGGGATCTGAACCTAATCCAGAATTATATCTAGCTGCTATAAGTGCATTCAAATTACTTAAAGTGCCTCCGCTAGCTGCTATACCTCCTGAAGAATCATTAAACCCTAATTTCTTTGCAAACCATTTGCATAATGATTCCTCAAGCAAAGTCACACTTGGAGACAACTCGTAGGCAAGAAGATTATTATTTAATCCAGCAGCAATTAAATCTCCTAAAATAGAAAAAATCAAAGGTGGGGGATCCAGATGAGCTAGAGAGCCCGGATGAGCAGGATTAAATGAATTATTCAGGAGGGATTGAATCTCAGAAAACAAATCTTCTGTAGAATTACCATCATCATCAGGCATTAAGCACTTGAAATTCTCATCAATGGGCAAAGGACCATATTTCTCGGATTTAGAGAACCAGTCACAAAGAATTTGAGTTGCTCTATTTAGAAGAGTAATTAAGTTATCATTAGTCCCTAAATACGAAGGGAAGTATATATCTTTTTTATTTATTAAATCTTCAGTCATCAGATAAGATATCTATTAATAAGTTTATTCTCAATATTGGTAAATGAGGTATATTTTTGAAAATGAAAATAGTAATTATGATCAACAGAAAGGAATAAATATTTCAAATTACTATAGATGGATGAACTCTATTTTAAGAAGATCAGTAGAAATTGGAAAAGTAGAGTTACCAATCTGTTCAATAATTTTAGATGATAGAGGAAGATGTATTGGAAGAGGGGTTAACAGGAGAAATATAAATAAAGATCCATTAGGTCATGCTGAAATAATGGCTCTAAAGCAGGCATCTCTAATAAAAAAGGATTGGAGATTTAATGAATGTATTATTATCACAAATTTAGAACCATGTACCATGTGTGCATCGGCACTTATTCAAGCAAGGATGGGTAAAGTAGTTTTTGGTGCTTACGATAAGAAAAGAGGTGGATTTGGCGGCTCAATTGATTTATCAAAGCACAAAAGTTCTCATCACAAAATGGAAATTGTAGGAGGTATTTTAGAAGAAGAATGCAGTCAAGTTTTACAATTATGGTTTAAAAAGTTGAGGACTCAAAAATAGAATATTTTTTTAACTCAGTATCAAATAGGTTTAATAATCTGTCTACATTCTCCTCACTTGAGTTAAAGCCCATTAATCCTATTCGCCAAACTTTACCAGACAATTCTCCAAGTCCATTTCCTATTTCTATTCCAAAGTTTCTTAAAAGATGATTTCTAAAACCATCTCCATCAACTGCAGGGGGAATTTTAACTGTAGTGAGAGTTGGCAATCGATAATCCTTTGACACATGTAATTCCATGCCTAGACTTTCTAAACCATTCCAAAGTTTCTTTGCATTAGCATTATGCCTATTCCAAACATTCTCTAAACCTTCATTAGCAATTAATCGTAAACCTTCTCGAATAGCAAAATTCATATTTACAGGGGCAGTATGATGGTAAACGCGATCAGAACCCCAATATTTATTTAAAAGGGATAAATCTAAATACCAGTTGGGGACTTTTGTTTTTCTAGAACTTAGTTTATCTTCAGCTCTCTCATTCATTGTGAAAGGACTCAATCCAGGCGGGCAGCTTAATCCTTTCTGGCTACAACTATACGCTAAATCTATTTTCCATTCATCTATCAATAGTTCTAGAGCGCCAAGGGAAGTAACTGCGTCAACTAAAAACAAGCAGTTATTTTTTCTACATACATCACCAATTCCATCAAGAGGTTGTAAAACCCCACTAGATGTTTCAGCATGAACAATAGCAAATATGGCTGGTTTTTTAGTCTCTATTTCATACTTGATTTCTTCATAAGAAAAGGATTCACCCCAAGGTTTTTCAATAACAGATACATCTGCTTTATATCTAGTTGCCATATCAACTAGTCTGTCTCCAAAATATCCTTTTTTAGCGATAAGAATTTTTTCTCCTTCCTCTATAAAATTCGCTATTGAAGCTTCCATAGCTGCACTTCCTGTACCACTCATTGGAAGAGTCAGGCGATTATTGCATTGCCAGGTATATCTTAGAAGTTGTTGTACCTCTTCGTATTTTATATCAATAAAGTTATCAATAAAATCTTCAGTAAATACTCCACCAGCTAATAAATAATCCTTATCTGCTTTTAGTGCATTAAGTGAATCATTTAGAGATGAAGGTACTGTATCAATTTTTGCAAGTTCATCAGCTGGAAGTTCAAATAAATCTACATCTACTCCATCACCAGGATCAATTTGATTTTTAATTCCATCAATACCAGCAAGCATCATTACAGAAAATGCTAAGTAAGGGTTTGCAAGTGCGTCACCTGATCTGAATTCTAATCTTTTAGCTTTAGGGCTTGGACCTGTTAAAGGTATTCTTACTGCAGCTGATCTATTACCCTCAGAATAAACTAGATTTACAGGTGCTTCGAATCCTGGAACTAATCGTTTATAACTATTTGTAGTTGGGTTAGTAAATGCTAGGAATGAAGGAGCATGTTTAAGTATGCCTCCGATGTACCATCTTGCTGTTTGAGATAAATTCGCGTATGCGCCTTCACCAAAAAATAGAGGCTGCCCACTCTTCCATAAACTTTGGTGAACATGCATTCCGGTTCCGTTATCATTAAAAACGGGCTTAGGCATAAAGGTAGCTGTTTTTCCATACTTTTTAGCTACGTTTCTAACCACGTATTTATAAGTCATAACGTTATCAGCTGCATTTATTAATGAATCAAACTTCATTCCAAGCTCATGTTGGCCGGCTCCAGCAACTTCATGGTGATGTTTCTCTGTGGGGATACCTAATTCACCCATAAGAAGAAGCATCTCAGATCTGATATCTTGCGCAGTATCATTTGGAGCTACTGGAAAATATCCTTCTTTATATTGTATTTTGTATCCTAAGTTTCCCCCTTCTTCAATTCTCCCTGTATTCCATGGTGCTTCAATAGTATCTACACTATAAAAACAACCTCCTTCTTTAGAGTCATATCTAACATCATCAAATAAAAAGAATTCTGGTTCAGGTCCAAAAAATGCAGTATCTGCTATACCAGTTGAGTCCAAATATTTTAATGCCTTTTGAGCTAAAGCTCTTGGACACCTATCATAAGGCTCCCCGCTTCTTGGCTCTTGTATGGAACAAATCATACTTAGGGTTTTATGTTTATAAAAAGGATCTATCCAAGCTGTACTTGCATCGGGAACCATTGACATATCCGAAGCATTAATTGCTTTCCAACCTCTTATTGATGATCCATCAAATGCTAAGCCTTCTGTAAAAGAATCTTCCTCTATCATGTCTGATGTTAGAGTTAAGTGTTGCCATTTTCCATGAATATCAGTGAATTTTAAATCGATTAGTTCAATTCCTTCGTCTTTAATTTGACTTAAAACATCTTGAGGAGATTTAGACATAATTTTGTAATACCTTCTA
>QCQW01000045.1 GCA_003212055.1 Prochlorococcus sp. AG-459-A02
CAAAAATTATTTAATTGAAAGACCTTCAATGGGAATATCATTTGATATCCCTTTAGAAATCTTAGAAAATATTTTTGATTTTTGGTTAGATATTTATAAAAATCAAGAAGCCTGGGAAGCTTGTCTAGGCCTTCTAAAAGTTAGAAAAAGGATTCCTCTAACAAACCTAATTGAAAGCGAAAGTTTAAAGGGTAACTCTAAAAAATGGGCCATAAAAATTGAAACTTTACATAGTTATGTTCCTTCATCACTTAGAATTGAAAAATTAATTGATCCCATGTGGGAATAAATTTATCTTTAAATACTTAAAATATTTACTTCGTTAGATATTTAAGTAAAAATAAAATTATGAATAATTAAAAAATGAATAAACCATATTCTTTTAGTATCGATCAAATGAATGGGATTGTCGAGGATACTTACGTCAAGATAATAAATGAATGTGAAAATTTAAAAAAAAATACCAATTGTCCAAATGAGCAAGTAGTAGCACTTTTAAGTGTAATTGCTTCAAATTACGCTACTACGTCAGAAAAAAAAGAAAATTAAGATGATTAGTTATTTTACTTGGAGCGAATTTGATAAAAGCGTAGAACAAATAGCCAATAAATGTAGGTTTAAGGAATTTTCTGGAATATATGGAGTTCCTCGTGGTGGATTATGTCTTGCTGTAGCACTAAGTCATAAATTAAAAGTTGAATTAATTTCAGAACCAACAAAAAATTCACTAATAGTAGATGATGTTTATGAAACTGGTCTTACATTAAAGACCTTCAAGGATATTGAAGGCGCAATGTTTTTTGTATTATTTAGTAAAATTAAACCTACATGGTGGAATACATTATTTATATCTAAAAAAAGCCAATGGATAGTTTTCCCCTGGGAAAATACTTTAAATTCAAAAAGTGACCGCGAAGAGTACATCAAAAAAAGAGGTTTAAGTTGAGAAAGAAATTATATTTGGCAAATTCATATGGATTTTCGAAACAAACTAAAACTCTCTTACATGAATTTATTCAAATCTTCAATGATTTAAATGTAGAAGTATTTGAACCTTTTGATAGAGCAAAACCATTAATAAAACAAGAAAGTAAATGGGCATATGACGTTGCAAGAAGTAATTTCCATGATTTAAAAGAATGTGATTGTATTTTTGCGATTGTTAATGGAAATCCACCAGATGAAGGTGTAATGATTGAATTGGGCATCGCAATTGCTCTTAAAAAAGAAATCTTTTTATTCAGGGATGATTTTAGAAATTGTACTGATAGCAATCAATACCCATTAAATCTAATGTTATTTCTTGGACTGCCTAAAGATAATTGGGAACAATATTATTTTGAATCATTACAAGATATAAAAAGTAATAAAAAAAGATTTGTTGAATGGGCAAAAAAATAAGCCAATTAAACTAAATAAACCATCAATTCTTGAGTTGAAGTGTTAATTTCAAATATATCTTTCAAGGTGCTAGAATAAATTTTATTTAGAAAAAATTTTGACACAAGTTACAGTTGGAGAAAATGAGGGAATTGAATCTGCCCTTAGAAGATTTAAAAGACAAGTATCTAAATCGGGAATTTTTGCAGATTTAAAAAGACTAAGGCATCATGAAACCCCTATTGAAAAATACAAAAGAAAGTTACAACAGAGAAGAAAAGCAAAAAGAAGATAATCTGCTAAAGATTATAAATTCATAGCAAATAATAATTTTTAATTTTTCAGAAAGGTAAGGATATAAAATTCAACTATTTTAGCTTTTTAAGTTTCTTAACAAGATTTATTCCAACTCCTGATACGGCTAAAAGATCTTTCTCGTCAGCGGCAATAACTGCTTTTGTTGTTTTAAACCCTGCCTCATATAAAGCTTTTGCACTTTTTGCTCCAACACCAGGAAGAGTGGTTAAAGTTTCAATATTTTTTTTAGTATTAACTGTTTTAGTTTTTGATTTTGTTTTTGATTTTGATTTTGTTTTTGAAGTTTTAGCAGACTTAGTTACTTTTTTTTCTTTCTTTAAAGGAGTTTCAGTGGATACGGCACTTTTAAATAGAATTGATTTTAGTTTACTTAAAAATTTAGAAATCATTGCAATATATAAGTAATAAAATTAAGTTATCAATTAATATTATCAAATTCCAAGAGAAATTAATAACAAAACATTAGATAATTGAATAGAAATAATTTATTTACACTCATATAAAGACACATATTTAATATTTATGCAAGGTTATAAGCCATTGCAGTGTATTTAGTATTATTCTAAAAATTAAAAAAAAGAAAAAATGTACTTTCAAAAATTAAAAGTATTTACTAATAGTAAACTTAAAGTCTTAAAAAAGAGAAGATAATAAAAATGAAGCTTATATTTATTAGCGGTCCTTCTGGAAGCGGTAAAACAACTTTATCAAATCAAATAATATTAAAAAACAAAAATGGTTTTGTTTTAAGTACCGATAATTACTATAAAACAGGACGAATAAGTAAATTACTATCAAAATTTATAGAAGGTTATTTTGATAGAATGATTAGTCTTGATTACAAACTATTGAAAAAAGATTTTGATTTTATAGTTAAGAATCGAATTTCAATTTATGATCGATATTATAATTTCGAAAAGAAAACAATTCAAAAAATCTTAAATAAAACAAATAATATCAGTTTTTTAATTGTTGAAGGTATTTTTGCCAAAGAATTCTCAAAAACCTTAAATAATCAAAATTATTTTTTTTTAGAAATAAAAACTAAAAAACATATTTGCATGAAAAGAGTTCTCCAAAGAGATTCAAAAGAAAGGGGGAAGGATAAAAAACAAGCTGAAAAAGATTTCATAAAATCTTGGGACATCTATCACGAAAAATTCAAACCTTACAGCATAAAAAATAATACAAATGAATTCATTATTAGAAAAAAAATTGATATGGATCACATTATGAAAAAATTATTTAATTAAATCTTTAATTTTTTCCTCTAATATTAAAGCACTTAAAATTGAGCCTTCAATCCTACCAAATCCCTCTCCTTCAAACCAGTCTCCGCAAAATCCAATTCTAAATTTTCTACTAAATTGTAAAGATAGTGGAACGGCAATACCAGAAGGCTGTGAAGCTCTCCATTTCATAATAGAGATTTTCTCATCAAAAGTTAATCTATTTACTACAGAATTATCTTCAAATAATTCATTGAAATTTGTAATTATTTTTTGTTTAAAAACTTCTTCATCTTTAGCATTTATATATGAATTAATAAACTCCATATTTTTTGAATGTACTACAATACCTAATTTATCCTTATCTTGAAGCTGAAAAATAATTCTTTCAAATTTATATTTATTTTCTAAATTATTTTTTAAATAAAAATACCTTTGTTTTTTAGAATAAAAATCTTTATAACTATAATTATCTTGTGGATAAATTAAAAAAGTTAACCTAGGAATAAATGATTGTTTATCTAAAAAATTTAATAGTAAATCTATTTTTTTATCATGATTTAAAGGAATAGCTTTTCTTAATGGAATTTGATTTATGTTTAATATTTTCAATGATCTATTATGTAACAACAAATTAGTTGTACAAATAAGATATTTAGATTTGAATTTTTCCCCATTTTTTGATGTTAGTACCCATTCATTATCATTAAACTTCAAATCAACTATTAAAGTTTCAAAGTAAAAATCAATTTTTCCCTTTAAATTATTAGACTCAATTATCTTTTGCGATAATTGACTCATAGAATCTAAAGATAGATAATTAACACCGCAAGAAAATTCAGATTTTTTTATGGTTTCTAAATTAGAATATTCATTTAGAAAAAATATTTCTGAGTCGTCAATTTTAATAAATTTATTTTCCATTAATTCATCAATATAGTTTTTTAAAAGAAGATTATTTTTACTGTTAGATATATTAAAATTTGGAGCACCATGGTTTAGTTTCCATCCTTTAAATCTTTTGCTTATTCTTGTACTTGATCTCCCTCCAAGTCCACGACCAATTTCAATTAATGCAACTTTTTTTGTAATATTATTTTTCAGATACCTAGAAGCAAAAACACACGCAGATATTCCTCCACCTATTATTAATAAGTCATATTTAAAATCACTTTTCATAAGTATAGTATTGACAGAAATTATCTTTAATTTAATAAAAAGCTATAAACAGTATTAAGTTTCTCTGATGATGAAAAATCAGATTCAATTATAGGCGTGATATTATTTTTTTCATAAAAACTAACTAAATCGCTTGTGAAATCCAAAAAATTCTCTAACGAATATAAAAACTTTTCTGATATGTGTACTTCTTTCCAAGGGCGAAATTTAAACCGCGCTATAAATTGTTTAGAAGGAATAAATAAACTTCCAAATAGATTTAATTTTTCATCTTTTGTTACGTTCTTAAGATAATTTAACTCATTCTCAAGAACTTTAATATCTGTACCATATTGAAACCAAATTGAATTTATTAATCCTGTGGAAATTTTTCTTTCAAACCTTTCTCTTTCTGAATAAATCTTATAATATTTTTTCAAGTAAGGATTGAAAGCTATACCTAATTTAATTTTTATATTTTTTTCTTTTTTTAAAAAACCTAATAGATCTATTGAATCAAAGTTTTTTTTCTTATTTGATCCTGACACAAGCAGAATTTCATAATTTCTCTTTGTGTGAGAATTTTTAATAAAATTTAAAAAGTCCTGATATGATTTATTTATATTTTTTGAGTATTGATGATAAAGACTATAATGATAAGTCACATTAAAATCTTCGTAGTTTTTTGATATATAATTAATAGTTGAATTAAATAATTCCTTCTTAATAATCCCTTTGCATGGAATATTGATATTTTTTATATTATTTGATTTGCAAAAATTAAGTTTTTTTTCTAACTGAGCAATATTTTTGAATGACAATTCAAATCTAATATTATTATTCATTATTTAGTAGTCAAATTTCATCCTTAAACATATTAACTAAAACATTCATCTGCTACGATTCTTATTTTTTAAGCCTTCTTTTTATTTATAATTTTTAGCAAATTAAATTAAGAAATCCATAATGCCGCTTTTAAAGAAATTTCATCTTCTGTACAATTTGAAATAATTTAATGAAAACATTTCCAATATTCTGGTATTACTAAACTAGGCCATGATAAGTAAACAACTGCAAAAATACCAAAAAATAGATACAAAAAACCCGATAACAAATAAAAGAT
>QCQW01000046.1 GCA_003212055.1 Prochlorococcus sp. AG-459-A02
GACCAATGGTGACTCTGGTGAATAAAGGTACTGCTAGTGCAAGTGAAATACTTGCTGGTTCTTTACAAGATAATGAAAGATCAATTCTTATGGGAGAAAAAACTTATGGGAAAGGTTTAATTCAATCCCTAAAAAGTCTGGGAGATGATAGTGGTATTGCCATAACAGTTGCTAGTTATTTAACTCCCAAAGGTAATAATATTCAAGGTCAAGGTATGACGCCTGATAAATTACTTGATCTTCCTGATGCAAGTGAATATGGAAGTGCTGACGATAAATGGGTAAGGAACGCAGAATTATTTCTAGAGTCGCTCCTAGAAAAAGAAAAACTTTCATTTCAAACTAGTGAAATAAGTAATGAAGGAATAAAGCCTTGAGATGGCAAAAGATTGAAAATAAAAAATCTTAAAAACTATGGGTTTTAAAAGAGTTTTTCATGATCCAATTCATAAAGAAATAGTATTTGACTCAAGGAAGCCAGAAGAGTTAATGGTTCTGGAATTGATTGATACAATTGCTTTTCAAAGACTAAGAAGAATAAAACAACTAGGGGCGGCATTATTACTTTTTCACGGAGCAGAATCGAGTAGATTTACCCACTCAATTGGCGTTTTTTGTATCGCAAGAAAGATCTATAGGAGATTAATTGAAAGTAAACCTTCATTTTGTGAAAATAAATTTGTTCTTTATGGAGCTGCTTTATTACATGATTTAGGTCATGGACCTTTAAGCCATACCAGTGAAACAATATTCGAGCATAATCACGAACAATGGTCTCTAAACTTAGTTAAAAATTATTCTCCAATAAATTCAATACTCAAAAAGTATGACAACGAATTACCGAGACAAATTGGGGAATTATTTAAATCAAAACAGCTATTTTCAAAACCTTTAAAAACATTGATTAGTAGTGAGATAGATTGCGATCGTCTCGATTATCTTTTGCGCGATAGTTACAACACCGGTACTAACTATGGCCTAGTTGATTTAGAAAGAATTATTTCAGCCCTTACTTTTTCACCCGATGGAAATATCGGTATCAAACCAAAAGGAGTAATCGCTATTGAGCATTTCCTTGTATTAAGAAACTTAATGTACAGAACAATCTATCATCACAGAATAAACGAAATAACAACATGGATTCTGGAAAAAATAATTTATACAATAAAAAATAATTCTGAAAAGAAAATATGGTTAGATCATTCTCTACACAAATGGATATTTTTTCCTGAAAAGGTCGATTTTGATGATTTTATAAAAAATGATGATGTAACCTTTTACTATCATTTGATTAGATGGAAAGATGAATCTTTTGAGCCACTTTCTACACTATGCAAAATGTTCATTGACAGAGATTTATTAAAGGCATCAGATATAAGTTTTTTAAGCAAAATAAATAGATTAAAAATCCTTGCATTTGCTAGAAAGTTATGTGAAAAGAATGGTTATGATTCAGAAATATTTTGTGGGATTAAGGAAAAGTCTTTTAAAGGTTTTGAATCTAACAATGCACTAAAGATATGGGACGGCACTTATCAAAGCTCATTAGAAAATAGTTCTGCTTTAATAAAAACTTTAATGAGATCTGAGGAAAGCTCTTTTATTATTTATCCAAGTGTGATCAAAAATGATATTAAAAATGAAATTTTATTAATAAAAAATAATTCATAGACTTAATTCAATGGAAATCGTTTTAAAAAATACTAAAAGTAAATATTTAGAAACTTATTCTTTGTTAGATTTAGAAAATATCCATGAAACTTTCAAAAAATTTGCTTCCATTAAGGGACCTCTGGAAGCAAAAATTTTCGCAGTCAACGAATCAATAAGTTCTCATCAATTATCAAAATTAAAAAATTATTTTGACAAAATTAATATTAGTTCCCTATTTATTTACTCAAATAACAGGGATACAATAATAAGTGGAAAGTCTTTAAAAATAGATTCAACTTTTCTTAAAGAGCAAGACATTAAAAATAAGCTACTTTTATTTACGTCAAAAAACAAAGAGGATATTCTTCACGAAGGGACAGTTCGATCGGGTGACAGAATATCTTCAAATGGAAACCTATGCATTATTGGAGACGTTAATCCAGGGGCAATAGTTTCCGCTAAGAAAAACATTTACGTTTGGGGAAAATTACTAGGGATTGCATTTGCAGGGAAAAGTGGAAATAAAAATGCCTCAATTGCCTCACTTTATCTAAACCCTTTACAATTACGCATTGCAGATGTAATAGCTATTGGACCAAAGGATAAACCCAAAAATAATTATCCAGAAATTGCGGTAATAGATAAACAATCGATAATTATCAAACCACATGTAATCGAAACTAAAAATTAATTAATCATTTGCAATAAATTAATTCAAACTAAACAAATTTAAGAATTACTTAATCTTTAAAATATTTAACTTTCTGCAAGTGGCTTTATTATTTGGAAAATCTCTAAAATAGTGGGGAAAAATACTCGCACAATATTAATTTGTTCAGGTAAAGGAGGGGTTGGCAAAACCACTTTAACTGCAAACCTTGGCATAGCACTTGCTAATAGCGGAGCAACAACTGCTGTGTTAGATGCTGATTTTGGCTTAAGAAATTTAGATCTTCTTTTAGGATTAGAAAATCGCATTATTTATACGGCTCAAGATGTTCTAGACAAGAATTGTCGTCTTGACCAAGCATTGGTTAGACATAAAAAGGAACCTAATCTTGCTCTTCTACCTGCTGGGGATCCAAGGATGTTGGATTGGATGAAGCCCGAAGATATGAAAAAAATTAGTGAAATGCTTAGTGAGAAATTTGATTTTGTCTTAGTAGATTGTCCTGCTGGTGTAGAAGATGGCTTTAAGAATGCTCTTGCAGCTTGTAAAGAAGCTATTGTTGTAACTAACCCGGAATTATCTGCAGTACGCGACGCCGATAGAGTAATTGGAATTCTTAATACTTCTGATATTGATCCTATTCAGCTTGTGATCAACAGAGTTCGGCCCAACATGATGGCAAATCAAGAGATGCTATCTGTCGATGATGTCCAAGAAATACTTTCTTTACCTTTGTTAGGTATTGTTTTAGAAGATGAACAGGTAATAATAAGTACAAATAGAGGCGAGCCACTGACACTTACAGATGGGAGATCTCCTGCAAAAAAATGTTATTTGAATGTTTCTCAAAGACTCACAGGAAAGGATGTACCAATTATTGACCCAAAAAAGGAAGGTAAAAGCCTTAAAGATAAATTCATGAGATTAATGCAAACGAAGGTTTTTTAAAATGATGACACTCAGAGACCTTATTAATAAGTTACTAGGCAGAGAAACGGCTAGTGCCAACACAGCTAGAGAAAGATTACAACTTGTACTTGCTCATGACAGAGTTGATATGAGTTCTTTAACAACTGATCTTTTAGATAAAATGAGGAAAGAAATACTCGATGTTGTTGCTAAATATGTTGAGATTGATTTTGAAGAGGTGGCTGTAAGTTTAGAGACGGAGGACAGAATGACTGCATTAGTGGCAAATTTACCAATCAAAAGAACTATTACAGGAGAAATAAAGTTTAAAAAAAATGATAAGAATGATAAAAGTCAAGAAGATATCAAAAAGTAATAAATTTTAAAAACCCCCAAAAAAATACTAAGTTTGATCCACCTTAATTGTAAGATGTTTATTATGCCGGCTTAGCTCAGCGGTAGAGCAGCGCTTTTGTAAAGCGAAGGTCATCAGTTCAAATCTGTTAGCCGGCATTTTATTTATTTAGTTCTGTTCAATATTCTTTGCTGAGAATAAAAAGAACAAACCTATCAGAGCAATGATAGGAAAGGATCTTATTTCGAGAACATAATGTAAAAAAGATGCAAGGGGTTCAAATATCCAATAAGTTAAAAATTGAATTAATAAAACAAAAAATAATAATAAAAACATTAATACAACTCCCTAACTAATACTTCTCCTTCTCTAATTAGTCTCCAATCTCCACTTTTCTTCCAAGATATAACGGTGCTACCTTTTCCACTACTTTTTCCCCAGGGGATAGGGCCCAAAATTTTTACAGAAGGGAAGTCTAGAGCAATACCTTCAGCTGTAATTGATCCTTTTAAACCTGAAATATTTGCACTTGAAGTTAACAATGGGCCTGTTTCTCTCAAAAGAGATTGTGCCATATATGAATTTGGAATTCTCAAACCAATAGTAAGATCATTGCTGGTGAGGTTTACCGTCTGCTCTTCTGAAGAAGGAATAACAATTGTCACAGCTCCAGGCCAATATTTTGAAGCTATTTTTTCGTAATCTTCTTTAGCTGTTTGGTGAACATAATCAATTAAATGTTTATGTTCTGAACCCATAAGAATTAAGGGTTTGTTTCTATCTCTTTTTTTAAACTCATAAATAATATTTGAGAATTTTGGTAAGCACCCAATTGCAGGTAAAGTGTCTGTTGGGAAAATTATAGGCAAACCACTTTTAAGAGTCTTCAAGGCAGTTTTGCAGTTTACTAAATTCATTTAGATTATGAACCTCTAATAATTTATTTATATCTTCCAATGGTAAACCTACCAATACCTGAAAGATCTTTCACAATTTCTATTGATGAAAATTTATTTTTAATAAGTAGTTGTTTTACTTTTTCACATTGGTCAAAATGATTCTCTAAAATTAGCCAACCATTCTTTTTTAAGTATAATGGTGCTTCTTGTATTATTTCCCTGATATGTTTTAAACCATCTTCGCCGCCTAGTAGTGCAACTTTGGGTTCGAAATTTTTAACTTCTTTGGGTAATTGTTCATAAGTCTCTCGGGGAATATATGGAGGGTTTGAAATTGCGATATCTAATTTTCCTTTAAAACTTTGAAGAGGTGACCACCAATTTCCACGATAAAATTTCAAATTTGATTGT
>QCQW01000047.1 GCA_003212055.1 Prochlorococcus sp. AG-459-A02
TTCTCCCTCGTAAGTAGAATGATCTAATGATGTTTTGAGATCGGAGTTTTCATCTGATTTCTCAACCACTATCCAATCAGGAGATACTGAGACTTTTGATCCTAGTCCAGCATGGCCAGTGGGGATTGTTTTAAAAATTCTTGCAGTTGATTCTGAATGTATAAAATTTTTAATTCTCCCTTTGTTAATTAAACATAGTCTTTTGGTGGGAGTTCCCTCTCCATCAAATGGTGATGAAGAAATATTCTTTTCGTGAAGACCATCATCGTAAATATTAAGTGCTTCTGTAGATAACTTCTCTCCAATAGAATTTTTATTAGATAAGCTAACACCATCTAATATGCTTCTAGCATTAAACATTGAACTAAAGGCATTAATGATCGTTAAAAAAGACTCTGGGGAAAAACATATTAAATATTTATTAGTTTTAATCGATGAATAATTTAAATGAGAAATTGTTTTATTAGAAGCGTCTTTAATACACGACTCTATATCTATATCATCAACTCCATATCCAAGTTTTACGGAACCTGAGCTACGAGGTTTCTTATTTTTCTCTTCTGCTCTTGCATATAAATAAAGTGCAGCTTGACTTTTGGAATAACTTCGAAAGGCACCATCACTATTTGCATAAACTCTCTCAAAGAAACTCTCAGATAAACCATTATATGGAACTGATTTTATGGATTCATGACTATCGATTAGTTTTACTTCCGCTTCTCTTAAAAGCGTAAGTAATTTTTTTATTCCAACAGGACTTCTTTGTTTACCTTCATTAACTTTAATAGGGTCCTTCGCTAGAGGTGAAAATTCTGTACTTTCATTCTTATTGCCGAAATCAGATGCTATATTTGCTTGCTTAAGAGCCTTCTTAATACCAGACTCACTAATATCACTTGTTGTAGTAATACCAACTAGATTAAATTGATTCCAAACTCTTATAGTTAAAATTTGTTTTTGTGATGCTTTAAGTTGTTTAGCCTCTCCTTTATCTACTTGAACAGAGTAATCATTAGAAAAGCTTGCACCATAATCCCATTTTCTAAGGTTTAGAGAATCTGCAGCTTCAGAGATTTGAGTTGTTATTTCTCTTGAATTCATATCCTATCTTCCACCAACGGTGATTGAATCAACCTTAATATGAGGTTGGCCAACAGTTACGTTTACACTTCCACTGATGGATCCACAAAATCCAGGTGCTAGTTCTAGGTCATTTCCGCACATTGATATTTTTGGCATAACTTCTTTAGCCTCACCAATCAAAGTTGCTCCCTTTACTGGGTTAGTTAATTTGCCATTTTTAATTAGATAACCTTCTTCCACTGCAAAATTAAATTGTCCTGTAGCACCTACACTGCCTCCACCCATTGATTTGCAGTAAAGACCATCGCTAATACTATTTATTAAATCTTCTTTGGAGTAGTCACCTTTAGCTATATAAGTATTTCTCATTCTTGAAGCTGCAGCAAAAGAATAATTTTGTCTTCTTCCACTCCCTGTTCTTTTATGGCCAGTTCTTAATTCACCTGCCCTGTCTGATATGAATTTTTTTAAAATTCCATCCTTTATAAGAACTGATTTTTCGGGTTCCATACCTTCATCATCTACTGATAATGAACCAAAGGATCCTTCTGATATCCCTTCATCTATTGCTGTTACAGATTCATGTGCAATTTTTTCATTCAATTTATTCTCAAATGGTGTTGTTCCTCTCTCTATTTGAGTAGTTTCAAGTAAATGACCGCAAGCTTCGTGGAATATAACGCCACCAAATTTATTAGCTAATACAACAGGCATTTGACCTGCATCAACATAATCTGCATACAACATATTCATTGAACTTTCAAACACGTCATTAGCGGCTTTTTCGTGATCCCATAGTCTGAATTCATTAGGCATTCCTGAGGAACCAAATCTTCTACTTCCACTAGATCTGTATTGGGCATCACTAGCAATTACGTTGAGTCCAACTGTTTGATGCAACCTAATATCGGAGGCATAGGTTCCATCGCTGGAGGCTATAATTACTTCTTGCAGATTTCTTGAGTAACTTCCTTTTCTAGTTATTATTTTGTTATTTTTTTTAAGAGACTTTGTGCTGACTAATAGTTTTTCACTTATCTCATGAATCGATGGGACTTCATTAATCCATTTTTTCTTAGATAAACTATAGTCCCTATGTTTATTTAAACCGTTAAAAACTTCTCTTTTTTTATTGTATGTTATGTCTAACATCTCAATAGCCTGAGATACAGATCTCATCAAGCCATGTTTTGTTAAATCATTTGTACTTACAAATCCATCCTTTTTTTCTTTGAATATTCTAATACCAGCACCCTTTCCAAATGATGGACTAACGCTTGTAATAAAATCCTCTTCAGCTAACACACTTGAGTTGTCAGTATTCTCAATAAATATTTCTACAAAATCAGCCCCAAGTCCAATACCATAGAAAATAATTTCTTCTAATAAGTCTTTATTGCAACTACCAAAAACGATTTCATTTGATTTAGTTTGTGACGAAAGCATATGAGTCTATAAATCTTCTCTGTATAAAAGATTATCTAATCGAAGGTTGGAAATCTTTGCTATCAAGAGGTTTTAATAAGTATAGTCTTAATAACTGGTAACCGTTTGATAAATATTTAGGTAATTTTTTAAAAGTTTTAGATATTTTATTTTCATCACTGCTTGCAATATCGGAAAGAGTTTTATTATTCTCTACTATTTTATCTAATCTTCCATAAAAAGATTTATCATAAACGTCTAGTACTACAGGGAAAACTCTAGCAGAAGTTTCGTTTGTTTTATTAATTACATACTGGTCGTAATCTTTAGCATCTAATCCTAAAGAAGCGTAGAAATCTTTTTTGATTCCCAGATCCCTTGCATACATAGTTGCAAATACAGCAAGTAAGAAAAACCTAGACCATAACTTTGATGTTAATGGAAGATTGTTCAAAAAGTATCTAAATCTATGGAAATAGTCAAATAGTGGATGTGAAAAGGTAGAGCCCCCAATGGTAATTTTTTGACTTAATGATTTAACGGTACGTGGTTGTGCTTTCATTAAGGCGTCAAAAAAATCACCATGTCTATTTTCATCTTGACACCAATTCTCAAAGTAATTAAATAGTGGAAAAATCTTGCTATCTGGGTTCTTTTCGAGATGCCTATAAATTGCTATATATCTCCAATAACCTATTTTTTCGGATAAATAAGTGGCGTAAAAAATACTTCTTGGAGGAAAATAAGTATAATCTTTATTGGCTGTTAAAAAACCTAAATCTAACTGCAGTCCAAAGTCACTCATAGATTTATTCAAAAAACCTGCATGTCTAGCTTCATCTCTAGCCATATGGGCAAAACATTCAGCTAGAAGAGGGTTTTTGTCTTTAATCCTCTTACTAAGTTCCTTATAAAGTAAAAAACCTGAGAATTCTGAGGTACAACTTCCCTCGAGAAAATCGACAAAAAGCTCTCTTGTCTCAGGATCTAATTTATCTGCAGCGCCATCAAATTCACTATTTCTTACAAAATGATGCCTATTGTAATCTTTCCTAAATTCCTCACATATAGCTTCCAATTCCTCCTCATTTATTGATAAATCCATATTTTCCATTGCCTCAAAGTCTGTTGTATAGAATCTTGGAGACAAAATTGTTTCTTTTGCTGGTACCTTGCCATTATTAGTATCTTTTTTATTTTTTGATTCAACAGTTGATTGAGTCATCTTCTATTTAGCTTATTAATACTATTATTTACTATGATTTGTATTTTCGAGGGAAAAGTTAACTTGGTGTTATTGTTTCTCTAATTAACTCCTATTAACTTTTGTCCATTCAATCTCTGAAGTACTCTTGAAATAATTAATTTTAGGGTAATTCTTTTTTCGTCTATAAGAAAAGATTCAATGATGCTGGGTTTTTGATTAGGTTTTGATAAAGAAATACTTTTTAGTGAACTAATGTCATCCTTCTCAAAGGATAACCAAAAGTTACATGTATCTTTAATTTCACAATTTATCACCCAACATTTATCTCCAGCAATAGGTCTGTTCGTGTTTGTGAGATTAATATTGTTTATTTCTAGTCCTCTTTGATTAATTTCATCTATAAGAGCAGGAATTAAATGAATGTTAATAAATTCTTGGAAAGGCTTTTTCTCTATTGGGAGTTCTTTTTTTGGTTTAGTTATAGGTTTGACGGGAGTATCAATTTTATTTTTTATACCAACTTTAGAAGCAGAATTGCTTTGAGAATTGCCATTATTTATATCCCTATTAATATCTTTTTCTGAATCTGCTTTTTTTATTTCCTC
>QCQW01000048.1 GCA_003212055.1 Prochlorococcus sp. AG-459-A02
TTATTGCCTTTATTTGTAGATTTTTACGGGAGTTTATTTGGCTTTGAATCTATTCATATTTTGGATAATGGTTCTAATGAAACACTAAGTCCAATACTTACAAATGCTGAAAAAAAAGGCTGTAAAATAATTTACGGTTTCGATAAACCAGTAGATTTTGAGAATAAAGGAAAAATTATAGGTGAACTTATCACAAAAAATATTAATAAATTCAATATCTCATTACCACTTGATTGCGATGAATTTCTCGTATTAGAAAATTCAGGGGAGAGGTATATTTTAAAAGAGTTGTTTTATAAATATTTTTATTCTTTAAAAAATGGAGCTTATCTTGTAAAAAAAAGATATCTAAATAATCCATATAAAAAGGATAATTTTTATCAACCGCCTAAAGGCCATAAATATTTTTTTAAAAACTGTCCAGCGCATATTGATAGTGTAGGATTCCATTCAATAAAAGAATCCAGTTTAATTGATGAAGTAAAAATAAGTTCTTTGGCATATTTCGAATATCACAATAGATCATTTAAAGAATTAATTGAAAAATCTAAGGAAAAAATGAAATTAAGAATTAATCTCAAAAACATACCAAAAAAATATTCTGGTCGAGGACATCACCTTCATAAACATTTGTTAATGAGAAGTGAAAATGATTATATCGAATCAATGAAAGACTTCGAACATTTTAAATTTGAAGAATTAGGTATTTTATTTAATGAAATAGGCCATCAAATTCCTTTTAACTTGTCTTAATTATTAAGTTGTTTTAATTAAGGTATTAAATGAAAAATTTTTGATGAAATTAAAGTCACCTAATTTATTGATTTTTTTAATCTCTTAGCCATTCACATCTTTTAATTTCTACAAATGCTGCAGAAACCTCATCATTCATATCAAAGTATTTATATTTTGCTAACCTTCCACGGAATGAAATATTAAATAAATAACTGAGTTTTGAATTATATCAGTCGAAACATCCAAACTTTCTTATTTGAATAACCATCTTATCGCTTCAACCCAATCTTCTGTTTGAGATAGCTTTGGCATAAGCACTAGGTCGTTGAGGGGGTAGCTAGAGGGGTAGCTAAGATGTAATTACAAGTTAATACAAGTATAAATAAGAATCAATATCCAGTCTCAAACTCATTCCAATAGCTATAATTTATCTAAGCTATAACTAAAGTCTCAAGCTTTTCTTAAAAATACCGCCCAGTGCTTTGGGAGCACTAGGTCGCAGGTTCGAATCCTGTCGCCCCGACTCTAATTATCCAAGTCATAGACAGGTTACCCAGCCTGTCTTTTTTATTATTTAAATTCTGTCCTCAATGATTGCGGACAAATTGCGGACAAAAGATGCTTAATTGAAAGGGAAAGTATTCTTAGTAGGAGATATAAAAAGCACTTCAAAAACAATTCCAGTCAAAGCAATAGGCAATACCCAAATAGCAATAAACCTATGATCAAAAAATCTTAAATGGTCTTCTCCTTTAAAAACACTTTTTAAAGAGGTGTACAAAGTTTCTGGTCTTTTATAGGAAGGGCCATTTTTAATTGGAGAATATGGTTTTATAAATGCGGTTGAAGCTGCGAATTTTGCAATTTTTCTAATTAGAAAAATAGGTAATACCCAAAGGGCTAAATATCTTCCACCTAACCACTGTCTCGCATTAGGGAGAGCATACTCTTTAATAGATTTATTTTCTGGCATTCCAGATTCCAAATTCTTGTAGATATTTTCTAATGAGGATACTTTTTGTGATTTATTGATCATTTGTTTTTAAGAAAAAATTAACCTTAAAATAAAAATATTCCTAACTACTAAAATAACTAAAACGTAGTTAAGAATATTTTCGTTGGCTAGGTTCATAAAGACGGAATCTATACCGTTGCAGATTCGCCAAATATCTACATATTCTTTATAAAGAAAAAACTCTTTTTTAAAAAGTAAATAATATACATAACCATGAATAAAATTTAATGACTGGATTTCTATAGAAAATTAACTTTAATATTCCTGAATAATAATAATTATTTAAACCTCATTTTCTAAGATTGCGAAAAAGAAAATGAGGTCAAAGGGAGGTTCTCATTACGAACCGCTTTATCAAAGCTAGCGGTTAGTAGATTGCCCTAATATCTACTTACATATTTATATAATGAGATTTAAAATAGAGGAAGATTAATTTTATACAAATAAGTGTTTAATATTTTATGTGATTATTGCTTAGGAAAAACTAATTAATGCATTAACTAAAGTTATTGAAAGATAAAGAAATGCATAAAGAGAAACTGCAAAAAATAAATACTGTTCTATGGGAATCATGACAAGGTATTAATTAAGGGGTGAGAAAAATTTGATTAATTTTTTGTTAAAAAGATATTCTCTAAAATATAACTTTGTTCTATTGATTCATTTATAAGAGAAATATTTTTTGGCAAATTATTATTCGTAGAATTAAAAGCACCCCATTTTTTTAACCAAAATAAGGTGTAAAAAAATGAAATTAAAAATGGTGCTCCAACAATTAAAAATCTAATGTCCATCAAAATTTCCTATTAATAAGATTTAAACTGCATTGCCAATATTGCTCCAAGGAAGAAAACAGTTGGAATCCCTAGGGCATTAACTGCTGCGGTTCTCACAGTAAATACTGGATAACCTTCTGCTGGTCTGCCAACATCAGGAATTAATGCTGAATCTTCCCATACTTGATAATTTTTAAAAGGAGTTACTCCCTTCTTTGGTAATCCTAGTGGCGTTAATCTAAATACATCCCATCTACCTAACCAAAAGACTGTAAATATCCATGAGAATATTATTGGTGTAATAACAAGTAAAATCCTGAAATCCATTTCTAAAAAGTAATATTAAATTTGATTATTATTTTGTCTTTTTTATTTAAATAAATGATTTGATCATTAACTTATATTTAAAGAAAAACCCCTAATAACGTTGTTTATAATCATTAGTAACATCATGAAATGATTAATTAAATTATTTAAAGTATATTTTTTTTGATTGAGATATTTAGATATTTTTTTTGATGTAGATTTTAGTTAATTAAAAAACAAATATGGAAACCTTTAGATTCTTACTTTTTGGTTTTGCAGGGGTTAGTGTAGTTTTCTGGGTGGCAATAATAGCTTTATGGCATGCATACATGTTTCCAAGATTCTTCAATGAAGATAAAGGTTTAAATTCTGTTATCAATCAAGAAATAAAAGTTTCAACAGATCCAATTTTAGGCAGTTTGGTTAACAGCAATAATTTCAGAAATAGAGATAAATATTCAATGAAAGGTTTTGTTATTGCAGACTTTTCATCTGCAAGTAGTAATTTCAAACTAAATAAACTCTACACAACAGTAATGATTGGGGTTACTTTTGCAAGTTTTATTTTTCTCACTTATGGATTAAGCAGTTCAATAACAACGGTAAGTTAAATGGAATCTATATATGTAATTGTTTTTATTACTTGCTTTGTTTATTTAATTTTTGACTCATTCAAAAATATAAATATTAAATAGATTGCTAATGTTTTTTACCAGTTAATAAAATTTTTCTTCTTATATAAAAGAATACTAAAGTAGTTATTATCATTACAGGTGGATGAAATGATATTGAATTTAGATATTCGAAGTAATCAAATGATTCCAAAATTTTTGCTCGTAATTCACAAAAACTATATTCCATCTCTCAAATTTTTATTGATTTAAATAGATCAATATCTTGTATAAAATGCTATTCAAATTTTTCTTAACTAATATTTTGCGGACAAATTGCGGACAAATATTGCTTTATTTGTTATGACAAACTTCGCAGAACCAAGCAAAAAGTCAGATATAGCTTGAAAACCTAGTGCTGTACTAGAGCTATTAAGTGCTTTGGGAGCACTAGGTCGCAGGTTCAAATCTTGTCGCCCCGATTCAGTAATAGCAGTAAGTCTCAGCTAATAATAATTTTCCCTCAAAAAAGTGTTCCCTCATATTTCCCTCAAATAATGAATTTTCCTTTTTTAGATAGATCTCCTTTAGGTCCTTTTACGTTCGCTAATAAATCTTTCCCTTTATATATATAGACATCATTACCTTTATTTTTAAGTTTTAATTTCTTCATTGATCCAATAAAAATCTTATCCTCCTTATCTTTAAAATCATGGATTAGATCATATCCTTTACCAGTAGATAATTTAAAAATATCTTTTCCTTTCCCACCAATTAATGTGTCCTTACCTTTACCACCAACTAGTAAATCATTACCTGTTCCACCATTAAGAATATTAGATCCTTTACTGCCATATAATTTATCGTTACCTC
>QCQW01000049.1 GCA_003212055.1 Prochlorococcus sp. AG-459-A02
TAAGAAGGGAAATAATCAATATGATTATGATTTGCACTTAATTCACCAGCTACAGCTCTAAGAATCGCTTTCGAATGAATTGTTGAAACCAAAACGTGATTTCCACTTGCAGTTGCAGTTAAAGGTACTGGAGAAACTGTCAGAATTATATTAAAAGGTTCGTTGGATCTTATCTCTTTGATTGTTCTTTGAAATTGATTAAAATCTTCGATTATTTCATTAAATTGTGCATTCTTAAAAACAAAGATATCTTTATCAAATTTGCCAGCTATTGTTCCAGGAGCGGTAGGATAAACCACTCCAGATTCTTTATGAAGCCACATTTCAGTAAGTCCCAATGTAAAAATAAATAAATTCATTTTTGTAAAAACATTTTTAACTCTTTCGATATGAAAATTTCGGTGTTCAATAACTTCTTCTTCTGTTTCATGACCCTCTGGTTCAACAGCGGGTCTTAAAGCATCATAGAATTTACCTTCTTTTTCCCAAATATAATGCTCAGGGTCTCTTCCCCCTGATACTTCTTGAGCTAATTGTAGTAGTTGTTTAACTGTGTAAATATTTCCATAACGTGCACTATACATAGAATAACCATATCTCTGATGTAATTGATCTGGGAGTCCTGGTGGTGCTTGTTCTTCATCTAACAGCCTATACCCTGTATTCCTTAAATGATTCCCTACATGTTGTCCGAAACAAGAACCTGCAGTTGCAATTTGAGTATTTTGCTGTATTGGAAACTTCTTTTTATAAATATTTTTTATTGCATATGGATTTTCCTGGGTTACTCCAGATTTCCAAAAAGCATTAGGATCAAGGTTTTTGTAAGGATTCAAATAATTCTATATTTGTTGTAAATATAATATAATAAACTAAGTAAATTTAGAAATTAAATAAATTAGTTTTGGCTGAGTTTACAAAAAATTATTTTAGTAATTTCTTTTACAAAGCATTAATAAGTTTTTTTATCAATCTTTTATCAAAACGAGTTAAATTTTTTCTATTTAATTCTTCTGAATTTTATAAATAAATTTTCCTGATATGTAATTAATTAATTTACTATTGATTTCATATTTTAATTCAATTTATCGCTTGGCTTTGCAACAATCTTAATTTAAAACCAATTTTTCATAATCCACGAGCAACAAAATGAGGATTTAATATATCAGATTTACCATATACAAGATCTTTATTATTTAATTGAAGCACATTTCCTCCCGCTCCTTCTAATATTGCATGTGCAGCAGCTGTATCCCATTCAGAAGTAGGCCCAAGCCTAGGATAAATATCTGCTAAACCTTCTGCAATCTTAATAAATTTTAGACTTGATCCTGCCTGTATTAATTCTATATTACCCTCAATATTTTCAATAAATTCTTTAGTTCTTTTATTAAGATGACTTTTACTTGCAACAACTCTACAAACCCCGGGACATGATTTATATTTTATTTGCGAGATTTGCTTGGCCTGATTAATTACTTTAGAGCCAAATTCTTTTCCTCCGAAATATATTAATTCTTTTACTGGAACACTCACGAATCCTAGAGTGGGAGAATTATTTTCTACTAAGGCAAGATTGCATGTAAATTCATCACTTTTGTTAATAAATTCCTTTGTTCCGTCTAATGGATCAATAATCCAAAATATATCTTCTTTACTAGAGATATTAAATGAGTTTTCATCCTCTTCACTTACAATAGGTATTTTTGGGAAAAGTCTTTTTAGTCCATTTGTGAGTATCTTGTTTGCTGCTAAGTCAGCTTGCGTTAAAGGTGTATTGTTATTTTTGATTTCTATTTCACAATTTGGTTTATTGTATACTTCAATTATCGCTTTATTTGCTCTATCCATTAGGTCTATTAATTCTTTTGTAAGTTCTAGATTTTTAAGAATCTCATTTGCTTTTCCCATAATTAGCCAGCTTTAAATCCTATTATTTTAACTCAAAAAAATAATTATTAATGAAAATAGTAAATTTGAAATTTTATTCTGAGAAAAATTTTTTTTAAACTATACATAATCGACTTTTATTTTTTTATTACAATCAGTTTATTAGTAATTTTTTTTAATTAAATTTAAAGGATATAACCTTTTGGATTCATAAGTTTCCACTGCCAACCATCCTTGCACATTTCGTGCAAAGATCTAATAGGATTCCAATTCAATATCTCTTTTGCCTTAGAATTGTTTGCTACTAGCTTGCAAACATCTCCGTCTCTTCGACTGCAAATTTGAAAAGGTACTTTTACCTCGTTAACTGTTTCAAAAGTTTTAATTAAATCCAATACACTATGCCCTAATCCTGTTCCAATATTTAGGTGAATTAATTGTTTTTTTTGTGTGAAAAGATGATTCAGTGCTTTTATATGTCCCTCTGCAAGATCCATTACATGAATATAGTCTCTAATACAGGTTCCATCATTAGTTGGCCAATCATTTCCGAATACTTTTAATTTTTCTTTTTTATATGCAGCATTAATTATTATAGGAAAAATGTTGTTTGGTTTTTGTAAAGGATTTTCTCCCAACAAACCTGAGTTATGAGCTCCAATAGGATTAAAATATCTTAATATTGCTATCTTCCAATTTTCATTAACATCTTGATTAACATCATTTAATAAGTTTTCAACTGCTAATTTAGTTGATCCATATGGATTAATTGGATTAAGAGGTGTATTTTCTATTAATAAACTTTCTGAGGAAATCCCATAAACTGTTGCACTGCTGCTAAAAACAATTGTTTTGCAATTATTTTCTTTCATACAGCTAATTAAATTGTATGATCCAAAAACATTATTATCCCAATAAGAAAGAGGTTTAAGAACCGATTCAGCCACTGCTTTTAAACCTGCAAAATGTATTACCCCATCGATAGGTTTTTTTTCTTCTACTGCTTTTTTAAAAATCGAATTAATAAAATCTTTATTTCTTATATCACCTTCAAAAAATCTTAATTTATTCGAGAAATCTAGATCTTGCGATTTAAAAATTTTAATAATTTGATCAAGAGATCTTTTTGAGCTATTGGCTAAAGAGTCTAAAACTGTAATTTCATATCCTTCTGCAAGTAATGCATAACAGGTATGAGAACCAATGAAACCTGAACCTCCAGTAACTAGTATATTTTTCATTTAAGTTAAGAATTAATTGATAAATCTTTTATAAAACATAGAAGATAATGATATATATTTGCAAAATAATTTATTTTTCTAAATTTGAATGCCTTTTAAACAATAAATATAAAATTTTACAATTTAAAATAAATTTCAATATTTTTTAAAAAAATATAAAATCTATTTCGCTAAATTTATTAATATTGAGCATCATGAAAAATTAATTAGTTTTCAGATGTTAGAAATATTAGATTTTTATTTAAAAATTTTCTTTTATCATCCTCCATCAATCTGGCAGCCTATTAGAGCACCTGCTGTTCCACCTGCAGGAACTGCCCACCATCTATCTTTCCCTCTTGTGGAAGACATAGTTAAACCTGCTCCAAGTAAACCTCCGATAATACTTCCCTCCTTACAACTATTGTTATCTACCTTTTGATTGGGGAGAATCTTTGCCTCTTCAGAAGGGACGTGATGGACATGATTAGAACCTTTGACTACGCTTTTATGATTTCTAAATACCTTATTTTGAGTATATAAATTTGTATTTGCAGGACACTTTACAGCCTTTTTTACTTTTTTCTTTATGATTTCTCCTGAACTATTTTTTACTATTTTCACTCTTTTACAAATTGGAATAGTAGTAACAGTTTTTTTTACAGATCCATCAGAGAAAACCTCTTTAGAAACTATTTTTTTTGTTTTTTTAAATTTATATTTTACTTGAACGGTTTTTAAAACTTCTGCATGAGCTAAAAGTAAGTTCGAACTTAAAACCTGGTTAGCTTGAACAGAAACGAGCCCAAGGGTAGTAATAAATCCTAGAATTTTTAAATTTCTCATATAAAAAATTTTGTAAATTTTAATTTTGTTATTAGT
>QCQW01000050.1 GCA_003212055.1 Prochlorococcus sp. AG-459-A02
TATTACTTCTCCCATCCTCTGCAGTTTGATGTTTTATAATTTGTGCACAACATCCAACATTAGCCATACTTTTAGTTGTTGGATCCCACTTAATAACTCCAAACATAGAATCGCTTTCGAGAACAGATTGGAGCATAATCCTGTATCTCGATTCAAAAATATGTAAAGGCAATACTTCTTGAGGAAAAAGAACTACCTCTGGCAAAGGAAATAAAGGTAATTCCCTTACTGAGAGTTCTCCCATTTAAACCTCATTTCGTTGTTATTATATTAATCAATTTAAGGGGGTTTTGGGATTTATTAAAGTTTAACTTCTATATCTACACCACTAGGGAGATCTAGTTTCATTAAAGCATCAATAGTTTTTGCAGAAGGACTATAAATATCTATTATTCTTCTATGTGTTCTTGTTTCAAAATGCTCTCTAGAATCTTTATCAACATGTGGTGATCTTAGGACACAATAAATCTTCCTTTTTGTAGGTAAAGGTATTGGACCTATTGCAGAGGCAGAAGTAGTATCTGCAGTTTGAATTATTTTGTCGCAAGATAAATCAAGCATTCTTCTATCAAATGCTTTTAGTCTTATTCTTATTTTTTGTTGTGCAATTGATGCAGTCATAGTTTGAAATAACTTCTAATGTAGGGTCATTGATTAAAATGACCCTTATACATATACCTATATTAGATGATTGAGGTTAAATTTTAAAATTCAAATATATTATTTGAGTATTTTAGAAACAACTCCAGCACCGATAGTACGTCCACCTTCACGGATTGCGAATCGCATACCTTGCTCAATAGCTACTGGACAAATTAATTCTCCAGTCATCTTAATTCTGTCTCCTGGCATAACCATTTCAACATTAGAGCCATCATCAGAGGTAAATGCGGTTATTTGACCTGTCACATCAGTTGTTCTGATGTAGAACTGAGGCCTATATCCAGCAAAGAAAGGAGTGTGTCTTCCACCTTCCTCTTTTTTGAGAACATAAACTTCACCTTCAAACTGAGTATGAGGGGTAATAGAGCCTTTCTTGACAAGTACCATTCCTCTCTCAATATCTTCTTTCTGGACACCACGTAAAAGTAAACCAACATTATCGCCAGCCATACCTTCATCGAGAAGTTTTCGGAACATTTCAACTCCCGTAACAGTTGTTAATCTTGTGTCTCTTATTCCAACTATTTCTACTTCTTCCCCAACCTTAACTTTACCTCTCTCAATTCTTCCAGTAGCAACAGTTCCTCTACCAGTAATCGAGAAAACGTCTTCAACTGCCATCAAGAATGGTTTATCAACTTCTCTTTCTGGTTCAGGGATGCTAGCATCGACTGCTTTCATTAATTCTTCAATCTTTGATTCCCAAGTAGAATCGCCTTCGAGAGCTTTTAAACCTGAAACTTGAATTATAGGAATGTCATCTCCAGGGAAGTCATAACTATCTAACAGTTCTCTAATTTCCATTTCGACAAGTTCAATAATTTCTTCATCATCGACCATATCGCACTTGTTTAGAGCTACTACAAGAGCGGGGACTCCAACTTGTTTAGCTAGAAGAATATGCTCTTTAGTTTGTGCCATAGGACCATCTGTTGCTGCACAAACTAGGATAGCTCCGTCCATTTGGGCGGCCCCAGTAATCATGTTTTTTACATAATCAGCATGTCCAGGACAATCGACATGGGCATAATGTCTGCCTTCAGTTTCATATTCGACATGAGCTGTATTAATAGTAATACCACGCTCTCTTTCTTCAGGAGCACCATCAATGTCTCCGTAGTCTTGAGCTTGAGCTTGACCTTTTTTGGCTAATACGTTTGTAATAGCAGCAGTAAGTGTTGTTTTTCCATGATCAACATGGCCAATAGTACCTATGTTGACATGTGGTTTGTTCCTTTCGAACTTCTCGCGAGCCATTTTGAATTAAAGAATCGAGGGTTTAATAGTGTTTTAGTTTAGAGATCAGGAGTTGCCCTGATTCTTGGAAATGATAGCTTCAGCAACATTACGAGGAACTTCCTCATAATTTGCGAACTCCATTGAGAATATACCCCGACCTTGAGTCATTGATCGGAGTTGAGTGGCATAACCGAACATTTCGGCTAAGGGCACTTTGGCCTGTACCTTAGACAATCCATCATCAACAGATTGTCCTTCTACTTGACCTCTTCTAGAAGAGAGATCACCAATTACAGATCCGAGAAAGTCGTCAGGACTTTCGACCTCAACTTTCATCATAGGCTCTAAAAGAACTGGGTTGCATTTTTTAACCCCATCTTTAAAAGCCATTGAACCTGCAATCTTGAAGGCCATTTCAGATGAGTCTACATCGTGAAATGAACCATCGACTAGTGTTACTTTTACATCAATGAGTGGATAACCTGCAAGAACACCAGATTCACACGTTTCTTTCATGCCATTAGATGCAGGACCAATGTACTCTTTAGGTACAGCTCCACCAACAATTTTATTTACGAATTCAAAACCTTTACCAACTTCAGCAGGCTCCATTTCAATTATTACATGACCATATTGGCCTTTTCCTCCAGTTTGTCTTGCATATTTACCTTCACCTTTAGAACTTGACCTAATTGTCTCTCTGTATGAAACTTGGGGCGCACCAATATTAGCTTCAACTTTAAATTCCCTTAACATTCTGTCAACGAGAATTTCAAGGTGCAACTCACCCATACCAGCAATTACAGTTTGATTTGTCTCAGGATCTGTGCTTACCCTAAAGGTTGGATCCTCTTCAGATAAAGCAGTTAAAGCTTTTGATAATTTTTCCATATCTCCTTTAGTTTTTGGCTCAACTGCCACTGAGATAACTGGTTCTGGGATAAACAATGTCTCCAAGACTATAGGGTCATCTGTATTACATAAAGTGTCTCCAGTTGTTGTGTTCTTAAGGCCTAGTACTGCTCCTAAATCTCCTGCCCTCAATTCATCAACTTCCTCTCTTTCATCAGCCTTTAAGATAACTAATCTAGAAATTCTCTCTTTAGCATCTTTAGTAGAATTCATAACATAACTCCCTTTTGAAAGTACACCTGAATACATCCTTACAAAAGTTAATTTCCCATAGGGATCTGACATAACTTTAAATGCTAGGGCGCTGAAAGGAGCATTATCATCTGAAGGTCTTACATCTTCCTTACCACTTGGTAAAACTCCTTGTATTGGTTTTACATCAACTGGCGCTGGTAGATAATCAACAACAGCATCTAAAACAAGTTGGACTCCTTTATTCTTAAAAGCTGAACCGCATAATACTGGAACCAATCCATGTTTTAGAACCCCTTCCCTAATTCCTTTTTTAAGTTGTTCTTCAGATAGTTCTCCTGTTTCAAGGAATATTTCTATTAACTCTTCATCATTTTCTGCAACACTCTCCATCAACTTAGATCTCCACTCAGCAGCTTCATCCTGCATTTCAGATGGAATTGGTGCTTCTTCGATATCAGTACCTAAATCATTTTTGTAAAGATATGCTTTGTTGGCTACTAAATCAATAATGCCTGTAAGATCACCTTCAGCTCCAATAGGTAGCTGAACTGGTAAGGCATTTGCCTTTAGTCGATCTTTAATTTGCTGATTTACCTTTAAAAAATCTGCACCAGTTCTGTCCATTTTATTAACAAAAACCATTCTCGGTACTGAGTATCTATCTGCTTGACGCCAAACTGTTTCTGATTGAGGCTGAACTCCACCAACTGCGCAAAATACGGCTATGACTCCATCCAAGACGCGCATTGATCTTTCAACCTCAATAGTAAAGTCGACGTGTCCAGG
>QCQW01000051.1 GCA_003212055.1 Prochlorococcus sp. AG-459-A02
GCTTACTCCAGGGATTTTTGAAGCATCACCAAAATTTTTTGGCTTTACCTTATTCAAATTTTCTCTAGCTTCTAAAGATAATGTATCTATCTTTTCATAATTTATTTCTTGAGGCAGAGATTTACAGCTTTGACGATTTATTTGTTCAATGTTGTTTTTTTGTCTTTTAAGGTAACCCTCGTATTTAATATCTATTTCAACACCTTCCTGTATTGAAGAACCTAGATTTTTTCCCGTCAAATTATATTTAATTAGATCTGAATAATGAAAGTTTGGTCTTTTTAAGAGTTCTTTCAAATTTGTTGAGCCTTTAATCTTTGATCCAGTTTCTAATTCTATTTTTTTTGATATTTCATCGGTATTTTTCAAACGAGTGTTATTTAATCTAAATTTCTCTTCCTCGAGGAGTTTCATTTTTTCTTGATAGGCCGACCATCTTTTTTCATTAATTAGCCCTATTTGATAACCTAATGGGGTTAATCTCCTATCCGCATTATCTCCTCTAAGAGTTAACCTATATTCACTCCTACTAGTGAGAACTCTGTATGGTTCTTTGAGATCTTTGGTAATTAAATCATTAATCATTGTTCCTATATAACTGCTTTCTCTAGTGAAGATTATTGGATCTTTTTTGTTTAGTTTTCTTGTCGCATTGACTCCAGCAACTAATCCTTGTGCTGCTGCTTCTTCATAACCAGTAGTCCCATTAATTTGTCCGGCACTAAATAAATATTCAATTTCTTTCGTTTCGAGCGATGTTTGGAGCTGTGTTGCAGGTATATAGTCATACTCAACAGCATATGCTGGTCGCAACATTTTACATTCACTTAATCCAGGTAAGGTCCTTAAAAGTTCTAATTGAATATTTTCAGGTAAACCTGTAGAAAATCCTTGTATATATATTTCAGGGGTATTAATTCCTTCTGGTTCTAAGAAAATTTGATGTGATTCTTTATCAGCAAATTTAACGATTTTATCTTCAATTGATGGACAATATCTTGGCCCCTTACTATCTATAAAACCGCCGTAAATGGGAGTTAAATGTAAATTGTCTCGAATTAGTTGATGTGTTTTGGTAGTTGTTCTTGTGATGTGACAACTAACTTGGGGCATATTATTTTTTATATCTGGGTCAAACGAAAAATATTTATCTGCTGCAGTACTTGGTTGAATATCTAATTCATCAAAAATGATACTTCTTTGATCAACTCTTGCAGGAGTGCCTGTTTTTAAACGTTCTGTTTTGATACCAATTTTGTGCAAATTTTGAGTAAGACCTTTTGCTGCTTGTTCGCCCGATCTACCAGCTGACATTGATTTATTTCCTATCCATATTCTGCCTTCTAAGAAAGTACCAGCTGTGATGATAACTGATCTTGCTGAATAATAACTACCAAAGAAAGTCCTTACACCCTTTATTCTTTTTTTTACGATTTTTTTTGAGTTCAATCCAATTTCTTCAGTTTTTGCAATATCCAGTTCAGTAATCATTGCTTCTTTTAAAGATAAATTATCTGTATTTTGTAGTATTTCAATCATCTTTTTTGAGTATTCTCTTTTATCTGTTTGAGCTCTTAATGCCCATACAGCTGGGCCTCTACTTGCATTTAATATTCTTTTTTGTATAGCTGTCTCATCAGCTAATTTACCAATAATGCCACCTAATGCATCAACTTCATGTACTAACTGACTTTTTGCCGGCCCGCCAACTGCAGGATTACACGGTTGCCAGGCAATCCTATCTAAATTGATTGTAAATAAGGCTGTAGAAAATCCTAATTTTGCTGTTGTTATAGCTGCTTCGCATCCAGCATGTCCTCCTCCAATAACGATGATGTCAAAAGATTCATTTGTTGAGTGATGATCTTGCATTTTAGGATCGATTTAATTAGCTAAATTCCTAAATCTCGTAAATTGAGGTTCAAATAATAATTTAACAGTTCCTACGGGTCCATTTCTATGTTTAGTGACAATGATTTCTGTAATTCCTCTATCTTCAGTCTCTGGATTATAGTATTCATCTCTATAAATCATTAATACTAAATCTGCATCTTGTTCAATAGATCCTGATTCTCTTAGATCGCTTAACATTGGTCTTTTATTTGTTCTAGACTCTACCCCTCTACTAAGCTGAGATAAAGCTACTACTGGTACTTTTAATTCTCTGGCCATGCTTTTAAGACCTCTTGTTATTCGTGAAAGTTCTTGCACTCTATTATCAGGGGTTGATCCTTCCATCAACTGAAGGTAATCAATAACAATTAATCCAAGTTCTTTTTTTTGTTCAGCTATTAATCTTCTGCAAAGAGATCTCATTTCTAAAACACTTAAGTTAGGCTTGTCATCTATAAATATTGGTAATTGACCTAATGAATTGATACCTTCTCCAAGCAAAGGCCATTCATCTTGTTGTAATCTTCCTGTTCTTAGTCTGCCACTTTCGATTCCAACTTCCATAGAGAGTAATCTATATGTCAACTGTTCTTTACTCATTTCAAGGCTAAATACGCACACAGGTAAATCTTGAGATTGTGCAACATTCTTAGCCAGGTTAAGAACTATTGAAGTTTTCCCCATTGAAGGTCTTCCAGCAACAATTATTAAATCACTTCTTTGAAAACCCTGAGTCATCGCATCAAGGTCGTAAAAATTTACAGGTATTCCAGCTACTGAAGTACCTAATGATCTCGACTCTATTTCGTTGAAAGTACTTGTGAGGATTTCAGCTGCTTGAGTCAGACCTTTTGAAGGTTTTTCTTGACTGATTTCAAATATTTTTTGCTCCGCTTTATCTAAAACTTCATTAGTATCTTGAGTCTGATCAAAACCTAGTTGAACCACTTCATTTCCAGATCTGATAAGTTGCCTTCTCATGAATTTGTCGTTAATTAAATTAGCAACTTGTTCTATGGAAGCTGTAGAGGAAACATTTTCAACTAGTTCTACTAGTTTGCTGTTACCTCCAATTTTTTCTAGTGATCCATTATCTGCTAACCAAGCACTCATGGATGTTAAATCAGTTGGTTTACCCTGGGTATGCAACATTAATGCTGTTCTATAAATCTCTTGATGGGCATTTATATAAAAAGCTTCAGGTTTAATTAAGTCCGCAATTCTTCCGATCGCGTCTGGATCAAGAAGTATGCCACCAAGAACTGCTTCCTCTGCTTGAACGTTTTGAGGAGGGACTAATCCAGCATTTTCACTATTAAAATCTTTTTTAAAATTTTTATTTTGCCCATTATTTGGAAAAGGTACGGAAACCATATCTTTAATTGCTTAGATATATACTCTGGCTACTTTTCAAAATAATGCAACAAATTGATTAACTTGTTACTTCAATATTTACTTCTGCATTTACTTCTGGATGTAATTTTATTTTTGCAGTAAAGGAACCTAAATTATGAATATCAGGAACTGTGATGTTTCTTCTATCAATTTCTTTTTTAGTTGCTGCTTCTATTGCTTCGGCAACATCCCCATTGGTAACCGTTCCAAAAAGGACACCATCTTCTCCAACCTGTTTTTTGATAGTAAACCTACCTATTGTAGATAATGCGGTTTGGAAATCTAAAGCTTCTTGCTTTAATTTATCAGCAGCAATTTTTTCTTTTTCTTTTTTCCTTTCAATTTGTTTCAGGACTGCTGGTGTTACATTCATTGCCTTGCCATAAGGTAATAGAAAATTTCTTGCATATCCAGGAGCTACTTCAACTAGATCTCCTTCTTTACCTAGTGATGCGATTGATTCAGTTAATGCGACTTGTACTCTTTTAGCCATAAAAAT
>QCQW01000052.1 GCA_003212055.1 Prochlorococcus sp. AG-459-A02
CCGAACTATAGATAAACCTAAACCTGTTCCTTGCTCAGTATGAACAGAATTCTCTACTCTATAAAAACGATCAAATATCTTTTCTTGATCAGCCTGAGATATTCCTGAGCCAGTATCAGCTATCTCAATTCTTACTTTTGGAAGTGGTGAAACTAATTCACATTGAGGGGCTTCATCATTTTTAATACTTGGAGGGAAAGCAGGACAGGAATCTGGCCAAGTATAAGCTCTTATAATTAAAGAGCTGTTTTTTGGACTAAATTTCAATCCATTACCCAGTAAATTATCAAAAACCTGTAAAATCAAATCAAAATTTCCAAGAATTGGGGGAATAGTTTCCTCTATATCATGAGCTAATGAAACGTTTTTTTCTGTAGCATTAAGTCTGTAATTTCTAAGAGTTTGTTCTATTGCAGGTTTTATGTCCATTTTTTCTAACTGAATAATTTTCCCTGATTCCAATCTAGATAAATCTAATACATCATTTACAAGTCTTGTTAACCTATCAGTCTCTGAATTTGCAATTCCTAAAAATTCTATTTGTTCTTCATCAGATAGCTGATCTTTTAAATCATGTAAGGTCTCTACATAACTTTTGATATTAAAAAGTGGTGTCCTTAATTCGTGCGAAACATTACTAATAAATCTATTTTGTGCCGCGTTAAGTTCAACTTCTCTAGTTAAATCTTGAATTGTTACAGCAATTCCTTTTAATTCAATTTTATTTGTGTCTAAAACGGATTGTAAGACAATTCTTAATGTTCTGGCTGGCTCTCCTAGGCTGAATCTTAAATCGTCCTTTTCCTTTTCTCTGTTTAAGATAGATTCTATATTTGTATGTAAGTCGTTAGATAAAATTTCGGGGATTTCATTTAAAAAATGTTTACCCTCTAAGAATCTTCCTTCCCAACGAAATAATCTCTTCGCTGTTGGATTAGTAAGTACAATCTTGCCTTGTGAGTCCAATAATATGGCACCATCAGCCATTGTAGCTATCAAGGATTGCTGCTTGATTTGTGCCGCTTTTAATTCTTCTATATTAGCTTCATCATAATTTTCTAACTGTGTTGCCATTCTGTTGAATCCATTTAAGAGTTCTCCTAGATCACCTGTCATTGGTAAAGAAATTCTGGATTTAAAATTTCCTTTTGAAATTTCTCTAACACCTCTTACTAACTCTCTGACTGGTCTTGTAATTGTTAGTGCATTAAATACAGCTCCAAGTATTACTAAAACCCAAATAGAGATAAACACTGCAATGGTTACTTCTCTGGTTAAGGCAGCGCTCGCAAGTGCTTTTTTATTAGGGGTGACTCCCAAAGCTAAAGTTCCAAGATATTTGCCTTTCCACAACATTGGGACAAATACATCTGTTACTTGACCTTGAGGTGTCGCATGCTGCCTAACTAAAGGGAATTGTGGTCTCTTTTTTAATTCTGAGGGTAGTTTTAATCTTCGAGTGAGCTGAAACTGACTGTCTGAGCTTGCCGGTGTTGCACTGATCGGTATCCCAAGTTGAACAATATCTTCAGCATCAGTAAAAAATATATAACGCAGGTTACGACTTGATCTCCAAAACTTTTCGGCTACATTTGAAATTTCCTTTTTTTGGTTATTAGCGACTAATTCTGTAACATTTCCAGATAACAATAAGCCAAGATCTCGAGCATATCTAGTATCATTCATCCCTGCATCTCTTTGAATACTATTTAATGCAAAAAAAGTTATTCCTGTCATTAGGAGGCTTACGACAAGAGTTGCTATTGCTAACAACTTTGTTCTTAAACTGAACCTACTCCACCAAGCGAGGAGTCCATTAATCCAATAGTTATTAACATCTTCATTATCAGTGATGTTATATTTTCTACTTTCTCGATTATTGGTATCCACCATAAGATTAATTCTCCTTAGAAAAGTTTTTCCTCACTTGATGACCTATGTCATTTCTAAAGTAAATACCCTCAAAATGAATTTCTTTTAAATTTTTGTATGCTTTTTCAAAAACCATATCGAAGTCCTTATCTTGACAGACAATACTTAAGACTCTTCCTCCATCAGTTAATAATTTCCCATTCTCACTTAAAGAAGTACCTGAGTCGAAAATTTGACAATCAATTGCGTCAATCTTGCCTATTTTTATTTGAAAGCCAGTCTTATATTCGTAAGGGTAACCTTTAGAGGTGGCTATTACACAAGCACTAACTCTATCAGAAGTATCAATTTTTTCATTACCAGTTAAATTTCCCATTGAGCATTTTTCTAAAAGAAACACAAAGTTTTTATCCATCAAAGGCATTATTGTTTGACATTCAGGATCACCAAATCTGCAATTATATTCTATAACTTTGGGCCCAGATTGTGTGATCATTAACCCAAAATAAATTACACCTCTATAGTCAATATTTCTTTTATTTAGTTCATTTATTGTAGGTTCAATTATCTCTTTGATGATTCTATCAAGGTAATCTTCTGTTAATAATGGAGCAGGAGAATAAGCCCCCATACCTCCTGTATTTGGGCCTTTATCTTTCTCATTAAGTCGTTTATGATCTTGGGCAGTTGGAAGTAGTATGTATCTTTTTCCATCGCATAAAGCAAAAACTGAAACTTCTGGCCCTTGAATTTTTTCTTCAAGAACAACTACATTCCCAGCGTTGCCAAATCTACCATTAAAAATTGACTCTGCAGCTTTAAAGCATTCATCTTTTGAATTAGGAATAAAAACACCTTTTCCTGAAGCTAGACCATCAGCTTTTACAACCAGTGGAATTGAGGATGAATTGATAATTTTTTTGGCTTCTTCTAGAGAATTGACTTTCCAAAAGTTTGCAGTTGGAATATTTGCGTCTTGCATAAATTCCTTCGCCCAAGATTTGCTAAATTCTAATTTTGCTCCATCTTTATTAGGACCAAATACTTTAAAATTTTTTTTTCGAAGAAAATCAGCTAATCCGTTTGCTAGGGGTATTTCTGGTCCGATTATAACTAAATCTATCTTAAAAAGTTCAAGCTTTTCGACTAGTTCATTTTTATTATTTATATCAATTTTTAATCTTTCACATTTATTTATTCTTTCTGAACCAGCGTTACCAGGTATTAAATAAACTTTTTTCACTAATTCATTTCTTTGAATAGCCCAAGCCAAAGAGTTTTCTCTCCCGCCATTTCCAATTATAAGGATATTCTCTAAATTAATAAAGCAACTAGAAATTGGTGAATGATTTCCCATATATTTGTTTTTAAAGGTTATAGGTTTCGATGAATAATCAGTTAA
>QCQW01000053.1 GCA_003212055.1 Prochlorococcus sp. AG-459-A02
TTCAGCAAATATTTGCCAATCTGGTTTTGAATTTTTATTCGATTCTCTGAAAGATGGGCAAAGGGTTACTCTTCTTTCTGAATTTGTCATAACACCATCTTTTTCGCTCCATTGAGCCGCGGGTAATACTAGGTGAGCATATTTAATTGATTCACTTTGTTCATAAGATTCGTTGAGGATAATTAAAGGACATTTTGAAAGTGCTTTTTTTACAAAGTTTAAATTAGGCATGCTAACCAAAGGGTTCGTAGCTGCAATCCACCAAATTTTCACAGATCCTTTTTTTATTGCTTCTATTTGTTCAAATGCAGATAGACCCTGTTTTGCAGATATCTTTCCCTCAGGGAACCCCCATATTTTTTCAATTTCATTCCTATCTATTTTATTTTTTACAAACCTATATCCTGGAAGAAGGTGCGATAGTCCTCCAGCTTCTCTCCCACCCATAGCGTTTGGTTGGCCAGTTAAGGAAAAAGGACCAGAACCTTCTTTGCCTATTTGGCCGGTCATTAGATGAAGATTTATTAGCCCATTTACTGCTGCTGTCCCCTCTTGCCTTTGATTCAAACCCATCGACCAGAGACTTAAAACATTTTTGCTTTCTCCCCATAATTTTGCAATATCAATAATTGTTTTCTCGGATATATTGCAAATTTCACTTATTTTTTTTAAATCCCATTTTTGTATATGTTTTACAAAATGAAAATAGCTTTTGGTCGACTTATTAATAAAATTTTGATCAGTTAATTGATTCTTATAAAGATAATTCGCAATCCCAATAAATAAAAAAAGATCTGTTCCAGAAGAAATTTGTAAGTAAAAATCTGCTATGGATGAAGTTTCAGTTTCTCTTGGATCGATAACTATTACTTTTAAATTATCATTTACGTTTCTTTTACGTTTTTTAATTCGATCAAAAAGAACGGGATGACATTCTGCAGTATTTGTCCCTATTAATAAAATTAAAGAGCAATGATCAATATCTTCATAACAACAAGGTGGGCCATCAGAGCCAAAACTTCTGTTATATCCAGCTACTGCTGAGCTCATACATAGTCTTGAATTAGCATCAAAATTATTTGTGCCTATTGCTCCCTTGAGAAGCTTTTGGGCTACGTAATAATCTTCAGTATGAAATTGACCTGAGCCATACATAGCTATTGAATCAGGTCCATAATTTTTTATAGAACTCAAAATATTCTCTTTCAGAATTTCGTATGTTTCGTCCCAGGAAATTTCTTTAAATTCTTCATTTAAATTTTCCCTATAAAGTGGTTCTTTTAATCTCCCATCTTTTAGGGTCTCACATACCGTTGCTCCTTTTACGCACAATTTACCTTGAGTTGAAGGACTATCTCTATCTCCACTTACTAACCATTTATCATCAGAAACCGAACTTTTAGGCTTCATTTTTAAACCACAGCCAACGCCGCAATATGGGCATTGACTTTTAGTAAAATTCATAAAATTTCTTTTATAAATATCTCATTAGATATTGGTTAAACGTAATTTTCAGCTTTTTCGCCTTCATAAGCATCCGCGAATGATCCTTGAGGTTCCTTTAAAAAGAAATAACAGAAGAATCCAACTATTAATCCTGCTATACCTAAGACTTGGAAGAAGGCACTATTTGAAGCAGCAATTATTTCTGGAGAAGGATCTTTACCTCCACCCATCCATAAAGGTAAGAGGCTATAAATATTTAGATAAGTTACCGCACCAACATTTCCATAAGCCCCAACCAATCCAGCTATTTGTCCTGTTACTCTTTTTTTAACTAAGGGAACTAAAGCAAAAGTTGAACCTTCTCCTGATTGAACAAAAAATGAACAAAGCATAGTTAAAAATACAGCCATAAGAATCCCTGCTGATCCTGTGAAAGTTCCAGGTTTTATTAAAGACATCAATAGATATCCAAACCCTAATCCCATAGTTAGGAATCCCATTGTGTTTTTTCTATTGCCTGTTCTGTCAGATATCAATCCTCCTGCAGGTCTAGCTATTAAATTCACAAATGCATAACATGATGCAAGAATTCCGGCTACAGCTTTAGGTAAATCAAATGTAAATTCAAAGAAACTAGGAAGCATTGAAACTACTGCCAATTCTGATCCAAAATTTACAATGTAAGTTAATTCCAAGATAGCAACTTGTTTGAATTCATATCTATCTTCTTTAGGGTAAATTTTAGTTCCATTTAGTAATTCAATATTCGTTCTTATAATTCCCCAAGTTTGGAAAATAAACCACGCTAAAACTGCGATTAAGGCTATTGGATAAGTAGATGAAGTAAGGAAACCTACTTTTTGAAGTCTCCAACATAGAACTGAAAGAATTGCTGCGAATGGGACATTCATCCCAATTAAACCCCAGAAATCTCTTATACTTGTCACTTCTAAACCAGCTGTTTTTGCAGGCCTTTGATAAGGTTTTCCTGGAGGTGTATCAGTCACATTAAAGAAATAAATAATTCCATAAACGAAAGAAATAATTCCTGTAAGAGCAATAGCTCCCCTCCAATTAAGTACAGCTCCAGTTGGCAACTCAAACCCTCCTGAAAAAGACAAGAATCCAGCTACGGCAACAAGAGAAAGGGCAGAAAAAGCAGATCCAAAATTTCCCCATCCTCCATATATTCCCTCAGCCAAACCAATTTCTTTTGGAGGGAACCACTCAGATACCATTCTTATTCCGATAACAAAACCTGCTCCTACTATTGACAAAAGCAATCTCGCAATAACAAGTTGATTGAAGTCTTGAGCACTAGCAAATAATAAACATGGGACGACAGAAAATATCAATATTGTTGAGTAAGTTTTTCTTGGGCCAAATTTATCCAATAACATTCCAATCAAAACTCTTGCAGGGATAGTCAAAGCAACATTACATATTGCTACTGTTCTAATTTGAGCAACAGATAAACCTAAATCGGCTTTAACAGTAGTTGCAAGAGGTGCGAGGTTAAACCAAACAACAAAAGTAAGGAAAAAGGCAAACCAGGTGAGGTGAAGAGTTCTATATCTGCCATTTAAAGACCAAACATCACTTAACATAAAATTTTTTCGAGATTAATTTTTAGCAATTTATATTTCGATCAATGCATTCATTTGTATTATTTAATACGAAATCTGGTTTTTAAGATAATGCAACTTTTTTAAAAGACTAGAATGAATAGTCAGCACTAATAAAATCAAAAATTGAAAAAAAATAGTAATCTGATTATTGGTATTATCCGATACATAAAATACTCA
>QCQW01000054.1 GCA_003212055.1 Prochlorococcus sp. AG-459-A02
TTGTAAATATCATTTTGATAGGAGTTGGAGCACTACTTTTATTTAGTAGTCTTTTCCCAAATCAAAATATGCAAATCCCAAGAGTTCCTTACTCTTTATTTATAGATCAGGTTAATGATGGGGAAGTTAAGAGAGCATACATAACCCAAGAACAAATTAGATACGAGTTAAATGGAGCTGAGGAAGGCGCACCTTCTGTCTTGGCGACAACCCCAATTTTTGATATGGACCTTCCACAAAGGTTGGAAAGTAAAGGTGTAGAATTCGCTGCGGCCCCGCCGAAAAAACCTAATTTCTTCTCAACCATTTTGAGCTGGGTTGTTCCTCCTTTAATTTTTATCCTTGTTTTACAATTCTTTGCAAGAAGAAGTATGGGGGGCGGAGGCGCTCAAGGGGCATTAAGTTTTACTAAGAGTAAAGCTAAAGTTTATGTGCCAGATGATGAATCTAAAGTGACATTTGCTGATGTTGCAGGAGTTGATGAAGCTAAGGACGAATTAACGGAAATAGTTGATTTTTTAAAAAAACCTGAGAGATACACTGATATCGGTGCACGAATACCTAAAGGAGTTCTTCTCGTAGGACCTCCTGGCACAGGAAAAACTCTCCTTTCCAAAGCTGTTGCTGGTGAAGCAGAAGTTCCTTTCTTCATAATTTCAGGTTCTGAATTTGTTGAGCTTTTTGTAGGAGCAGGTGCAGCAAGAGTAAGGGACTTATTTGAACAGGCTAAGAAAAAAGCTCCATGCATTATCTTTATTGACGAATTAGATGCTATTGGTAAAAGTCGTTCAGGATCAATGGGAGTTGTTGGTGGTAACGATGAGAGAGAACAAACCTTAAATCAGCTTCTTACTGAAATGGATGGATTCGCTTCTGCTGATAAGCCAGTTATAGTACTTGCTGCTACGAACCAGCCCGAAGTTCTTGATGCAGCACTTTTAAGGCCTGGTAGATTTGACAGGCAGGTTTTAGTAGATAGACCAGATTTATCTGGTAGAAAAACTATATTAGAGATTTATACAAAGAAAGTTAAATTGTCCGATTCAATAGATTTAGATTCTATTGCGCAAGCTACTAGTGGATTCGCTGGAGCAGATCTAGCAAATATGGTAAATGAGGCTGCTTTGCTTGCCGCTAGAGCCAAAAGGAAAAGTGTAGAACAACAAGACTTGAGTGAAGCTATAGAAAGAGTTGTTGCTGGTTTAGAAAAGAAGAGTCGTGTTTTGCAAGATGATGAAAAGAAAGTTGTTGCTTATCACGAAGTTGGTCATGCAATAGTTGGTCATCTTATGCCTGGAGGTTCAAAAGTTGCAAAGATCTCAATTGTACCCAGAGGAATGAGTGCACTTGGCTATACTCTTCAACTGCCAACTGAAGAGAGGTTCTTGAATTCTAAGGAGGAATTAAAAGGTCAAATAGCTACTCTTTTAGGGGGTAGATCAGCAGAAGAAGTCGTTTTTGGGAAGATTACTACAGGGGCTTCAAATGATCTACAAAGGGCAACTGATATAGCCGAACAAATGGTTGGAACATTCGGAATGAGTGATATCCTTGGTCCCCTTGCTTATGACAAACAAGGTGGGGGTCAGTTTTTGGGAAATGGAAACAATCCCAGGAGATCTGTCAGTGATGCTACTGCTCAAGCAATAGACAAAGAGGTTAGAGATTTAGTTGACGATGCACACGAAACTGCATTAAATATTTTGAGGAATAACTTACCTCTTTTAGAATCTATTTCTCAAAAAATTCTCCAAGAAGAAGTTATAGAAGGGGAAGATCTTAAAACTCTCCTAGCAGAAAGTAAAATGCCTGCATAGTAGAATTAAGGTTTATTTAAGAAATTTATGATTAAGCCCAACAAGCTTGTAAAAAAAGACTTTCTTTCGAGCTTGGACATGTCAACCGAAGAAGTTAATCATATAATCGAGCTAGCAAAAAATTTAAAAAATAATGATATTAATATTGATTATAGAAATAAAGTATTGGGATTAATATTTGACAAGTCTTCAACTCGTACAAGAGTCAGTTTCCAAGTTGCAATGTCAAGACTGGGAGGGACTACAATTGATTTAAATCCTACTACTTCACAAATTGGTAGAGGTGAGCCAATAAAGGATACAGCAAGAGTTCTCAGTAGGTATTGCGATGTAATCGCAATAAGAACTTTTAACCACTCAGATTTAGAAGAATATGCAAAATGGTCTACTAAACCTGTCATTAATGCACTCACAGATTTAGAACATCCATGTCAGGCACTTGCTGATTTTTTAACTATTAAGGAAGAATTTATCGATTTTAAAAATGTAATCTTAACATTTATAGGGGATGGAAATAACGTTGCTAATTCTCTAATTTTATGTGGGGCGTTATTAGGCGTTGAAGTAAGGGTTGCATGCCCTAGGGGTTATGAGCCTAACTCAATTTTGATCGAGAGAGCACGCAAAATTTATAAAAATGATAATTTACTAAAAATCATGCATGATCCTGATAGCGCTGTAAGAGGTGCCAATGTTTTATATACAGACGTCTGGTCTTCCATGGGTGAAGAAAGTAAAAAAGAAGAAAAAGATAAAGATTTCAATGGCTTTACTATTGACAATGATTTGGTTAATAAAGCTAATAAAGATGCAATTATTCTTCATTGCCTTCCTGCTTATAGAAATAAAGAGATAATTGATGCTGTAATCGAAAGTGATAAAAGTAGAATTTTTGATCAGGCTGAAAATAGATTGCATGCGCAACAAGCTCTTTTAGCTTGCATGTTTTAAAAACCCTACTTGCAATTCTCTGATGTTATGGGTACAAATGTATTAGAGTACATTTGTTTTGGTTTTGAATTATCCTGAAAACGATAATCTTTCAGATGCTCAGAAGGAGCTTTATGAATGGATTAAAAGTTATATGACAGACTACCATCACAGTCCCTCAATAAGACAGATGATGCAGGCAATGGGTTTGAAGTCTCCAGCACCAATCCAAAGTAGACTTAAACACTTACAGCAAAAAGGTTTTATTAGCTGGCAAGAAGGTAAGGCTAGAACTCTTCAAATTGTTGATGAAGTTTTGGGTGGTGTTCCAATTATGGGCTCTGTGGCAGCAGGCGGTCTTATAGAAACTTATTCTGATATAAATGAAAATTTAGATTTTTCTGAAATTTTAAAAAAGAAAAATATTTTTGCTCTCACAGTTAAT
>QCQW01000055.1 GCA_003212055.1 Prochlorococcus sp. AG-459-A02
AGAAATTAACCCCATATCAGAAGGCGAATCAAAGAAATCCATATTTTTATTTATTGGAATATTATTACCTTTTTTAATAGGCGGTTTTTATTATTTAAGGACTCTGAATATATTCTGATATTTTATAAGCCATTTTTAGTAATATAGTCTTCTGAACTAACTATATCTTGCATTAAGCTCTCTGATGAAGGATTAAATCCATTTTGCTCTAAAAAAGATTTAACCTTTTCAAATTTTTGCTGAATTTTTTTTGTATATGGAGTTGTCATCAAATAATCATCTTTTTCTGTTGAATAGTTCATTTGATTAACGGATTACTTTTATATTTAAATTTTGCAAAATATACGATTGCTAGTGAAGTTATAAATATTACATAAATAATTTAATAGTAATAATTACTTATAAAGTGTTTATGTGAGATCGCTATTGGTTTATTTTTTAAAGAGTACTTATAGTAACTAGTTCCATTAAATCTCTGGACTGCAGATATTTTTGAAATACTTCAGAATAAAATGCTTTTTTAGCAGCGAATTTTGATTCGAATTCTATTACTAATCCAAGCTGCCCTCCATCCCATTCATTTGAGGTTGATTCTTGTATTAAATCTCTTTTTACTATTACTCCTCCAACAGATTTAATCCAAGGCAATACTGTCCTTATATATTCCAGAAACAAATCAGCATTTGGAATTGAAATTTTCTTTAGCCAATAGCTCTTTGTCATCAAACCAACATATTCTGGGTAGAATATAGCACATTGAGGTAAGTATTTATCCTTAGTTATATACTTTTCAGTCTTTAAATGGAATCCGAAGATGATTTATTAAATTTACTTCTTAAATCTCCAAATTCAGAGAGTATACAGACTATTGCCGAACAACTTGAAATTAATCATTATTTTTCCCATTAGCAAAGGTAGAAATGATTTACAGGGTGTTTGGGAGCTTAGGTGGAGTAGTTCTAATAGTCCTTTTTTAGAATATGCTCCTTTTATTGATAACCTTCAAATTCTAGATCCCTTTAATTTAAATTGTCTTAATTTATTTAAACCTAGAGGAATAAAATCAATTATTGGTGCTGTTATTTTAATAAGACTTTATTACATAAATGAAAAAACATTGGAGTCAAATTTACACATGCTGGGTTTACAGGTCATAAAGTTAGATGAAAAAATATAAGTGCTATGAAAGAAATAAATAATGAACAATTAGGTAGGTTAGAGATAACTTATTTAAGTAATAAGCTTAGAATCTACAGATGTGATAAAGGAACTTTATTTGCTTTAAGAAAAATATATTCACCGACTTTATTTAAGAATTTTAAGGCATTTATTAAAATTTTTTAAAAATATAATTTAATTCTTTATCCAAATAGATTTTAATACGAAATAAATTGGAAAATATTTAAAAGATTCTTTAGGTATTTCATAACTTAAGAATTTTAGTGCCTCTTCTAACCAGTAACCTATATCAAATCCTAAAAGAATTTTTTCTACAACAAACCAAAATTCTTTATCAAATATAATTCTGAAGTTTAAGTAAATATATTGCCAATGAAAGTTATTCCAATATTGGGTTAAAAATGAGGAAAAAATAAGCCAAAACGATATAAATAGAAAACTTTTAAGAAATTTATAAAATTTTTTCATATATCCAGTACTTTTTTATTGAATTTCAAATATCCCTTATTATTATTGTGATCAAATTTTATTTCCATGAAATATATCCAAAAAGATATAAAAATATTTAGAAAATAATAAATTTTCGTGGCATTAATAATCTATTCTTCTTTTTTTAGATTCTGTGCTTTTAGATTTTTATTCTTAAGAAAAAAACCTAAAAACAGAAAAGCAGAATATATTAGTAAACTTATGCCAAAAATTAAAACTATCTTTGCAATATCCATAAATGATTTTTTTATTTAAATTACAGCATTTTTTGTAAAGTTTAATTTATGGTAATGATTTTTCACTTATCACGATAAAGAGCTTCAATTATTAAGCTAGTATTATTATTTAAATTATATGCAAGTAGCTTTTGCCTGGAGCCTTTGTCTATCAGTTGGTGTTGTTTTAATATCTATTATTCCATTAACTATAGGGAGAGTTAAAGCGGGATATTCTGTTGAAAATATGTCTGCTCCAAGGGCTTTATTCGATGAATTACCTTCTTTTGGTAAAAGAGCAGTTTGGTGTCATCAAAATTGTTGGGAAAGTATTTCCCTTCATGCTCCGGCATGTCTTCTTTGTTTGATTACTTTAACTGACTCTAATATTGCAATAACTGCAGCATTGATTCATCCTATTTTTCGTTTTTTATATATTGGTGCTTATGTATTTAATATCCCAACAGCTAGGGGTTTAATGTGGGCCTCAGGGATTTTTACAACACTTTTGCTGTACAAAGAGGGCTTAACACAATTGATATAAAGTATTTAAACAATAAACTTTTCTAAATCTTTCAATTGATATTCATTGATAAGTTTCACTTTATTTGATTTCGCTAGTTGATGGGCAGACTTTGTAAAGCCAGACTTTGAGACTATTATTGCATGTGTACCTTTCCAAAATAATTTACCAGCTGAAATTTCCTGCACTGCTTTATTTCCAATAGCTTTTTCATGATCTTTGCATTGAATACATATTCTCAAATCATTTATTGACGCAATTAAGTCAACCCCTTGATCTCCTGTATTAGGGGTTTCTTTTACTTCCCAGCCATTGTGTTTGAGAATTTCCATACAATGATTTTCAAATCTAATTCCTTTTTTGTAGTTTTCCTTGTTTTTATTTGAGTAGTTTCTTTCTATAAGGTTTAAGCATGATTTTTCTATTTGACTTGCTATGAATACAAACCAATCTTCAGTTACGAGCTTCCTAATCGATCCCATAATCTCATCATCAATAGTAGGATTCATATCACAATAAGATTTCCACTTTTCGAAAAATAATTCAATACTTCCAAATTTTTTTAAAATTACTTTTTCCCAAAAGTATGGAATTCCCTCTTTAAATCGCTTGGATCCATTTAATATATTTTTCTCTATAGCTTTTTCATCAAGCGGTGGATTGCCAATC
>QCQW01000056.1 GCA_003212055.1 Prochlorococcus sp. AG-459-A02
GCCAATCTTTCAAAAAAATCAGCATAAAGACTGATTTACTTTTCAGGAATTTAGTTAGATGATAAAAAAGTACACTTTTAGATTTTCAAATGAAATCAGTAATTAATTGGCTTTCGAAAATATTAGAGAGTATGGCAAATGCTTTTATTCATCCTTTAAAGAATGACCTGCCTCCATCTATTGGTGCCCATTCATATAGCAGTATTCCTCTAAAAAGAAAATTGAGAAGAAGATTGAATTAGGTATTAACTTATGGGTATTAATTTTTCTTTTTTATTATCCCAAATAATATATTTGAAGCAGTTTGAAAAATCGCTTAATTTTAAGAACTTTGATTGTTGAAGTAAATGAACGTTTGCTTTATGACAAGCTCTCAAGTTGTAATTTGGTATTCTCTCAGAGAGATGATGAATGCTGTGGAAGGATATGTCTGCTAAAAACCAATTTAGCCAATTAGGGATATCTAAATTACTACTACCCAAAATCGCTCCATCGATGATATCCCAATTTTTTGTATTTTTAGCATATGCATTTTCATAGTTATGTTGTACAAAAAAAACACATATTAAAATTGCTGCTGATAGGGTTAATATCACGGAATAAAATGATAAGAAAAAAACTAACCCCAACCATTTGCACATAAAAACCCAACCTATTATTACTATTATGTTGTTGATAATTAATTCAAATAGTTCACTAAAATTATCACCATAATCTGAAAAAGGAGGTTTGACTCTAGAATTTATAGCTAAGATTTTAGAAATTTCTCTGTTTTTTATTTTGAAAAAAGTCTCTTTCAATATATCTTTAATGAAATTAAAAATAATAAAAATCAGACCTAATCTAGGTTTTAAAACTAAGTAAAAAAAACCGCCAGGGAAAAGCATTATCCAGTTTCGACTTACTTTATAAAATATTTGCTCTCTTTTTGTAAGGGAAATATAATCTTCAAGACTTAAAACATCTATCGGCCCTTTATAAATTTCCCAATTTCCATTATTTCTATGATGAAATGCATGATCAATTGACCATGACTTCTGGGGAATACCATTAACCAAGCCAAGTAAAAATCCAAAAAAGCGGTTTAATTTCCGTTTTGTAAAAAGAGAATTATGACCGCAATCATGCATCAATGAGAATGTTCGAGAAGAGAATAGAGTTAGAAGAAAAATAAAAGGTATCAATAGAAATGATTTTATCAATAATGAAAAAGGTTGATTTATTATTTGATATACGATTAACCAAATAGAAATTATTGGGAAGATGGTAGAAATAATTTGATAGGAAGCTCTAATATTACTTCTTTTTAGAAATGGTTTAATTAAAAAATCACTTCTATTTACTTTAAGCATATTTCTATTATTTTTTTAATAGTAACAATTTTTAAGAAATATTGATTATTTAATCAACAACAAAATATTTCAAGAATCATACTAAAGAATAAATTCTTTAGACATAGTTCTCAATTGATCTAGATTTAATCTTTCTAAGTAATTTTTAAAGTCACTAAGGTTCCTATTAGAGTCGGAATTTTTACTCTCGTAAAGAACGCTACTAGAAATTAACTCAATAAGATGATCTTTATCCATAACCCCTTATAGACCATAATTCCGGTTTCAAAATTTAAGGTCTTGAATTCGAGATCATTAACTCATCTCTAAATGAGTAATTTTTTATAATTTTTTTTAAATCTTGTTCTAAATTTTCTAATCTTTCATTTAATTTTTTTTTCTTAATTAAGGCTTTTTTCTTTTCTGCACGCTCTTTGTTTAATGGAGAATTGAAATATTTTTGGTAAGAAACAAAAAAACTGCTATTGCTACTGCAATGCCAAGAGCACCAATAATTAAAATTGGAGATTAAGGAAAGTCATAAAATTGAATTGGAAATGTACTTTAACAAAATAAACTCTAGCTATCTCATAAAGAAAAATGAGTAATAAATAATTATTCTTTATGAAATTTATAGGTAATAATGCCAGTTATTTTGTAAAAAATAAATAAGGTTTATCTTTAGTTAAATTTTAAAAATAAGTAATTGTACAGCTGTCAAAGAATGAAAACCTAATAATGATTAAACTAGTGAAAATTTTTTCATGAAAAAAATCTTAAATAAAAACCAAAATAAAAATGAACCATGGTTTAAATGGTTAACTAGAGAACTTAATTCTTATGAAGCTTTTCAGGATTTTGAATCAGGCAAGAATCCACGAGATGTCGCAGAGGATTTTATTTCTAGAAATAGTATTGCTATTTCAGAAGTTTTCGAAAATTTTGATGAAGAAGATCAAGATACACTAGATCAGTTTCTTAAATTAACAGAATGCGAGATGCATGTGTTTAGAATTCTTGAAAAACATATAGCGCTAAGAAATAAAATAAGATTTGTTGATTTTAAAAAAAGAAAAAAAATAAAGAGTTAATTTCTATATAAGTTTATTTTTCCCATTACCGGCCTTGCCAAAGCCTAACCATATGAACCACAAGATCCATCCAATAATGGGTATTAAATTTATAAAGATCCATTTCCAATTCTTTCCAAAATCTCTGATTCTTCTTAAATCAATAGCTATTTGCGGAATGATACAAACTATTCCATAAGCATTGAAACCAAATGTCTTTAAAGATATTGGGATAGTTAATAATGAAATTATAAGATTGGCTAATTGAACTAACCACCAGTCCGATCGAGACGTAGATCCTGTGAAGTCTGTAGCTTTAATCCAAAACTCTTTATATGAATTTAAAAAGTCATTAAGCATAAATTAAAAATCTAAAGAATTTAACATTATCAATTTAATCTTCAATTTATTAAAATGTTATTTATTTACTAAATAGGATCAAATAAATTCATATCATTTAAATCTTGTTTTGGTAGTTCATCTTGATTTGGTAATGAACAGAATCCGTCTTTGCAAATCATCTTTTCTTTTGCAATACTTGTTGTTTCTGAGAATATATTTTTGTTATTAGAAGATTCTTTCAGCATTTACTTAAAAAATTAAATCCAATATTAAATTAATAACTCAATTTATTTTGATAAGCAACAAAAT
>QCQW01000057.1 GCA_003212055.1 Prochlorococcus sp. AG-459-A02
AACTTTTATTGGATAATCATTATTTATAAAGAATCCATCTGCGTCCCCATTATCAGTAATTACTATTTCTTTTTTATATGGCAACCAGTTCCGTAATGCTTCATAAGTGAGCCATTTTCCTAATTGTTCGTATCCTGTTGAGTACAAAATATTTGGAGTATTTTTTTCTCGCAATATTGAAAGCCAATGTTTTATTAATGGATGAGGAGGAACAATAACCTTTAGTGACATTGCCATATATTTTCCTTTAAGATACTCTTATAAACTTTAAATACTTAAGTTCTAAAATACAGTCTAATTATGATTAAATCAATTATTTTCCCCTATCTAAAGAATGCATTAATTACTTTTTTATTCGTTGGGATTTTATTTTTTAATTCTGTAAATTCTGCATGGGCTAAAAGACCTCCTGAAATTAGAAACCAACAAGACCTTAATTTAGAACCAGATATGCATGGTCAAGATTTAAGCGGTAACGAATACGTTAAGTTTGATTTGAATGGATTTAATTTTAGTGAAAGTAATTTAGAAGGCGCGGTATTCAATAATAGTAAATTGCAAAACTCAAAGTTTACTGGAGCAAATTTAAGAGATGCACTAGCTTATGCAACAGACTTTACAGATGCAGATCTTTCAGATGTTAATTTTACAAATGCTTTATTAATGGAGAGTAATTTTGAAGGAGCAAAAATAGATGGTGCAGATTTTACTGATGCTGTTCTTAGTCGAACACAACAAAAACAATTATGTGCGATTGCTAATGGCACAAATAGTACTACAGGAGAGAGTACAGAATATAGCCTAGGTTGTTAATCATTAAGGATGAAAAAAAAAATACCAGTAATAGTTGTTTCCGGTTTTCTTGGTTCCGGAAAAACAACTTTTCTTAGATATTTGTTAAAGGAGAGTAATAAAAAATTCGGTTTAATAATCAATGAGTTTGGTGATGTTGGAATTGACGGTGATTTGATTAAAAGTTGCGATAGATGTGATGAAACTGAAGAAGAATGCGTAATCGAATTAAATAATGGATGTTTATGTTGTACTGTTCAAGATGATTTTGTTCCATCAATAAAAGCTCTTCTCGGATTTAATCCTCCTATTGAATCAATAATTATCGAAACAAGTGGCTTGGCACTACCAATTCCCTTAATTCAAGCACTTAACTGGCCTGAAATTAGGTCTTCTATCTACCTTGATGTTGTAGTTGGCATCGTTAATGGAGAGTCAATGCTTAATGGTTCTCCAATTAATGATCTAAATAAAATAAGAAAACAATATGATGATACAGATAGAATTGATCACAACACCTCTATTGAAGAACTTTTTGAGGAACAACTTGAAGTCTCTGATATCGTTTTAGTCTCTAGATCAGACATCTTAAATGATGATCAATTTGACTTTGTAAAAAACAAAATCAAGGGAAGTTTAAAGTCATCTGTGCCAGTCCTCAAATCCAAAAATGGCAAAATTGATTTATATTACCTTTTTGATTGTAATTTTCAAAAAGAGACTTATAAAGAATTTTTAACTGAAGAACATGATCATAATCATGTTGAGCTTGTATCAGATTCAATTAAATTAAATTATTTCCTTGAAAAAAATGACTTTGAAAAAGAGATGTCAAAAATCTTGGATGAATTAAACATTCTTCGAATGAAAGGACGAATATGGATACCAAATAAATTATTGCCTTTACAAATACAAATAGTTGGGAAAAAAATTAATACTTGGTTTGAAGAGGCTCCAGTTCATTGTTGGAGACCAAAAGATAATGCTGGTCTAGAATTAGTTATTATTTCCTTCGATGAGAAATCGATAAAAATTTTGAATAAAAAAATTAAAGAGAAATTTAAGATTTTAAGTGACCCAAAATTACGGATTTAATTATATAGTAACTTTCCTGGATTCTTTGAAGAGTTAAAAGTCCTAAATGGAAAATTCAAAAATTGCTTTAAAAGAAATTATCTCTGATAATGCAATTTCTATTGATAAAATTAAATGTTCCAAATGTGGAGGGTCAGGAAATTTTAAAACACCTGAAAATTCAAGGAGAACTTGCTTAGTTTGTTTTGGTAAAGGCTATTTAAAACTTTAATAATTCAGAAAACCCTAAGGTAAAAATATTAGTTTATTAATCAAGAGTACTTTTTATTAAATTTTAAACTAATCTTCTAATAGAAATTAATTTTTAATTGGACCAATTTGCTGTAAAAGTTTTTGTAAGACTAAGACCCTCAGTTTTAGATCCAGCAGGAGAAGCTACCAAATCTGCTTCTATAAAACTTGGAGCAGAGGGAATAAAATCACTACGTATTGGAAAAATGATTGAATTAAAAATAGAAGGTAATAGGGAAAAGGAAGTAAGAGAAAAAATTGATTTATTGTGTGATAGGTTATTCGCAAATACTGTTATTGAAGATTATGAGTATTCATTAGAAAAATTATAAGATGGAAAATTTTACTGTAGGAATCGTTGTGTTCCCTGGTTCTAATTGTGATCGTGATGTTTCATGGGCATTGGAAAGTTGTTTAGACATAAGAACAAAATACCTGTGGCATGAGTCTTCAGATTTAAGCGATGTAGATGCAATAGTTTTACCCGGAGGATTTAGCTATGGTGATTATTTAAGATGCGGAGCAATTGCGAGATTCTCTCCATTAATAAATGCTTTGGATGACTTTGTGAAAAGTGGAAAAAGAGTTTTAGGGATTTGTAATGGGTTCCAAATTTTGACAGAATCAGGCTTTTTGCCTGGTGCCCTTACTGCAAATAAAAAACTTAATTTTATCTGTGATGATGTTGAACTTGATATTGTTTCTGCAAAAGGAGGTTGGTTTAATAATGGAGGTGAAAAACACACTATTAAGTTGCCAATAGCGCATGGGGAAGGGAGATATCATTGTGATTCTGACACTTTAAAAAAACTTGTAGATAATGAATTGATCGCTTTAAGATATAAAAATAATCCTAATGGATCCTCATTCGATATCGCAGGCATAACTAATGAAAA
>QCQW01000058.1 GCA_003212055.1 Prochlorococcus sp. AG-459-A02
GACCCGCACGAAAGGTGTAACGATTTGCGCGCTGTCTCGGAGAGAGGCTCGGCGAAATAGAATTGTCTGTGAAGATGCGGACTACATACACCCGGACAGAAAGACCCTATGAAGCTTTACTGTAGTTTGATATTGTGCTCGGGCTCTGAATGCGCAGAATAGGTGGGAGACGTTGAAATAGTGCTTGTGGGTATTATTGAGTCATCGGTGAGATACCACTCTTTTAGAGCTAGGGTTCTAACGCTTACCCGTTATCCGGGAAGCGGACAGTATCTGATGGGCAGTTTGACTGGGGCGGTCGCCTCCTAAAAGGTAACGGAGGCGCACAAAGGTTCCCTCAGGCTGGTTGGAAATCAGTCGTTGAGTGCAAAAGCAGAAGGGAGCTTGACTGTGAGACCTACAAGTCGAACAGGGACGAAAGTCGGTTTTAGTGATCCGACGGTTCTGCGTGGAAGGGCCGTCGCTCAACGGATAAAAGTTACTCTAGGGATAACAGGCTGATCTCCCCCAAGAGTTCACATCGACGGGGAGGTTTGGCACCTCGATGTCGGCTCATCGCAACCTGGGGCTGAAGTCGGTCCCAAGGGTTGGGCTGTTCGCCCATTAAAGCGGTACGCGAGCTGGGTTCAGAACGTCGTGAGACAGTTCGGTCCATATCCGGTGTATGCGCAGGAATATTGAGAGGATTTCTCCCTAGTACGAGAGGACCGGGAGGAACGCACCTCTGGTGTGCCAGTTATCGTGCCAACGGTAAACGCTGGGTAGCCATGTGCGGAGTGGATAACCGCTGAAAGCATCTAAGTGGGAAGCCCACCTCAAGATGAGTATTGCCATGGCTTAAGCCAGTAAGGTCACGGGAAGAACACCCGTTGATAGGCTCTACGTAGAAGCTTGGTAACAAGTGCAGCGGAGGAGTACTAATAGACCGAGGGCTTGACCAAATAAACTTAATTTATTGTTTTTAATTTATATAATTTTCTATGCAGTTCTCAAGGTTCACACTATCCTGGTGTTCATGGCGATGTGGAACCACTCCGATCCATCTCGAACTCGGTTGTGAAACGCATCAGCGGCGAAAATATTTAGGGGGTAGCCCCTTGAGAAAATAGCTCAATGCCAGGTAAAAATATTTAAAAGGGTTTACTCTTCTTGGGTAAGCCCTTTTTTATTTTTGGCATTTAGGACACCAATGTGTACTTCTTCCCGTAATTTTTTGCCTTTCAATCAGATTTCCACATTTATGACATTCTTTACCAGTTCTCCTATAGACATTTGTCTGTAAACCAAAATTCCCATTTTCTCCCTCCAAGTCTCTAAAGTCACTAAATGTAGTCCCCCCAGAACCGATACTTTTTTTTAATACAGCTACAATTGATTCTTTAAGCTTAATTAACTCATTCTTCTTTATTGTTTGAGCTTCCCTAAAAGGTGAGATCCCAGCTGAGTATAAACTTTCATCAGCATAAATATTACCTATGCCTGCCACTATTGTTTGATCTAATAAAATAGCTTTTATAGATTTTGTTCTTTTTGAAATAACCTTCTTAAGGTATTTTGTATCAAAGTCTTTAGAAAATGGTTCTGGTCCTAATGAGCCTAATCCTTTGATTATTTTATTGGGCGATAACCCTTGATTAATCCACCACATTTGGCCAAAACTTCTTACGTCAATGTATCTAAGCTCATTATTGTTTTTATCGAAAAATCTTATTCTTGTATGTTTACAGGGCGGATTAGAGCTATTAATAAATTTGAAATATCCAGTCATTCTTAAATGAACTACAAGAAATCCATTATTTTTTAATGTTATTTTTTCATTAATTTGAATATTCTCATTTTTAATTTTTTTTAGTTCAGCTATTAAATATTTTCCTCTCCTATTCCATTTATATAAAAGTGAGTTCTGAAGTCCCTCAATAAATTCTTCCTTATTAGCAGGGAATGCGACAGTTGAATCCCTACAAACTTCTACTTTTTTAACAATAAAATTATTAAGTTTTTGCTCTAAACCTCTTCTAACAGTTTCTACTTCAGGTAACTCAGGCAATTATTTAAGCTTTTTCTAATTCACTTTCAGCAAAATTGTTTGTATTTGCTCCACCATCAGTTCCGCTTATTCCGGCGTAATTTACTTTATCAAATCTAACAACACAATTATATTTAATACCTGAGGTATCAACTGAAGCAACTTTACCTATTTCATTGTACCAATATGATTCTGGTCTTTTTACTCTTACGAGATCTCCTCTTGAAATTGCCATTAGGGTGAAGTTAACTTCATGTAGAATAACCCATCATTAATATTCTTTGACAAATTATTCACACATATTAATTAAAAGTTTTAACAAAAATCATTTAATAAATCCTTTTCGAATTGTTCTTTAGCAGGCTTGGCTCCCATCCATTTTTTGCCTGGGACTCTTACATCTAATTCATTTTTTTCGCAATTTATTGAAAGAATCAGTTTTTGATTTTCTTGATTTAATACATTTAAAACTTTTCTATCTTTATTGTTTGCATAAGATTTACTTTTAATAACTATTGGACCATAAATTCGTTTATCTAACTCAAGTAATTCATTATTTTTCTTATTGTTAATTATTTGAGGATTTTCCGAATTACTTGGATTATTTTTGCTTAATAAAATCTTTTCCCCCACTTTTATTGAATCGGGATTCTTGAGATTATTTATTTCTAATAAATATTCTATCTTTAAATTATATTTGCTTGAGATATCAGTAAGATTTTCACCTATCTGAACAATATGGTAATTATTTAAATTTGATTGTAGTAAGTTATTTTTATTAGATTCGGAAATAATGAGATTTTGGCCAATAAAGATATAATTTTGATCTTTTAAATTATTCAATTCAATAATTAAATCTTTATTGATTGAATAGAGTTTTGAAATACTTGAAAGTGTCTCTCCACTTTTTACGATATGAATTTTTTTATTTTCGGTTTTATCTTCATTA
>QCQW01000059.1 GCA_003212055.1 Prochlorococcus sp. AG-459-A02
AAAGATAATTTCATAACAAAATCGAATAATAAAGTAAAAATAAATATTTATGTTGAGTATGGCGATGAAAAATATGTCCAACATGCAATAAGTTCCTTACAGAAATCTATGAGATGGGACGAAGATAAATATAACCTTGAATACGATTTGTCATTGTTCAATATAGTTGCAATCAGGCACTTTAATATGGGAGCAATGGAAAATAAAAGTCTAAATATTTTCAACTCAAAACTAATACTTGCTAATTCTGAAACAACAACCGATGAGGAATTAGAGAGAATAGAGGGTGTGATCGCCCATGAATACTTCCATAATTGGACGGGTAATAGAGTGACTTGTAGGGATTGGTTTCAATTATCTCTTAAAGAGGGTTTAACAGTATTCAGAGATCAACAGTTCACAGCAGACCTTCATAATTATGAAATCAAGAGACTTGAGGATGCAAAATTTCTTAGAAGAAATCAATTTAGAGAGGATTCTGGTCCAACATCGCATCCTGTAATGCCAGAAAGATACCAAGAAATAGACAATTTCTACACGACTACGATATACGAAAAAGGATCAGAAATAATTAGAATGCTTAACAAGCTTGTAAAAGATGAAAATTTCTATAAAGGATTTAGTAATTACATCTCAACATATGATGGGAAGGCAGCAACAATAGACCAATTTGTCGATAAAATTTTAGAGCATAATAAGGAAATCGATCCTGAAGAATTTAAAGTCTGGTACAAGCAAAATGGCACACCAAAAGTTAAATTCAAGAGAATCTGGGATCAAACAGACGATAAACTCACAATACAAGCCTCTCAAAGTAATCCAATAAAGAAGAACCCATATAATGATTTACCTCTAATAATTCCTATAAATCTGGCTATATTTTTCGGAGACAATAAATCAATTAAAAAAACAGTTGTTTTAAAAACAAAAAAACAAGAATTTATTTTTAGGAATGTTAGATCTCACCTCCAAATCCCTTTTGCAACTTATTTTCGCGAATTCTCTTCACCAGTTGAGTGGGAATCTGACACTACCTTGGATGAAAAATTTTTAATCTTAAAATATGAAAAAGATTTTTTTACACTATCTAATACTGTAAGAGAATTATTTAAAAATATCATTTTATGCAGATTAGATGAAAAGCCAGATCACAAAGTTGAAAAAAAATTAATAAGTACTTTAATATCATTTATAAAAAATAAAGATATAAATTTGTCTCTTCTATCAGCGTTACTAAGTATTCCGACATTTGCTGAAATTGAATCAGAGATGAAAAATATAGACCCTTTAAAGATATATAAAACTATTGACGAATTAAATCATTTATTTGGTACTGAATTAAAAGAAGAATTATATTTTAAGCTCCAAGAAATAGAGAAAAATCTAGATAAAGTTTGGCCAGAAGGCAAAAATGAAAGAAAACTAATCGAAACTATTTGGAAACTACTCTTGCACAGTAATGATGAGGAAATTAAATGCAAAATAATTTATTATGTCGATAGTAATTCGATGACGCTAGCAAAAGCTGCATTGAATTCTTTCAGTAGGATTAATTGTCCTGAAAGAAAAATTATTTCAAATATATTCTTTAATAAATGGAAAAATAACAGTGTCGTTTTGGATAGTTGGTTCTCATACAATGCATCTATAGAAATTGATGAAAAAACAAACAGCATTGAAAAATTATTTGAAAATAAGTTTTTTGATTCAAAATCACCAAACACTTTAAGAGCTATATTAAATACTTTCGTAACAAGAAATAGTACTTTTCATGCAATGGATGGTTCTGGTTATAAATATATTGCAAAAAAGATAATTGACTTTGATAAATTAAATCCAATTGTAATTTCCCGTTTTGTGAAAGTATTTAGTAGATACAATTATTATTCAGACCCTTACAAAAGTAATATGGTAGAAACAATAAAGCAGATTAAAAAAAATAAACTTTCAACAAATACTAAAGAAGTATTAGATGCAATAATAGAGTGATTAATTGATATTATTTAACTAAATATAATAATAACAATTGTAAATATTAAAAATAAAATAAATACAAGATAATTATTAATAAAAATATTATCAAATACATTTTTATTATTATCTTTATTCCACTTTTTATTTACGTATTCCTTAGTTATAAATTTATTAGGTCTGCCACAATATAAACATGTTGGGGAAGTTTTTAAAATTAAATTTTTACATTGGGGGCACTTTTTTTTTTCCATAATTTAATCTTACTGAATAAAATTGAAATCAGAAACAATAAATAAAATAAGTAATTTAAATTTTATTTATTATATTTTGAATAATTAAATATCATTTCAAAAAAAAATTTGATTCTAACTATTTGAAAAAATTCAATATAATGAAAAATTAGTATTTGGTTTGAAATGTTTGCTATTGCACTTGGAATGTCCCCTGTCGAAAAAATCACTGTTGCAATATCTGCTTCAATTTTTATAATCGCCTTTACATGGGTCTCGATTAAGGGAGATTTAAGAAAACTTGCTAATGAACTAATTGAAGATAATGAAAATAATCAGGATAATTAAAAAATCTTTCAACCTACTTTGCATGCAAACTAGGATAATCAATAATATGCCTAATTTCTTTTAGAGAGGAACCATAGATTTTTTTACCATTTAAGTGAACACCAATCCATTTTTCCTCTTGATTAAAAAAATTACTTTTAGTAGTATCCCTCTCGAGATAATCTTTATTATCCCAATTTAAAGTTATATCCCAACCTTTATAATTTTCTATCATTGTGAAATAAAGAACATACTCAAATAATACCCAGAGAGACATAGAACAAAAACAAAGGAAATAAGTATTTTTTTCGTTATTTTTATTTAATATTTATGTAGTCCTGACTTTTATTTTACGCGCAGCTTCATCTGCATTTTTTCTAGCCAAATTAATGTCAGAATTTGATGAGAGAACAACACCCAT
>QCQW01000060.1 GCA_003212055.1 Prochlorococcus sp. AG-459-A02
TTTTGCGGGACGCTTTCGCTGAATTGAGTTATCCTTAAATATCCTATTGTGTGAGAATCGTCTCTTAACCTTTTTGTTCTAACTGGTCTGAGATCTACTGATCTCCGCTCTAAATCGACCTCCCTAATTTCTCCTGATCCCGAAGAGATTTCAACCAGGACTTTAGTTCCAGATGCACCTCTTAACTTAGAGGCAGTATTAGCAAGTCCTAATTCTTTGGATGGAATTCCATCAACTTTTTCTATAAAGTCTCCGCTTACTATTCCAGCCTCTTCGGCTGGAGATCCTCCAAGAGTTGAGATAACTTTAACTTTTTTGTCATCATTATCTTCACCCAATTGGAGACCAACCCCATTAATCTCGCTTCCAAAATTACTTGATTTAAGGAGTTCATAATCTTTTGGGCGTAAAATTCTTGTGTACGGATCTTCTAAAGGTCTTAACATGTCTTCAATTGCGGAATAAGCCTCTTCAGTTGTTTCAATTTGTTTCTGTAATGTTTTTTGTCTAATTCTCTTCCATTGTATTTCTTCAAACTTTTCTGGGTCATAGAAGCCCTCATTAACCAAGGTCCAGGCATCTAGGACTAATTGCTTGGTATCACTGAGAGCATCCACTCTTTCTATTAATAAAAGATTGATAGAAAAAACTATGATCATTGATGCAGTGATCAAAGTTTTGAATGTTAAAAATTTGTTAAAAGATGAATTCATTGGGTTAAGTGTTAACACCAAGTATAAGAATTTTAAGTAAGCTCTTTATATCAAAGCTAATTTTTTTTTGGATGGCGAATTCTTCATCTGTTTATGATTGGTTTCAAGAAAGACTTGAAATACAAGACATAACTGACGACGTAACTTCCAAGTACGTACCCCCTCACGTTAATATTTTTTATTGTTTAGGTGGCATAACTTTAGTATGCTTCCTAATTCAATTTGCAACAGGTTTTGCAATGACTTTTTACTATAAGCCAACAGTTACACAAGCTTATAGTTCAGTAAGTTATTTGATGACAGATGTAAGTTTTGGCTGGTTAATACGTTCTGTTCATAGATGGAGTGCATCAATGATGGTTTTAATGTTAATCCTTCATGTTTTTAGAGTTTATCTTACTGGTGGTTTCAAAAGACCTAGAGAGTTAACTTGGGTTACCGGTGTTGTAATGGCAGTTATCACAGTAGCTTTTGGAGTAACAGGATATTCTTTGCCTTGGGATCAAGTGGGTTATTGGGCAGTCAAGATTGTTTCTGGTGTACCTGCTGCAATACCAGTAATTGGAGATTTCATGGTCGAACTTCTCAGAGGTGGAGAAAGTGTTGGACAATCAACTCTTACAAGATTTTATAGCCTGCATACTTTTGTCTTGCCCTGGTCATTAGCAGTTTTCATGTTGATGCACTTTTTAATGATTCGTAAACAGGGTATTTCAGGTCCCTTATAAACTCTTATACTTAAACCATTACTAAGACTTCATCATGTCTACGTTAAAAAAACCAGATTTATCTGATCCAAAATTAAGAGCAAAACTAGCCAAAGGTATGGGCCATAATTATTATGGTGAGCCAGCTTGGCCTAATGACTTATTATATATATTCCCAGTAGTAATTTTAGGTACTATTGCTTGTGTAGTAGGACTAGCAGTTCTCGACCCTGCAATGCTAGGAGACAAGGCAAATCCATTCGCTACCCCCTTAGAAATTCTTCCTGAATGGTACTTATACCCAGTCTTTCAAATACTTAGGGTAGTTCCTAACAAACTTTTGGGCATTGCACTTCAAACCTTAATTCCACTCGGATTAATGATTTTACCCTTTATCGAAAACGTTAATAAATTTTCTAATCCATTTAGAAGGCCTATAGCTATGTCTGTGTTTTTGTTCGGAACTTTTCTAACAATATATCTTGGTATTGGAGCATGCTTACCAATTGATAAATCACTTACTTTAGGATTATTTTAAGCTTAAATTTTAAACATATCTAGATCGTTATACTCATTTCTTAGAAAATGATTCATTAATAAAAAACCAACAATTGTCCATGTTTGATACGTTCTTGATTGTTGCCCAACCCAAGTACCTGTAGGCCCATCAAAATATTCTGCCCATTCTTGTTTAGGTAATTGATTAAGCTGACACCAATATGATTCCTCTATTAAGGATTTCATTTCTTCCATGAGGATTACATCATCGGAACCATAATTTTTTTGATGCAATAGTACTGCTGCACCAAAAAACCAAAGTAAACTTGGCCAGTGACCTCCGTTATGGTAACTCCAAGGCCAATTCTTGGGATCAGATCCAGTTTTATTTTGCCATTCTTCGACATCCATATGAGGATGACAAATTCTCATGGGCATTTGAGCCATCAAATGCTGTCTGTTATGTAAAACTAATCTAAATAAAGCCCTTTGTTCTTCAGCAGGAAGAACTCCGAACACACATGCTAAAGAATTCCCTAAACTGTAAAATCGAAAGTCAGGCCTTCCTGTCCTAATATTTCCTATTAAGTAACCACCTCTATTCTCTAACCAATCTTGTAGCCATGAGGGAACAACTTGAGGTTGTACGTTAAATTCATTGAAGTGTTGATCATCTCCATATTGCTCAGTAGGCCTTCTTCTTAAAGTTTGCATTGTTTGGCTAGTAACCCAATAATGTTTTAGAAGAAAACTTCCTAAATCCTTAACCCATTGATTTGTAAGAATAAGTCTTTGGTCTAAAAGTCTACTAACATGATCTGCTCTACTTAATTCCATTAAATTTATACAACTTTTTAAACAGCCATGAAGCAAAACTTCAACTTCTAGAGGTGCTCCCCATACATCCATAGGTCTATCAATCATGAATGCGCAATC
>QCQW01000061.1 GCA_003212055.1 Prochlorococcus sp. AG-459-A02
AGGGATAATTTTACCGACCTCACTTGCAATATCTCTTGTGGGTTTAATGGAAACCTTTTTAACTCAGGATATTTTAGACGATGTAACTGATACAAGTTCTAATAAAAATAAAGAGGCAAGAGGACAGGGAATAGCAAATATTGTGGCATCTTTATTTGGTGGAATGGCAGGATGTGCCTTAGTTGGGCAATCTGTAATGAATACTGAAAATGGTGGCAAATCTAGATTATCAACCCTCTCCTCAGGTATAACTCTCCTAATTATGATCATCCTCTTGAAGTCTTGGATTGGATCAATACCAATGGCTGCTTTAGTAGCAATCATGATAACAATCGCAATAAGTACGGCAGATATAAATGGATTAAAAAATATTAGAAAGATACCTAAAAGCGATACTGCAGTCATGCTTATGACTTTTGCAGTTACTATGCTTACAAAACCTCATAATCTTGCACTTGGAGTTATTGCTGGAGTTGCATTAGCTGCAATTCTTTTCAGTAGAAAAGTCGCAAAAGTTATAACTGTCTCAAGAGTGAAAGAAAATAATTTGACTACCTACAAAGTAAAAGGACAATTATTTTTTGTAAGTAAAATTTATTTTCTACAAGGATTTGATATTCATGAACATCCAGAAAATATTATAATTGATATGTCTTTAGCTCATATTTGGGATCAGAGTGGCGTTGTTGCTCTTGAACAAATTATCAGAAAATTCCAGAATAGTGGTTCTAAAGTTGAAATTGTAGGATTAAATAAAGAAAGTCTTAACTTATTTGAGAGACTAGGTGGTGTAGAAAGCGCTCATTAAAAAGAGTTATTTAAGACTAACTTGTTGATAACAAAACCAAAGCCATTGCTGAAAAAGCAAATTCCTATGTGATCTCCAAGCAGTTTTTGAACTATTAAGATCAAAATTTTCAGGAGGAGGAACATCTCCCTTTTCTTTGTCTCTTTCAATTTCACTAATAATTCTATGCACCGTATATTCAGGATGACCTAAATGCATAAGTTGTTTTTGATCATTAGATTCAAATATTGTATATCCGACGTTTTCTCCATAAGCCAACAAATTCAATTTCCCTTCTTTTTGGGCCTTCTCCATCTCCAAATCTGGTAATCCTGCAAATCTACTTTGAGGACAAATAAATTCATCATCTTGTGTACCCATCAAAGGATGGCCAGGAACAAGACTTTTTAAAGGGTATACCCCAAATAATTTCCTATTAAAAACTTTCTTATCGACCCCTGCCAAATAAGCTAGCGCAAAACCAGCCCAACATAATCCAAGAGTACTCGCACAAGAAGTTCTAGCTTCATTTACAATTTTCACAAATTCATCCCAATACTTAACATCCTCAAAGGCTAAGTGCTCAATAGGTGCTCCTGTAATAATGATTCCATCTAACGGTTTAGGATTATTTGCTTCTTCCCAAGTTATATATAGATTATTTAGATGATTAAGATCCCATGTTTTATAAGAGTGAGTTTTAAGCTTTATCCAAACTGGCTCTATTTGAAGAGGAGATAAACCAAGTGGATGTAGTAAGTTAAATTCATACTGCTTGCCAAGAGGCATGATATTCAAAATACCAATCCTAAGAGGACGTATATCCTGTCTTTTTGCCAATTCTGGTTCGATCCAAGATATATGATTTTTCTCAACATCACTAATCTTGTGATAGTTACTAGGAATTATTAAAGCCAATAAATCTCCGTACCTATATAATTTGTGAAAGTGCTTGCTCGAAATCTGCTTTTATATCATCAATATGCTCAATTCCTACAGAAACTCTTACCATTGTGGGAGTAACACCTGCAGATAATTGTTCTTCTTCAGATAATTGCTGATGAGTTGTTGAAGCCGGATGAATTACTAATGTTTTTGAATCACCAACGTTAGCAAGGTGGCTCGCTAATTTTAAGGAATCAATAAATTTTACTGCATTTTCATAACCTCCATTAAGAGAGAACATAAGCATGCAACCCATTCCCCTTCCAGAAGTATATTTTTTGGCACTTGAGTAATATGGATCAGATTCTAGACCAGGGTAATTAACGCTAATTACATTAGAATTAGAATCCAACCATTTTGCTAATTCAAGAGCATTAGAAGTTTGTCTTTCTATTCTCAAACTTAGAGTTTCCAAACCCTGCAATAACAAGAACGAATTAAAAGGACTTTGAGCTGATCCCCAGTCTCTCAGGCATTCTAGTCTTGCTCTTAATGCAAAAGCTATATTTCTATTATCAGGTACTCCCAAAGATTTGCAGATATCACTACCGAAACCAAAAGCGTCCCAATGAACGAGCCCATGATAAGCAGCGCTTGGCTCACTCATTAGTGGGAATTTACCATTTCCCCAATCAAAGGTTCCGGCATCAACAATAACCCCTCCGATACTTGTTCCATGTCCACCAATCCATTTTGTAGCACTTTCTACAACAACATCGGCTCCAAAATCTATTGGTCTTATTAAAGCACCACCCGCACCAAGGGTATTATCGACTATTAAAGGAATTCCATGTTCCTTTGCCAAAGCTGAGATTCCATCAAAATCTGGGATGTTGAATCGAGGATTCCCCATTGATTCAACATATATTGCCTTGGTTTTATCATCAATTTTATTTCTAAAACTATCGATACTATCGCCATCAGCAAATTTAACTTCTATTCCCAATCTTGGAAATTGTACTTTAAATTGATTGTAGGTCCCACCATATAGAAAAGAAGTA
>QCQW01000062.1 GCA_003212055.1 Prochlorococcus sp. AG-459-A02
TGTTATTGAAATAGCAGTAATTGAAATAAAGATGTATGGAACAACCTTTAAAGGTATATATAGGTTACTTTTAGACATAACTAGAACTTTTATTTAAATTCTTACATTCCCTTTAAACTTCATAAGTCTTCAAATATACAAATTAATTTTCTTAGGAAAATTAAATTCTTTTTAAAGATTAATAAATTTAATATTCATTGAATTTTCATTAAATAAAGAATCTCTAAATCCTGTCTTGAGTCCGATATTTTTCTTTTTAAGAAGATTAATTCTTCTTGACTCATTTTTGATTCTTTTATTATTAATTCTGCTTGCTCAATAGCATGTTCTATATTTTGAATTTTAATTTCTCTTATTTTGGCATCATTTTTACATGCTTTTTTAGTATTCGCATCTAACATATGTAAGAATAACTCAACTTGAATATAAACTAATTTAAAACTTCATTATGCTACTACCGCAAATTTAATTAAAATAAATTATGATTTAGTTAGGAACTTTAACCTTAGCTAACCCTCTCTTCAATTGATCGAGTGGGTTTTTTTTATGGTGTAATATACTCCTAGCATTTACTACTAATTTGGAAGATTCAAAATTTAATCCTGAGGAAAATAATTCAATCGAATCGTCCCCCAATTTGAATGAAGATAATAAAGATCTTAATGAGGGGAATAAAAAAGAAGAGAATGTTAAGGCATTTAAAGAATTTCTAGATAAAGCAAGTAATCAAGATTCTTCAGAGGAAAAAGTAAATCCTGATTCTGAGCAACAAAAACTAAAAATTGACAAATCACTTTTTAAAAGATTTCTTAATAATGGATTTGATGGCATTTCAACTAATCCAAACTATAAAATGTTGGCATTATTAATAATCCTTTTAATTAATTTGTCTCTATTTTTTGTAATTGGCAATATTGGTAAAGCGTTTTTAAGAAATGCAGGAATTATGGGTTAGCAATTATTTATTTATTTTTGGATATTCATCTTTACAATTTTGATTCTTCAAATGAAACTGTGATATTTTCTTGTCAAATTAATTTTTAAATAAAATTTGGATAATAAAGAGCCAGAAAATCCAGTCGTTTATCTTTCTAATTTAGTCAAGAAATTAGATGTAAAAAACAGAAATGGTTTAGTAGCCTTAGCAATATTAAACCTTTTAGTAATTCTTTTATTTAAATTTTATTTGAAAGGATCTGGATTATTATCTTGAATTTGCCTGCTGTTAATATTATTCCGCATTTTCAAATTGCTTTGCCAATCTAAAAGCCTTCTTAATTATTAGAAAGCCACCATATGCTCCTGCGAGTAAATGTAAAACTATTAATGGATTAGGGGAATAATATGAATAATTTTTCAAATTCTCAACATATTCATAACCTGAAGATTTAAAAAAGATAAAGCTAAAAAATGTGATACTCCATCCAATGATTGATAAAAAAACACCTTTTTTATATCCATCTTAGAACCTGTCTAGATAAGCCCCATTCTCCTATTAAGAATATTGCTCTAACAACTGAAGTTTTTTCTTGATTTCTAAGCATAATAAAAACTTTTCATTATGAACACAATCTATTTGTATTTGAGATGTGAGATGTTTTTATTAATTAATCTTTAAAATAAATTTTTTATTCTATAAATCACTTAGTATATTAGTTAGTCTCTTAATTAATTATTAGATATTCCATTTGAATTCAATAAGGAAATTGAAGGTCTTATATAAATAAAAATACACCCATACATATCCTGCATAATTCTCATTTCTTCGTCTAAATATACAATTGAAACCTGGCAATTTGGTGATTCTTTATTCCATGGTAATTTATTCCATACCTCTTTAACTGGATACCATCTATCCATAAGTAATTCACTAAATAATGGAATTTTATTAAGTCCATCAACTTTGGAAACTTTTGTCTTTTGTAAGTTCATATCAAGTAAATTATTTCTTAAAACTAAATCACTTGCTAGAGTTATTACTCTTCCACCAAAAGTAGGTAATAGTTTGAACCAACCTAAGATAGGAAGTGTTGTGAGTCCAAATATTGTAGTGTCAAAAGTAGAAATAAATTCTTTTTTGTCAAAATCAATCTTTTGAGCAATTCTCCCAATAGTAGATATCCCAAAGGATCCTACTTGCAATTGATGTAATTTAAAAAAAAGATTACTTTTAAATTCATCATTTAATGCCTTTTCAATAGCAAGGAAGAAAGGGGAACTTCTAAATAATTCTACATTAGAAAAAATCAATTCCCACTCTCCAGACAATGATTTTTCTGATATTTCGAAACTAAAGTTTTTAAGAGCCTCAATCATTTCCCCCATTTCATTGGCTTTTTCCTCATACATAGGAGAAATTAATTTATTTAATCTTTGACCCCTATCTGTAACAGCAGCTATTTTATATATATTTGACTTTATTTCTCCAATTTCTTTCATAACTCCAATACAAGAAATACTAATTAATCTTAGGAATTTAATTTTAAGTTGATGGCATTTTAATAATGCTGGTAATAAATCAATTAATATTCCCCCCACCTTTTACCAATATCATAACCCCATTCAGAGGTTAATTTAATTACTTCATCATGATTTTTGCATTGTGAAAGTGACAACTTTTTACTAGGATTTTTCTTTATTAGCTCAGCAATTTGATTAAGTTGCTCTATTTTATTTAGAAAATTACTTAGATCTTTATCTGACATTTAT
>QCQW01000063.1 GCA_003212055.1 Prochlorococcus sp. AG-459-A02
TGACAAAGCTTCTTTAGGATTTAGATTCCCTTGTGATGGTCCTGGAAGAGGCGGTACATGTCAAGTTTCTTCATGGGATCATGTTTTCTTAGCTCTTTTCTGGATGTTTTCCACTTCTCTTGGAAAATGCAGAGTGATGTTTGGGGACTTACTGGTGGTAATTTTGCACAAAGCTCCATTACTATTAATGGTTGGTTAAGAGATTTCCTTTGGGCGCAAGCTTCTCAAGTATTAACAAGTTATGGTCAATCCATAAGCATGTATGGTTTGATGTTCTTAGGAGCTCACTTCATTTGGGCATTTAGTTTAATGTTCCTTTTCAGTGGACGTGGATATTGGCAAGAATTATTCGAATCAATTGTTTGGGCACATAACAAACTTAAAGTTGCTCCAACCATTCAACCAAGAGCTTTATCCATCACTCAGGGTAGAGCAGTAGGTGTAACACACTTCCTTGTCGGTGGTATTGCTACCACATGGGCTTTCTTCCATGCTCGCCTTTTTGGCCTGGGCTAATTACCTGAACTTCACCTTTTTAATTCAATGGCAACAAAATTTCCATCATTTAACCAGGGTCTAGCTCAGGACCCTACAACCCGACGAATATGGTACGGAATAGCTACCGCTCATGACTTTGAAAGTCATGATGGTATGACCGAAGAAAAGCTTTATCAGAAGCTTTTCTCTACACATTTTGGTCATCTAGCAATAATCGCCCTTTGGGTAGCTGGTAACTTATTTCATATTGCTTGGCAAGGTAACTTCGAGCAATTTGTACTTGATCCAACTCACGTTCGTCCTATTGCTCATGCTATTTGGGACCCTCATTTTGGATCTGGTATCACAGAAGCAATGACACAAGCTGGAGCTAGTGGTCCAGTAAACATTGCTTACTCAGGTCTCTACCATTGGTGGTACACAATTGGAATGAGAACTAATGAGCAACTCTTCCAAGCTTCAATATTTATGAGTATTTTGGCTTGTTGGACTTTATTTGCAGGTTGGTTACACTTACAGCCAAAATTCAGACCTTCTCTAGCTTGGTTCAAAAATGCAGAGTCAAGATTAAATCATCATTTAGCTGTCTTATTTGGTTTTAGTAGTATTGCTTGGACAGGTCATTTGGTTCATGTTGCTATACCTGAATCAAGAGGACAGCATGTAGGTTGGGATAACTGGTTAACAGTGCTTCCACACCCTGCAGGATTAGCTCCTTTCTTTACTTTAAACTGGGGAGCTTATGCTCAAAATCCTGATTCTTTAGATCAAGTATTTGGAACAGCTGAAGGAGCTGGAACAGCAATCTTTACTTTCCTAGGTGGTCTTCATCCTCAAAGTGAAGCATTGTGGCTTACCGATATTGCGCATCACCATATTGCGATTGGAACAGTTTTTGTAATTGCTGGTCATATGTATAGAAATACTTTTGGTATTGGTCATAGCCTCAAAGAAATTACAGAAGCTCATAATACAAGACATCCTAATGATCCTCATAAAGGTAGTTTCGGAATTAACCATGATGGAATATATGAAACTGTAAATAATTCATTACATTTCCAACTTGGACTTGCATTAGCATCACTTGGTGTAGCAACTTCTCTTGTAGCGCAACATATGGGTGCACTTCCTTCTTACGCTTTTATTGCCAGGGATTACACTACACAATCTGCTTTATATAGTCATCATCAGTACATAGCAATGTTCTTAATGGTGGGTGCATTTGCGCATGGAGCCATTTTCTTTGTAAGAGATTACGATCCAGAATTAAATAAAGACAATGTATTAGCAAGAGTTCTTGGAACAAAGGAAGCTTTGATAAGTCACCTTAGTTGGGTAACAATGTTGCTTGGATTCCATACTCTAGGAATTTATGTTCATAACGATGTTGTTGTAGCTTTTGGTAATCCTGAAAAGCAAATTCTTATTGAGCCAGTATTTGCTCAATTTGTTCAAGCTGCTCAAGGTAAGATGATGTATGGCTTTAACGCTTTATTATCTGATCCTACAAGTTCAGCAAGTCTCGCTGCTAATTCATTACCAGGTAATCATTACTGGATGGATCTGATCAATAGACAAGATGCATTAAGTGCTTTCTTACCTATCGGTCCTGCAGATTTCTTAGTTCACCATGCTATTGCTTTAGGTCTTCATACAACCGCTTTAATCCTTATCAAAGGTGCACTTGATGCTAGGGGGACAAAACTAATTCCTGATAAGAAAGATTTAGGTTATGCATTCCCTTGCGATGGACCTGGACGTGGAGGTACTTGTGATAGTTCATCTTGGGATGCTATGTACTTGGCTATGTTCTGGGCATTAAATTTACTAGCATGGGTAACTTTCTACTGGCATTGGAAACACCTAGCAATATGGCAGGGTAATGTAGCACAATTTAATGAATCAGGAACTTATCTAATGGGTTGGTTCAGAGATTATCTCTGGTTAAACTCTGCTCAACTTATTAACGGATATAATCCATTCGGAGTAAACTCTTTATCTCCTTGGGCTTGGATGTTCCTATTCGGTCATTTAGTTTGGGCCACTGGTTTCATGTTCCTAATATCATGGCGTGGGTACTGGCAAGAATTAATTGAAACATTAGTTTGGGCACATCAGCGTACTCCAATAGCTAATCTTGTT
>QCQW01000064.1 GCA_003212055.1 Prochlorococcus sp. AG-459-A02
AGTTTCTTTATAATAAAGAAGTTACCTCATAAAGGAGGTAAAATACCTTGTGGGTCAAAAATATTCTTTAAAGTTTTTAATTCATTCATTCTGTTTCCAAAAGCTAAGGTAAGTTCTTCCTCATGAGAATTTAAATGATTATGCAATTGGGCCAAGTGAATATTTGGATAAAACTTTTTTAACTTACTCCATGATTTACAAATCCAATCCAAAGAGACTTCTTTTTCTTTAAGATCAGTTTTTTTCCATGATGCATATATCCATGGTTTCCAAGTACTTTTTCTATGAACAAAAAAACTTGAGCCATGATTTAACATTTTAGTTTTGCAACCTAGTTGTTGAGAAGCAATATAACAGGAATCATTTGGTTTATTGTCCATTATTTCATTCAAACATTCTATAAAAATTGGGATATCATTCTTTAAATCTTCTCCAAGAAGACTAATTACCTCAGAATGGTTATTTGTATTCAGCTCATATAAATTCAATTCCCTTGGGAAGAAATTTATTTTGTTAAGGTTCTCATATAGTGTTTTTCCTAGAGCGGGAAATTTGTCTAGAGGCATTAAGTATTCTTCTGTACTTTTATCCTCTAAATTATTTTTTAGTTCAGCAAATACATATATATAAATTTTTTGTGCATAAATCCATTGAAGACTAATATTTTCTGGAAATTCCTCAGATAATTGTATTATTTCTGAAAGTTCATTTAGATTTACAAATCCTTCAATAACCTTAATTGGATTAGATTGGATAGTCTTAAGTTCTATTTCGGTAATGATTGAGAAGAAGGGTGCCGCGCCTTTAATTGCTTCCCAAATCAGTTGTTCTTCTGGATTTATTTGATTTTTCTTTAAAGAGATAAATGTGCCATTACCCAAGAAACCTTTTATTGATTCAATATTATCAATGGCTAATCCGTAGGCTCTACTAAGTGGGCTTACTCCACCAGTAAGTATAAAGCCTGCTCCAGGAAGTTTAGAGAGTCCGATTGGGAAACTTCGATTATGTTTTTGTAAATGATTTACTAGATCCCCCATTATTACTCCACCTCCAATTGTTACTAAATTGCTTTCTCTATCTAGGTGAATTTTGCTGTGATTTTTTCTTAGATCAAGAGTTGTAAAACCATTTTTTGCACAGCTAGAGGTGGTACCTCCACTACATACGCAAAGGTGCTCGAATTTTTCCTTACAATAATTATCCTTATTAAATAAGGAATCATCCACGTCATAAATTAATTTCTTTAACTTTGCGTCCTTTGAGTTAATATTTGGAATTTCAAGCAAATTATTATTTTTTTTCACTACATAATATTGTTCTTTACTATTATGTTATAAGTAATAACTTAATATTGGACAATTTAGATTCGAAGTTAAATAATCAAGTTGCGATTCTTATCTGTGGACACGGGAGTAGAAATAAACTAGCTATTACTGAATTTCAAGAATTAACTAAACTCATTCAAAAAAGATATCCACATACTTTAGTCGAATATGGTTTCTTGGAATTTGCTAAACCTTCAATTGTTGATGCGCTAGAAAAGTTAAAAAATAATTCTATAAAAAAAGTAATTGCGATACCCGCAATGCTTTTCGCTGCTGGCCATGTCAAGAATGATATACCTAGCTTGCTTATGAATTATTCAAGTAAAACTGGTATTGAAATAATTTATGGAAGAGAATTAGGTATTAATAATTTAATGATTAGTGCAGCTTGTGAAAGAGTAAAAGATGTATTTAAACAAAATAATACCCTTAAACCTGAAGAATCATTATTAGTTGTTGTTGGTAGAGGCTCTTCTGACCCAGATGCGAATTCCAATGTTTCAAAAATTACGAGAATGATCGTAGAGGGTATTGGTTTAGGGTGGGGGGAAACAGTTTTTTCTGGAGTAACTTTCCCCCTTGTTGAACCTGGCTTGAAAAATGTTGTGAGACTTGGGTATAAAAATATAATTATTTTCCCTTACTTCCTTTTCTCAGGTGTGCTTGTCACCAGAATAAAAAGGCAAAGTGATTTAGTTGCTATTAATAATCCACATATTTCATTTTTACACGCAAAATATCTGTCTTCACAGTCTTATGTGGTCGACACTTTTGTGGAAAGGATTGGAGAGATTCTTAATAATGAGGCTAAGAATTTCATGAATTGCTCCACTTGTAAATATAGATCAAATTTATTTGGCTTTGAAAAAGAAGTTGGAATGGTACAAGAAAGTCATCATGACCATGTAGAGGGTTTGGGTATTAGCTGTGATTTATGTGATCCTGAATGTAATGGTGCTTGTGAAATGCAAAATCAAATCCCAACTCATAATAAAGAAAAATCAAACTTAGGAGAAGGAGATTATCTAGAACATGAACATGTCGAGGCTCATCAACATGAACATAATCACCATCATCACCACCATAGTTCATATCCAAATTCAAAACACCCTTTGGGACCTGTCACGCTTCGCTTGCCTAATAAAGATCAAATCTTAAGAAAATCCGTTGAAAATAACTGAATCATCTGTCTCTTTCTCGACTAAGTCTTAATAGACTCAGTATATATAAGTATTCCTAATATAAAATCTTAAAAGTATTTTGAGCTAGATTTTCCACAATTTACAGGTTGTTTT
>QCQW01000065.1 GCA_003212055.1 Prochlorococcus sp. AG-459-A02
AATGGTTATGGAGATGGTAGAGCAATTTCCGTTTTTGAAGGTTTATTCAATGGTAAAAGAATGGAAATGCAACTTAAAGGAGGAGGTCCAACTCCTTACTGTCGTGGCGCAGATGGTAGGGCTGTCTTAAGGTCTAGCGTGCGAGAATTTCTTGCACAGGAATTAATGGATGCCCTGGGAATTCCTACCTCAAGATCTTTAACACTTTATGTCTCACGTTCAGAAATAGTTAGGAGGCCATGGTATTCCAAAGGATCTAGGTATTTTGAACCTGATATCATGATTGATAATCAAGCTGCAATTACTACTAGAGTCGCTCCATCTTTTTTAAGAGTGGGACAGCTTGAACTTTTTGCAAGACGAGTTCGCAATAATGCTTATGATGAAGCTCTTAATGAGCTAAAGATGATAGTTCAACATCTTATTGATAGAAACTATAAAAATGAAATTGAAAATGATATTTCACTTGAAAGTAAGGTAATAAAACTAGCTTGTTTATATAGATCGAGGCTGATATCACTTATAGCCAACTGGATGCGAGTTGGTTATTGCCAGGGGAATTTCAATAGTGATAATTGTGCTGCTGGTGGCTACACCTTGGACTATGGACCCTTTGGATTCTGTGAATTATTTGATCCAAGATTTCAACCATGGACAGGTGGAGGTGAGCATTTTTCATTTTTTAACCAACCTTCTGCTGCAGAAATAAACTTTAAAACATTTTGTTCTTCTCTTAGACCGTTACTCTCAGAAAGCAAACATGATTTTGAAAAGCTAGAACAAATTGAAAAGGACTTTTCTGAATTAATGAATAAGGAATTGATGAAAATGTGGGCAAACAAGATTGGTTTAGAAAATTACAACGAAACTCTAATAAATGAATTTTTTAATCTTATGGTCATTTCAAAAGCAGACTATACAATTTTGTTCCGTAAACTCTCTGAAATACCTGATAAATTTGTTTCTTTAAAAGACAGTTTCTACTTGCCAATTAATGATGAGCTCAACAATAGGTGGGAAGTATGGCTTGAAAACTGGCAATCAGTCTTGAAGAAAGAAGGAAATATTAAATCAAAATCGGCATCAATGAAATCCCTTAATCCATTTAAAACTTCTAATATTTCAGTTTCACTTTTGCTCATTAATATATTTTCAGGTTTTTAACTTTGCATTAAACTTGTTGATTAAAATTTCTTTGATTAAATTATAAATTTCATGTTTACTAACTTTTTTAAATTCAGTTTCGCCTAAGGTTTGCAGGTGATCTTGTCTCCCTCCAATACTCACATTATATCCATCCTCAGTTCCACCTCCCTCTTTTTTTACTTTTGTACCAGTCATGCCAATACCACCCATATGAGCTTGTCCGCAATTATTTGGACAACCTGTCCAATGGATTTTAACCTCCTCTGATACTTCAAGTTCTCGGTCTAATTTTTCAGAAATATTCCTTGCTATATCTTTGGTATTTGCAAGAGCAAAGCTACAATAACTACTCCCTGTACATGAAACGGTACTCGCTGAAAAATGGGATGGATTTAATTTGAATTTATTAATAATTTCTTCATTACCAAATTCTTCCAAAATATTATCTTTCAGGCCAACAATAATTAGATTTTGATCTTCGGTTAGTCTTACTTCACTTTGTCCATATTTTTCACTTAGTCTTGCAATTTCTTGTATGTCTTCTACACATAATCTTCCTACAGGAATATGTAATCCAGCAAAGTAAAGGGTGTTTTGTTTTTGTTTATTAATCCCAAATAAACTTCTTTGTTTTGCGTTGAAAATTGACCCTGGATCGTTCGACAAAGTTCCAAATTTTTCTTCTACAAGTTCTCTAAATTTTGCGATACCTATAGAGTTCAAATAATACCTAAATCTTCCTTTATTTCTTAGAAATCTATCTCCATTATCTCGCCAAAGAGAACAAATAATTCCAGTTATTTCGCATATATCTTTTTCTTCTACCCAGACATCTAGAGGTAGAGCATAAGCATTCAAAGTTGCTGACAATATTCCTCCTACCCAGACACCAAAGCCTAAGATTCCATTTTTAAAAACAGGATGAAAGATAAGATCATTATGTAGAAGAAAATTATCTTTTGCTCCTGCAACTGCAGTATTCCACTTCCTCGGTAAATTCGAGAATTCGGGGTTGCCATTACCAGAATTTGTTAAGTAATTTTCTAATTCAGAAGTATATTTTCTTGTATCTATAATTTCTTCAGGATCAATTCCCGCTAGAGGATTGCCAGTAACATTTCTTGGATTATCCATTCCAGACTGAACGGATGTAATATCAACCTCTCTAAGTCTTTTAATAATATCTGGTAGATCATTTATCAAAACCCCCCTTAATTGAATATTTTGCCTAGTTGTTATATCTGCAGAACCATCTTCTCCATATCTAGCAACTATAGAAGCGATTACTCTCAGCTGATTAGAGTTTAAAATTCCATTGGGAACTCTAAGCCTCATCATAAATCTTCCAGGAGTTTTTGGTCTCCAAAAAAGGCCATACCACTTTAAGCGCATTTGCAAATCTACTTCATCCATCTCTTCCCACCC
>QCQW01000066.1 GCA_003212055.1 Prochlorococcus sp. AG-459-A02
AAGATGATAAAAAAATAACTTTTAAAAATAAAAATGAAGTTGCTCTTTTTACTTCTGCTTAAAGGAGATAGTGATATTTACCTCTTTATAAATCTACTTTAGAAGAGCTAACTAAAGAATGATATTCTATTCTTAAAAGTCTATTTTGAAAGCAGTTAGTTAGTGGAGTAATTTTAAATTTAGATCATCAAGAATTAACTTCTGCAAAAACTAATCCTTAGAGGAGATGTATATAAAATTAATAATAGGTAAATTTACTAAAGTATTTTAAAAGAACTAAAGAAAATATTGAGAAGAAATAAATTTACCCTTTTTAGTTTTAATTGAGCGGAGCTACTGGAGTTGGAGTTGGTTCAGGATAAGACATTCCATTATTTTGACCTACACCTCTCAAAGTAAGATTAATTCTTCCTCTGCTATCAATCTCTCTAACTCTTACTGTTACATCATCACCTTGTCTTACTACATCTTCAACTCTCTCAACCCTCGCTTCGGATAGTTGGGATATGTGAACCATTCCTTCTTTACCAGGTAGGATCTCAACAAAAGCACCAATTGGAATTATTCGAGTAACCACTCCAGAGAAAATTTCCCCTTCATGCACTTTTCTTGTAAGTCCTTCAATGATCTTTTGAGCTTCTTCTGCAGCAGCTCCGTCATGAGAAGCGATAGTTACAATTCCACCATCTTCAATATCAATTTTTGTATTTGTTCTTTCAGTGATTCCTTTAATAGTTCTTCCCCCAGGACCTATTACTGTTCCTATAAGCTCAGGATCAATCCTAAAGCTTAAAAGCCGAGGAGCATGGGGAGAAAGGGACTCTTGGGGTTTATCTATTGCCTGTTGCATCTTTTCTAAAATATGCAATCGAGCAGGACGAGCTTTTTTAATTGCATCAGAAATAATAGAGACTGGTAAACCTGTAATTTTCATATCCATTTGTAATGCTGTTATACCCTTATCAGTGCCTGCAACTTTAAAGTCCATATCTCCAAGAAAATCTTCAATTCCTTGAATATCGGTAAGAATTCGTACTTCTTTATCTTCTTTGATTAAGCCCATAGCAGTACCACTTACAGGAGCTTTTAAAGGAACCCCTGCATCTAGTAATGAAAGTGTGCTTCCACATACAGAACCCATTGAAGTTGATCCGTTAGAACTTAAAACTTCGCTAACTACTCTCAAGACATATGGGAATGTTTCTTTCCCAGGTAATACTGGTATTATTGCTCTCTCAGCTAATGCTCCATGCCCAATCTCCCTTCTACCAGGAGTTCTCATTGGCCTTGTTTCTCCTACTGAATAAGGAGGAAAATTGTAGTGATGTAGATAAGTTTTTTCAGTGCTTGGATTCAGGTCATCCATTTCTTGAGCATCGCTAGGAGTGCCTAAAGTGGTTGTTGATAAAACTTGTGTTAAACCTCTTTGGAATAATGCAGAACCATGAACTCTTTTTGGAAGAATTCCGGCAGAAGCTGATATCTCTCTAACTTCGTCGAGATCTCTTCCATCTACTCTTTTCCCATCATTTAAAATTTGCGACCTCATTAATTTTTTTGTTAATTTTTTAAAGTCGGAACTTAATAACTTATCATTTTCTGAAAGAAGAACTTTTAATTGGTTGTTCTCTTTCAAAGAATCAATTTTATCTTGAGTCTCAACTTTTATTTTTTCGAGTTCAAGATCTCTCTCTTCCTTTGAAAGATCAAATTTCTTTAAAACTAACTCAATTGGTTTGGTGCAATTTTTCTCTAAATAGGAGGGCAAAGTTTTATCTTTTTCAGGTTCAGATGGCTTAATCTGTTGTATGCCTAAATCTTTTAGTAAATCTTCTTGCGATTTAATAAGTTCAGTAACTGCTTCATAACCAAAATCTATAGCTTCGATAGTATCTTGCTCTGATAACTGGTTAGCACCAGCCTCGATCATAACAATGCCTTCAGGAGAACCTGCAACAACAATGTCTAAATCTCCTCTCTCTATCTCTCTATAACTTGGATTTAAGATGAAATCATCTCCAATAAGACCAACTCTAACTGCAGCCATTGGCCCATAAAATGGAATCTCTCCAAGTAATGTTGCTATTGAAGCCCCAGTAACAGCTAAAACATCTGCTGGAACTCTTTCATCTAGAGAAAGACATGAGGCAACAATTTGTATCTCATCTCTCATCCATGATGGGAATAGTGGCCTCATTGGCCTGTCAATCAATCTTGCGATTAGAGTCGCTCTTTCTGGAGGACGACCTTCTCTCCTCATAAAACCACCAGGAATTCTTCCGGCAGCGTATAACTTCTCCTCATAGTCACATATTAGAGGTAGAAAGTCAGAAGCATCTTTTTTTGTAGTTTTTGTTGCTGTAACTAATAGAGAGGTGTCACCGCACTCAATCATTACTGATCCATTTGCTTGAGGAGCATATAGTCCTGTAGTTAGTCGTATCTCTCGTCCGTCAAACGTGATCGACTTATTTTGTCCTTCCACTTT
>QCQW01000067.1 GCA_003212055.1 Prochlorococcus sp. AG-459-A02
TTTCTATCAGAATCCTGCGATAGCGGCCCCCTTTGGACTTTCATTTTATGTGCAGTTTGAAAAGTTCTTGTAATTACTTCACCAACTCTTCCCATAGCTTGAGAATCACTAGCAATAATTGAAAAGGCACCTACATCATGCAAGATATCCTCAGCTGCAATAGTCTCTCTTCTGATCCTCGATTCAGCAAATGCAATATCTTCTGGAATTTTAGAATCTAAATGATGACAAACCATTAACATGTCAAGATGTTCTTCTAATGTGTTACTCGTATAGGGTCTTGTTGGATTAGTACTACTTGGAAGAACATTTTTTTCTCCACAAATTTTAATAATGTCCGGCGCATGACCTCCACCTGCTCCTTCAGTATGAAAAGTATGAATAGTTCTTCCTGCAATAGCCTTGATAGTATCTTCAACAAAGCCTGCCTCATTCAAAGTATCAGTATGAATACATACTTGTACGTCAAAATTATCTGCAACATTAAGACAAGAATTTATTGTAGAGGGAGTCGTTCCCCAATCCTCATGAAGCTTCAATCCACATGCACCAGCTTCAACCTGATCAATAAGATTGCTCTCGTTTGTTGAGTTTCCTTTTCCAAAAAAACCTAAATTCATGGGGAATGCTTCTGCAGATTGAAGCATTCTTGAAATATGAAAAGAACCCGGAGTACAAGTAGTGGCATTTGTGCCAGTTGCAGGCCCAGTTCCTCCTCCCAGCATGGTTGTAATTCCCGAGGCTAATGCTGTCTCAATTTGTTGGGGACATATAAAATGAATGTGTGTATCTATTGAACCTGCAGTAAGAATATGCCCCTCACCTGCTATTACTTCTGTTGATGCACCAATAACAATATCGACATTATCCTGGATATCAGGATTACCAGCCTTACCAATTTCAAAAATCATTCCATCTTTTATCCCTACATCAGCCTTAATTATTCCCCACCAATCTACTATCAAAGCATTAGTTATTACAGTATCTACAGCTCCATCAGCTCTTCTTACTTGAGACTGTCCCATCCCATCTCGAATAACTTTACCTCCACCGAATTTAACTTCATCTCCGTAAGTAGTTAAATCATTTTCTACTTCTATAAAAAGTTCAGTATCAGCAAGCCTTACTCTATCTCCGGTAGTAGGGCCGTAAGTTTGCGCATAAGTATTTCTGTCAATTTTATAGGACATAATTTTAAGTATCTAAAGAACCGTTAACTAGTGAATTAAAACCATTTGCAATTCTTAAACCTGTATATGGAACTAATTTGACATCAGTTGTATCTCCAGGTTCAAATCTAATTGCTGTTCCTGCAGGAATGTCAAGACGCATACCAAGTGTTATTTCTCGATCAAAAATTAAAGCCTTATTAGCTTCAAAAAAATGATAATGAGATCCAATTTGCACTGGTCTATCTCCAGAATTAGAGACTTTAACTGTTTTAACTTCCTTACCAAGATTTAATTCGATTTCTCCTTGTTCAGGAATTATTTCGCCAGGAATTAAATTACTCATAACTAGTGAATCGGATTGTGAATAGTAACTAATTTAGTCCCATCAGGAAAAACCGCTTCTATTTGAACTTCATCAACCATTTCAGGAATGCCCTCCATAACTTGTGATTTTGAAAGCCAGGTAGTTCCCTCTGACATCAATTGACTTACACTTTTTCCATCTCGAGCTCCTTCAAGAACTTGAAAACTCAAAAAAGCAATTGTTTCAGGATAATTAAGCTTAAGACCTCGACTAAGCCTTCTTTCAGCTAAGAGTGCAGCAGAAAAAATCAGTAATTTATCCTTTTCTTGAGGTGAAAGATGCATAATAAAAAATTAATCTATAAATTCTTAAAAAAGGTTCTGTCTGAACATAATTAATAATTCATAGAATCTTGTAAAGGCCATACTCCTTGATATTTTGGCTCACAAAATCCACAAACAGATCTAATTTGTTTCCAAATACAAAAAAACCATTTCCTAGCTTCTTGAGATGAACTCCCTAGAAATCTTACAGAGATTCCATTTTCAAGAATTCCAATAGATAAATTATTATCAGTTTCATTGAAAATCTTTTTTATATTTCCAACAAGAGCATTTATTTTTGACTTGGAAAAATCTTTTTCGCAAATCCAAATTAAGGATCCAAAAACAGGCATGTAATCCATACCTGATTTGGCCAAATAACTAGCCTTGGATAATTCAATTTGATCAACATATTCCCAATCATCATATAAATCATTATTTCTCATAATTTCTAATTTAGACCTAAAAACACCACTTTCAATAGATTCTCCGGAAGAAGATCTTCCAAGTCTTATTAAATCAGTAAATAAAAAACTTGAAGTTTCTGAAATAGATACTTTAAACATTTGATCAAATAAACCATTTGCAAACATAATT
>QCQW01000068.1 GCA_003212055.1 Prochlorococcus sp. AG-459-A02
CCTTTCACAAAAAAAGGGGTTTAAGTAGATTGGTAATTGTTTAACTTAGCTATTATACAAATTCTAGTGTTTATTTAAGTTTTTTATGCTTTTTCCAAACTTTCAGAAGTAAAAGGTTTTAAATTTTAGGAATATATCTTTTTAGTTAGTAAAAATTATAAATTTAAGAATTTTATAAATTTAATCAAATTCTATATCTTTAAATGATTTTTGAGATATTTACGATCTTTCTTTATTTATTTCTGTTATAGCTTTCCTCCCTTCTTTAAGGGTTCTTAAGACAAGCCATGATAAAGTGGAAATGATAAGAATGGTAAGTGTAATTAACGAAATAAAAGTCGTATCGATATTATTAGTCAATTTACTGAAATTATTTCGAGTTTAGTAATTTAAAATTTAAAGAAATTTCAAACGTTAGATCTAGAATATGCAGGTATAAGCATTCCACCGTCTTGATCATCATTATTATCATCATCAAACCCACCACCTAGAAGTAACTCAATAATTAAAAGTATAGCTAAGGGATAAAAGCACCATAATATTGCTGCTAAAGGACTTACTGAGGAAGAAGCTGAATACAATTCTGTCATAGATTGATATTAATCTAAAGAAACAATAATTGTGGATCTTATGGGTAGTGTTATTCAATATTTCAATAAATATTTATTTAAAAATTTTCTCTTTCGCAAGAATAGATCTTTTGTATGTATTGATATTTTTATTCTTCAATATGAATTTTAATAATAATTTTGTTGAACCTACTAAGAAACTAATAATGACATAATGAATCGCGCAATTGTTATTTTTTATACTTAACAATAATTGTGCAATTTTGATTCAAAAACTATTATTTATCTTGATTTTATAAATTCTATGTTTTCTTTCACTTTTGATCCTTTGGCTGCGATATTTGGTATATCAGGAATTGTAGGCTTCTTTTTCTTCGTTTCTGCTGCTAAGGGAACTTCCAGTATCAATACAAAACCAAAAAAGGAATTAGATTAGAACTTATTCTCTCAGAAAATTAAATTGAAATTTTAAATTTAGTATTTTAAAGGCTTATTTTTAATTATTACTTATTCCATTGTTTAGAAATAAACTCAAGAAAATCTTTTAAATCCTCTTCAGGACAATTTGTTTGTTGTTGTAAATCAATGCAAATTTGCTTAATATTTTCAAAGGCTTTTTTTACTATTTCGTTCTTTTCGATAACCTCAAAATATTCTTGATCAGTAAAAGGCATAATATTTGTTTCCCTTTTGAAAATTATTTATTAACCATATTTTATCTGCATTGACTTAACAGTAAAGAAAGAAAAAATCTTTTTTCTAAAATCTAGCTGCCCAATCGATAATGTTTTTTAATACTTTTGGTTACTTCCCATTCGCAGTAAAGTCCAGCTGGAAACTCAACTAGATCTCCAGCTTTAATAAAAAAAATGTCACCGTTTTTAGTACTTATTTTCGCTTGGCCTTCAATAATTAAGCAAATTTCCTTATCATCGTAATTCCATTGAAATTTACTTGGTTCACATTCCCAAATAGGCCAACTTTTTATTCCGTACTGAATTATTGTGCTTGCATTACAAGGAGAAGTGATTAAAACTTTCACGAAATAGTTCGGATATAGATTTTTTTTATTTTACAGAAAAAAAAAATTTTTATTTTCGAGAATGTGTATTTGTTTACTGTCTTTTAATTTTTTTTGTTTATTATGAAAAAAATATTAATTTATGGACGAGCTTTCTGTATTGTCAATTTCATTATCTATAGCTTCTCTAGGGATATTTTTTCTATTTTTCGCGTCAAATGATGATGATGACCAAGATGGAGGTAAGTTGATTAAATTATTCCAAAGAATTAATTAATTTCAATTAAATAAATTTAATAGAGAGTTATAACCTATAAATCCTGCATAAATGCAGCTAAGAAAAATAACATAAACCTCCAATGTGCCAAGTCTTTTTTTCTTTAAAATTTTCATTGTTCTGAGTGTTTATAGGATAATTTTATTTAATCTGATTTCAATTAACATGAGTATTTATTACATTAACTTAAAGATTAAAGAATTATTAATGTCAAGCCAAAAAATAAAAAACAAGTAAAAAATATTATTTTTTTGGTAATTTCTCTTTCCTCATTCTTAGCAAAAAATATGGAAATTACTGGAGATGTGCTTAATAAAGCCCATCCTAATCCTATGGGAAGGGTTTTAAAAACAACTTGTTGTAGCAATATTCCTATATTCGTTCCAAGAATTATTGAAATCAAAAATCTTTTTTGTTGTTTTTTTTCTATGTGTTTTAAGAAAAAATTAATCTTAAATCCTTTTAGACTAATCAAAAAAATTATTGCACCTAATAATCTTATCTCAGTTGTAAGGAAAGG
>QCQW01000069.1 GCA_003212055.1 Prochlorococcus sp. AG-459-A02
TTTAAGAAATGAATTGGAAATATTACCCAGGAATATTTCTTTCTATATAAGCGTCAGTTAAAGCTAAAATTAACCCCAATAATGTTGAAAATATAGCAATTTCAGTTGATTCCATTTTATTTTAGAATTACCACTAGTTTGCTAGATAATTCAAAATTCGGCAAGAAAACCAACAACTTACTATAGTACGTATATACTATTAATTATTTATTGTGAGCTCAGCAACTCCTGAGTTTCTTTTCGTTAGGCCTGGTGATTATGTCGTAATTAAAAAAGAAAATTGCGAAAATACTAATGAAAAGAATAAACATTATTGGGTCGGTCAAGTTATCGACTGTATCGGAGGAGCTAGAAATCCAAATTCATGGACTTTGTTTCAAGTTGCCAATATTGATAACGGAGAGATCACTATAATCAACGCAGATATTGTAGAAAAAATTTTGAAACCTTCTAAAAGTTAAGCTTATAGATAATCAAACAAACTTGCTTCAGTATTACAAAAACAAAAGGCAAAATGCATGCTTTAAAGGGAATCACCCCAGTTCCAAGCAGGCAAGTCCGTATACTTGATTCATTGGGCAGGAAGGTTGAATACCTTTATACATTCTATAAGTTTTTGATATTTCCTCAAATCCCAAACTTGATAAAAGATAATTTGCATAAGGATTCAGATTAGAGCAATCCAATAAGATTTGGGAATCTAATTCACCAACTAACTCCCTTATTAATAATTCAGCAAGTGGTGGGGTATCCGCTAAAAGAGGTCCAATTCTCCAGCCTTGCTCATTATCCTCCAGTACACAAGGTCTTATCCTGCCAAACCCATGGCACATCCCATTATTATCGACAATTGCAGTGACATTACCATGAGAATTTTTCAACCAGTCATTTAGAAAATGTGGTCTTGGACTAGGTTCTCTTTGATCATCATAAATTAAAACTGCTTCAGAGGAAATTTTATAACCCGGGACAACTTTAAAAGAATGAAGTTGATCTTTATAGAAATTTCTCAATGGCAAATCTTGAAAACCATTTAATTTCCATCGATTTGTAATGGCAGATTTTCTAAAGCCCCACTTTGAGTAATCATTCAATCTGTCTGGTGCAGCCTCAAGACCAATACAATCAACATTTTTTAAATATTCGAGGGCATGTTTCCATAATCTCACTCCATATCCATTATTTCGGAATTCTTTTTTAACGATAAATAAACCTATAAAACCATACGAGGAATTATATTTTATACACGCAATAGAACCTATAGGATTATTGTCGAGACAAGCTACCCATACCCCTTGTTTATCTGTATTTCTATAAATTGATACGTCATCCATTCCAGGAGAAAATCCTTCTAACCTAGCCCAGTTAGTGACTTCTGGTAGTTCATTTATAGATATCAATCTAATTGAAAATTTTTCCCTCATAGAAATATACTAACCAAGAAACATTTTGAATTTTTAAAGACAATATTAATAAATTTGATTATTTCTAATAAATCATTCACTTTGATTTAAGTGGCTAAAAACCTTATTTTTTTAGAATATACCCTCTGATATATTTAATACTATTAATAGGAATAAAATGAAAATTTCTGATAAATTTCATTTAGAAGACATTAATAAATTAAAAAATACAGTTCTCACTGGTAAAACGGAAGATATAAAATGGCGGATTCAACATATCAATATAGTTTCTAAACTTTTGGATGAAAATAAAAAAGAGATAATTAAATCACTTTTTGTTGATTTAGGGAAATCTGAAATAGAGGGGCTTTCAGAAATCCTTTTAGTGAAAGAAGAAATTTCACTCATAAAAAAGAGACTCAATTCTTGGATGCTACCAAAAAAGATTGCTACACCTTTTTATCTATTCCCATCATCCTCCAAAGTTATTTATGAACCTCTTGGGTGTGTCTTAATTCTTGGTCCATATAATTATCCATTACTTTACATTTTAAAGCCATTGATAAATATTTTCTCAGCAGGAAATACTGCAGTTATAAAACCATCAGATAAATGTCCTGCGACCTCAAAACTTATTAAAAAGCTTACTTCCAAATATTTCCATAAAGATGTCCTATTGACAGTTGAGGGTGACTATAAAAAATCCATAGGATTAATTGAACAAAATTTTGACCATATATTTTTTACAGGAAGTACTGAAACTGGAAAATCTATTATGAAATTAGCTTCAAAAAACTTAACTCCGTTAACTCTTGAATTAAGCGGAACAAATCCTGTCATTATTT
>QCQW01000070.1 GCA_003212055.1 Prochlorococcus sp. AG-459-A02
CATCCTGGACTTGAACCAGGGACCTCACCCTTATCAGGGGTGCGCTCTAACCACCTGAGCTAATGGCCCAGGAAAAATAATGGGTGTGACCTAGAAAAACTTAGGAAATGAAATTCTTAATAAATTAAAAACGTGAGATACCGATCGACCTAAGGTGACAAAATAATAATATTAAACATTTTGTTGTCTCCCTGTTAGGAGGTGATCCAGCCGCACCTTCCGGTACGGCTACCTTGTTACGACTTCACCCCAGTCATTAGCCCCACCTTCGGCGTCCTCCTCCACAAGGGTTGGAGTAACGACTTCGGGCATGGCCAACTTCCATGGTGTGACGGGCGGTGTGTACAAGGCCCGGGAACGTATTCACCGCAGTATGCTGACCTGCGATTACTAGCGATTCCTACTTCACGTAGGCGAGTTGCAGCCTACGATCTGAACTGAGCCACGGTTTATGGGATTTGCTAGCTCTCGCGAGTTTGCTGCCCTTTGTCCGTAGCATTGTAGTACGTGTGTAGCCCAGGGTGTAAGGGGCATGATGACTTGACGTCATCCACACCTTCCTCCGGTTTATCACCGGCGGTCTTTCTAGAGTGCCCAACTAAATGCTGGCAACTAAAAACGTGGGTTGCGCTCGTTGCGGGACTTAACCCAACATCTCACGACACGAGCTGACGACAGCCATGCACCACCTGTCACTGCATTCCCGAAGGCACCCTCAAATTTCTAAGAGGTTCGCAGGATGTCAAACCCTGGTAAGGTTCTTCGCGTTGCATCGAATTAAACCACATACTCCACCGCTTGTGCGGGCCCCCGTCAATTCCTTTGAGTTTCACACTTGCGTGCGTACTCCCCAGGCGGAACACTTAACGCGTTAGCTACGACACCGAAGGGGTCGATTCCCCCGACACCTAGTGTTCATCGTTTACGGCCAGGACTACAGGGGTATCTAATCCCTTTCGCTCCCCTGGCTTTCGTCCATGAGCGTCAGTAATGGCCCAGCAGAGCGCCTTCGCCACTGGTGTTCTTCCCGATATCTACGCATTTCACCGCTACACCGGGAATTCCCTCTGCCCCTACCATACTCAAGCCTTTCAGTTTCCACTGCCATGATGGAGTTAAGCTCCACGCTTTAACAGCAGACTTGAAAAGCCGCCTGCGGACGCTTTACGCCCAATAATTCCGGATAACGCTTGCCACTCCCGTATTACCGCGGCTGCTGGCACGGAATTAGCCGTGGCTTATTCCTCAAGTACCGTCATATCTTCTTCCTTGAGAAAAGAGGTTTACAGCCCAGAGGCCTTCGTCCCTCACGCGGCGTTGCTCCGTCAGGCTTTCGCCCATTGCGGAAAATTCCCCACTGCTGCCTCCCGTAGGAGTCTGGGCCGTGTCTCAGTCCCAGTGTGGCTGATCATCCTCTCAGACCAGCTACTGATCGAAGCCTTGGTGAGCCATTACCTCACCAACTAGCTAATCAGACGCGAGCTCATCCTCAGGCGAAATTCATTTCACCAGTAGGCATATGGGGTATTAGCGGTCGTTTCCAACCGTTATCCCCCTCCTGAGGGCAGATTCTCACGCGTTACTCACCCGTCCGCCACTAACCCGAAGGTTCGTTCGACTTGCATGTGTTAAGCACGCCGCCAGCGTTCATCCTGAGCCAGGATCAAACTCTCCGTTGTGTTCAAATCCTTTTGTAGATAAATCTACTCAAATTGAATTGCTTTATCCAAATAAAAATTCAGTTTTTTGTATTTAGTTTCAGCCTCCTTAAAATTTAAGGATTACATTGAGTGCACATTAAAAATATTTCTAAAGTGACTTTCCAAGATCTCAGATCCGTTTACATCAAAGCCAAAAGTTAGCAATTGATGACATTTTTTATATATTCTTGACGGGACCTCACACCTTTATTGCAGTTACATCTTGAAATAACTAAAAAAGTTTAGTTAATCTTGACACAATAAAAGCATCAGTTCCTAAGTTTTTAAATTTTCTAGGTGCAGAGTTAAACAACAAGTGAATAACTCACTTAGAAGGGAAAACCCTTCGTCTGGCTGAAAATAATGATCAAGATCAAATCTCCAGTAAATTCATTTAATTACTAAAAATTAGATTTAAAGTAATTCATTGAACAATGCAAAAAGTATATTTCTGCCCAGAAGAAAATACTAAACCATCCGACTGTAATTGTGCAACCTTTTATACAAAAATTTTTTATTAATTTTTTATTTGT
>QCQW01000071.1 GCA_003212055.1 Prochlorococcus sp. AG-459-A02
AAATGTTTTTGATCATACTTTTAATGTTCTACAAACCAGAGCTAAACCTTTGGGAATATCCTTAAAACGCTTTACTCAAAGCGACCTTCCTAACCATGATGAAGTTTTTGGTATGTTGTTACAATTACCCGGAAAAAATGGACAATTATTTGATCCCACATTCTTAATATCAAAAGCACATAGATTAGAAATTATTGTAACGGCATGTATTGATCCACTGGCACAAGTTTTAATTAAACCAATTGCTGAATTTGGTGTTGATGTAGCAGTGGGTAGTATGCAAAGATTTGGTGTTCCAATGGGCTTTGGTGGACCCCATGCAGCATATTTTGCCTGTAGCGAAAAATATAAAAGGCTGATACCTGGAAGAATTGTTGGGCAAACTCTATCTAAAAATGGAGAAAAGTCTCTAAGATTAGCATTGCAAACAAGAGAGCAACATATTAGAAGGGAAAAGGCAACTAGTAACATTTGTACTGCTCAAGCTTTGTTAGCCATAATTTCATCTTTTTATGCTATTTACCATGGACCTTCTGGATTAACGCAAATTGCTAAGAGATTAGTCGAGTTGAGAATAAATTTAGAATCATGTTTAGCTGATTTAGGTTTTGATATTCCTGCTGGGATTAGATTTGATAGTGTTGATGTTTATTCTAGGCATTCCCAGAGGATCCATAATGAAGCTTTAAAAAATGGGTATAATTTAAGAATTTTGCCATTGGGATCAACCATTGAAAATTCAACTGGCTTTGGGATTTCTTTAGATGAGCTTAGTAATGAAAAAGAAATCAAAGATATTGTGACTTTCATAGCAAATCTTATAGAAAAAAAAGAAGATATAGAGCATATAAAATTTGATAAAGGATTTCATTTTGAAAGTTTAGCTTTGAGATCCAGTGAATGGATGCAGCAAGATATATTCACAAATTACCAAAGTGAAACTGAATTATTGAGATATATATTCCGACTAGCTGAAAAAGATTTTTCTTTGGTAGATGGAATGATGCCATTGGGAAGCTGCACCATGAAGTTAAATTCCGCAGCAGAATTAACTCCAGTCTCTTGGGCTAATTTATCTGCCATTCATCCTTTTTCCCCATTAGATCAAACTAAAGGCTATTCAAAAATAATATCTGATCTAGAAAAATGGATAAGTGATATTGTCGGTTTAAAAGCAGTTTCTTTTCAACCAAATGCAGGCTCTCAAGGAGAGTTTGCAGGTTTATTGGCAATAAATTCTTATTTTGAATCAAAAAGCGAAATTTCAAGAAAAAAATGTTTAATTCCTAAAAGTGCTCATGGAACAAATCCTGCTAGTGCAGTTATGGCAGGTTTTGATGTTTTAACTGTTGAATGTGATGACGAAGGAAATATTGATTTTCAAGATTTGTCGATCAAGGTCAAGAAATTCGATAATCAAATAGGGGCTCTAATGTTGACTTATCCTTCTACTCATGGAGTTTTTGAATTACAAATCAGAAAGATATGTGATTTAATTCACTCTGTTGGAGGATTTGTCTATTTAGATGGAGCAAATTTGAACGCTCAAGTTGGATTATGCAAACCGGGGAATTATGGTGTTGATGTTTGTCATTTGAATTTACATAAAACATTCTGCATTCCACATGGAGGTGGTGGTCCAGGAGTAGGTCCAGTTGCTGCATCAGAAACCTTAAGCCCATTTCTTCCTACTCATTCTTTAATGGATAATAATTTATCTAAAAGTTCTAATTACGTATCTTCTGCCGAGCATGGGAGTGCAAGTATTCTTCCAATAAGTTGGATGTACATAAAAATGGCTGGTCTTAGTGGATTAAGGAAAGCTACTTCGCATGCAATTTTATCTGCAAATTATATTGCACATTCTTTAAAGCATAAATTCAAGATTCTTTTTAAAGGGAAAAATAATTTTGTCGCTCATGAATGTATTTTAGATTTTAGAGATTTAAAATCCAAAACTGGTTTGAGTGTAAATGATTTAGCTAAACGATTAATAGATTATAGTTTTCATGCCCCAACTATAAGTTGGCCTGTTCCAGAGACGATAATGATAGAGCCTACTGAAAGTGAAAGTTTGGTTGAATTGGATAGATTTTGTGAGGCTATGCTTTTGATTGGAGAAGAAATAAGCGAAATAGAAAAAAATATTGAATTAAAGAATAATAATGTCATAAGTAACGCTCCCCATACGCTCAATGAGTTAATTGCTGATG
>QCQW01000072.1 GCA_003212055.1 Prochlorococcus sp. AG-459-A02
TGATATTCTTTCAATTTTTCTAGAGGTACTGACTCTAAGACTACAATATTTGTTGATTCTAATATGACTTTTGGTGCAAGACCGTCTAATAATGCTTGCTTCCACCTATCAAGACAAATACACCAATGATCACCATCCTTTAATCCTGGAAAGGAATAAATAGGCATAGGAGTTATTAAATCATTACCTTGTGATTTACTATATTTCAGGAAATTATCATCCATTACACAACATATAGAATGATTCCCTCCATCATTTTTGTCATAGTTGCAAAATCCGTCTCTGAACCAGCCTGTCATAGGAGCGCAACTACAAACATCAATTTTTTCTCCAAAAACATTCAATTGATCTTGATTATTTAAGTTCATTAATTTTGTTAATAATAATAATAATAAAACACCAACATTTCTTTAAAAAAGGTTGACGAGTATAGGGGGTAAGGAGCTAATAATTCTAATAAGGTTTTTTTTCATTATGGATTGGGACTTTACTGAAAACATAGCACTTAAAGCTCTTTATGATGCTTTTAAAGAAAGTGATGAAACTTCCGCATTAGAATTTTTATCTAGTGATGGTGCCTCATATTATCTTGAATTGACACAAGACGCAGCGGGTGAGGGATTTGATCTAGGTGATAATGAAATGATGGAAGAACTTAAGGAAGAAATTATTGAATATTTAGAAAACAACCAATGATTTTGCTTAAGCGCTGAAATATTTTGCTTTTGAGTGTAGTGCAATGATAGCTGTAGTACTTTGTTCTGGATGAAGTTGTTCAGATTCATCCATTTTCAAGTTTATTCTTTTTGCATCCAACAATGATAATTGTATGTTTGAATCAGATACTTTTGGGCATGCAGGATATCCAAAAGAATATCTAGCTCCTCTATATTTTTGAGCTAGTATTTCTCTATTTTTGTCTGGTTCTTCAGTGCTGAAACCACATTCAATACGAATTAATGCATGGACATACTCAGCTAGAGCTTCTGCTAATTGCACTGTAAGTCCATGGAATAATAAATAATCGCTATATTTATCTTCTTTAAATAATTTTTGAGAATATTCACTAGCAATATCGCCCATCGTTACTGCCTGCATAGGAAATATATCTATTGGTTTATCATTTTTCAAATCACAATAAAAATCAGATATGCATAAATTATTCCCAGATTTTTGTCTTGGAAAATTAAATTGGGAAATTTTATTTAATGATTTATTATCAAATAAGAAAATACTATTATCTTTTCTTCCGCATCTGAAATATCCATATACTGCTTTGGGTGAAATAAGTTTTTTTTCTATAATTGTCTCTAACCATTTATCTAATAATGGTTTAGCATATGAGTCCAAATAATTATTGTATTCATCTACGCTTTGGTTTTTCCCTCTTTTTATTTGCCATTGTCCACTAAATAGAGCTTTTGTATCTAAATAAAAAATTAACTTATTTAAATCTATTTCAACGTCGTTCAAGACTTTCGTTCCCAAGAAAGGGGCTTGAATTGGTTTTTCTTCATTTATAAATTTAGATCTTATAAAATTTTCTTTTAAATTTAATTTGGAAGTCTCGGTGTTTATGGATAGTGATTTTAAAACAGTTTTGGAGTTGGATTTTGATGAGGCTAAATTAATATTTATACCCTCATTGTTAATAAAACCCTTTGTATTTGACCAATTACCCTTTTTTTTATTATCCATATATTCATTCATGAATTTAAGATCAGTGAACGCATCTTTTCCGTACAATATTTTCCCTTTATATATTTTGCTACAGTCCTCATTTACAAATTTTGGGGTTAAGGCTGCGCCTCCTAATATTACTGGTACACTAATATTTTCATTGTTAAAAGCCTCTAAATTATCCTTCATAAAAGCAGTTGATTTAACAAGTAATCCGCTCATAGCGATGCAATCTGCATTGTGCTTTTTTTGCGCATCTATAATTGCTGAAACATCTTGCTTTATTCCAAGATTTATTACGTCATAACCATTATTTGTAAGTATTATGTCAACCAAATTTTTTCCAATATCATGAACATCGCCTTTGACAGTTGCAATTAAGAGTTTTCCATTTGATATGTTTTCATCCAAAGTTTCCATATATGGTTCTAAAATTGAAACAGCAAATTTCATTGTTTCAGCGGATTGTAGAACAAATGGCAATTGCATTTGACCTGAGCCAAATAAATCTCCTACAACTTTCAT
>QCQW01000073.1 GCA_003212055.1 Prochlorococcus sp. AG-459-A02
TCCTGCTTTAATGCATTCATCTAAAAATATTGAATTTAGATTAATTCTTGATAATGGTGAAAGACCAAAACTAATGTTTGATATCCCCAGTATGATATGAGTATCTGGGAAATTTTCACGAATTTTTGATATAGCAGAAATTGTTTCTTTAGCGTTTAATCTATCTTCTTCTATCCCAGTAGATATTGGCAGAGCTAATGGATCAAAGAATAGTTCATAATCTGACAAGCCACATTCTCTAGTTTTATTAATCGCTCGTTTTACAATATTATATTTTTTATCTGCATTCCTTGCCATTCCATCTTCATCAATGGTTCCGACAACAAGACCTGAACCATAACCTAAGGCTAAATTTAGAACTTGATCAAACCTTTCATTGCCGTCTTCGTAATTGGTTGAATTTATAATACATTTACCACCAGCTGACTTTAATCCACTTTCCATTTTGTCAGCATCTGTAGAGTCAATCATTAATGGCAAATTTATATTGGTCACTAGTCTTGAAGTTATTTCTTTCATATCTTTCACTCCGTCTCTCCCCACATAATCAACATTCACATCAAGAACATGTGCATTTTCTTTTTGTTGTTGTTTTGCAATTGAAACTAGTCCATCCCAATCGTCGTTATTTAATAACTCCCTTACCTTTTTAGATCCACTTGCATTTAATCTTTCTCCTACAATCAAGATAGAATTGTCTTGTTTGTACGGTACAGAATTATATATTGATGATGCAGAAGGAATATAACCACTTAAATTGTTATTTTCATGTTTGTTAGACCTTTCGCTGTAAGTAATTTCATTGATTATTGAAGAAAGATATTTAATATGTTCAGGTGTTGTCCCACAACATCCACCTATTAATTGAACATTAAAGTCATATATAAAATTCATTAGCTGGATCTTTAATTCTATTGGCTTTAATCTGTAGTGAGCTACACCACCAATATTTTCAGGAAGTCCTGCATTTGGAATACAGCTTATAACGAAGGGAGAATTTTCAGACAAATATTTAATATGTTCTTTCATTTGTTCTGGACCAGTTGCACAATTCAGTCCAAGAATATCTATTTTGAATGGCTCTAAAATTGTTAATGCAGAGGCGATATCAGATCCAACAAGCATAGTGCCTGTTGTTTCCATTGTTATCGATACCATTATAGGTATATCTATATTTTTACTATCAAGTACTTCTTTAGACGCTAATAAGGCAGATTTAATTTGTAGTACATCTTGACAAGTTTCAATTAAGAGAAGATCCACTCCTCCATCTATAAGACCATATATTTGTTCTTTATATGATTGCTTTAATTCATCAAAATCTATATGTCCTAATGTGGGTAATTTAGTAGTTGGTCCAATTGAACCAGCAACAAACCTTGGCTTATCAACTGATGTATATTTGTCAGCAGCCTTTTTTGCTATTAATGCAGCATTTTTATTTATCTCATATGCCTTATTCGCAATATCATATTCATCAAGAACTATTGATGAGGCCCCAAAAGTATTAGTTTCTATAACATGACAACCTGCTTCTAAGAATGAATTATGAACCTTTTCAACTACCATTGGCGAGGATAAAACAAGGTTTTCATTACAACCCTCTAATTCATTGCCTCCAAAGTCGTGGTAATTATTAGTTTAATATCTTCTTTTTTAAAAATGTCTATTAATTTTTTTTGAATAATATGATCTTTTAGTGTTGAAATAAAAAATGTTTTAGGGGATAATCCGCATTTTCTTAACTGTAAGTTTAGTTTTTCGTTTACTTCAATTTCATTAGCCAAAAAAAGTGATTTATAGGATATTATTCCTATCTTTTCCCCTTTTTCAATTTTCCAATCATATAAATAAGGATCTGCATAAAAAGTAATATTCAAAAATTCATCAGGGATTAATGTTTCATCTAGCTTTAGATAATTTAAACAATTAAGAAATTTTCTATAGTTATCCAGTCCTCCAGATCTTAGTAATTTAGAAATATTTAATGCAATATCCTTATCTATACTGCTTATTTCACATAATGAAACTTCCTGGTCAAGGGTACCTGATAGGATTACTAGTTTCCTTTTTTTATTAACTGCT
>QCQW01000074.1 GCA_003212055.1 Prochlorococcus sp. AG-459-A02
AGGTCAGAAACTCCTCACACACTTTTTTCTGATAACTTTAAAAGTACTCGACCGCAAAGTTAGAGTACTTTATGTTTTTCTTGCGATGTGACAGTTAAGATAGAGGTCTAATGGATATTACATATTTTGAATTTAGGTGTGATATTAAAAAGGTGTGTAGGAGGAATTGATTTATTTCGGTGGAAACAAGGAAACACTCGATTTAAATCAATTTTAAAAAGATCTCTCTTCTGAGGGGTCTTTTTTTTGTTTTTTATAAACACTAAATCTATATTTAAAGTCTAGATATAAAGAATTAAAATCTTTCATGAAAAATAATGAGAACCATCTTTACAAATTAGTCATTTGATTCGTTAGATTATGAATCGTTAAATTCTTCTATAAATGAAAATACTTTTTCTAGCAATTTTAATTTGTTCAAGTTTTTTATTTCCTTCTTCATCATTGGCCTCACATGTAGAACTAAAACCTTGTGTAGAGATTGCTCATTGTGTAAGAGAAGAATGGGAGGTTAACAATATTGAGAAACCTTTTGAAGAGATTAAAACATTTATCGAAAAAACTCCAAGAACAGAGATTGTAGAAATTGATGGCGATTTTCTTCATGCTGAGGCAACAAGTAAATGGATGAAGTATGTAGACGATTTAGAAGTATCCTTTCTACCTGAATCAAATAAGTTACTAATAAGATCAGAATCAAGAGTTGGAGAAAGTGATTTGGGAGTGAATCAAAAAAGAGTTGACTTACTAAAGTCGAAAATGTTTTAAGATAAAAGTTAAAAAAAAATTTGTTTTTATTGTTTTTTGTATAATTTTTCCATTTTTAAAAAAATTCGCAGATAAAACAGTGATAATTATCATCATGCATTGATAATGGCAAATTAATTAGATTTTCTTTAGAAAGATGATCATAAATCTTATATATGTTTTGTTATCGGGTTTGGTTTTTTTCTGGTTTTATAAAAACATAAAAAAAAATGGACTTATTTGGATAATTAAAGCTCTTTTGCAAATTGGAATATTGGTATTATTTATTGGTGGGTTTTTCAAAATATTTTTCATCCTACCGCCCAATTTATATATTAAAATAAGTTTTCTTATTATTTATACATGGTGTACTGTTGGAATAAATGTCAATTTTATGATTCCTTTGATTAGTTTGGTTGATCAAAAAATAGCGAAAAAACAAAACTAAATTTAGCCAATAATTCTAAGTATAAAGATATATCTTATTCCTTAAAATTCAATAATAAAATTAAAAAGACTTGCCTTTTTTCTTTGAAAGTCTTTTTCTTGTATACCTAGTCTTTAATGCCAAATTTGTTATTATATATATTCCAAATAAAAGAATGATTATTCCAATAAAGTATTTCATTATTTTTTTAGGTAATTATTCTTTCTGAGATTTATTTATGATGCCAACTTATTTTAATATCTATTTCTTGAGATAAATTCCTTGTAACTGGACAATCTTCGGATGCTTTTTTTAAAAAATTAATAGTATTATTTGAAGTGCGCTCTGGTATAAATATATCTATTTTAAGTTCTTCTATTTTTCTCTCGCTATTTTGTGTCATTAGTTTTTCAACATTTAAATATATACCTTCCAAGTCAAATCCTTTAGATTTAGCTTTAATTGCCATAATAGTTAGCAGACAAGTACCTAAAGATGTCGCTAATAAATCAGTTGGTGAAAAACTTTCACCTTTACCACAGTGATCTAAAGGCGCGTCTGTTTTAATAATAGTTCCTGATTGTAGGTGAATAGCCTCGCAGTTTAAATCTCCTAAATAAGAACATTTAACTTTAGTCATTTTAAAAACATTAAATTATGAAAATATTATTAATAACAAATAATCATGGAACATACCAAGCTAATTGATCAAAAATAATTGTATTAATTTGCATGTTAGTAGAGTATTTAAGAATTCATCATTAAAATTTTGAAATCAGTTTGTATAACCATATTCCATTAAGCAATATTCAATTAATTCAATTGATTTATTAAGAGTTCTTTAAGTTTTATTTCCAGATCGAAGTAATCATTTTAATTACGAATAG
>QCQW01000075.1 GCA_003212055.1 Prochlorococcus sp. AG-459-A02
TGATTTTAGAGATTTCTCAATCAATTTAGACAAAATTTATGATGAGATAAGACCTAATAGATCTGGGGATCTAGCTAAATATATTCCTCCTCTTGCCGAGGTTGATCCAGAGCAATTTGGTATCGCAGTTGTTACGACAGATGGGCAAATATACCAAAGAGGTGATTCAGATGTTGATTTTTCTATTCAATCGATGTGCAAGGTATTTAACTATTCAATTGTAGTTGAGAATTTAGGTTTAGATAAAGTTAATAGACACGTTGGCGCTGAACCATCTGGAAGGCAATTTGATGACTTAACATTGATGGTTAAAGGCATGGGAGGAAGCAGTTTAAATCCTAATAATCAAATTCCTTTTAATCCTATGGTTAATGCTGGTGCAATAATGACCACGGGTTTAATTAATCCAAAAAACTCCACTGGACAGAGACTTGATTATATAAGGGAACAGTTTGGAAGAATAATAGGATGGAATGCTATGGAAACCTCAGGAATAAAAAGGCCAAGATTTAATAAAAATATGGCTCGACAAGAAAACTTTAAAGGCTACAACAATATTGCTACGGGTTTCTTACTAATGGCAACTGGTAATATTCCACATTCCGACTCAATTCTTCCAGAGGATGTTCATGAAGAAAAAGAATATGAATACGATTTTTATATTGAACCTGCAGTGACAAATGCTCTAAAGGTTTATTTTAGTATTTGTTCTTTAGAAATGACCGCTAAAGACATTGCAATGGGAGCAGCCACGCTCGCGAACGGAGGAGTATGTCCAATCACTCAAGATAGAGTTCTAAGTCAAAGTACAGTACGCAATGTCTTACCTGTTGTACAGATGGCTGGAATGTATAACAGCAGTGGTAAATTTTTCCAAGAAATAGGATTGCCATCTAAGAGTGGAGTGGGAGGAGGCATTTTACTAATCGTTCCCCAATTAATGGGTATATGTATTTTTTCTCCCAGATTAGATTCAGTGGGAAATAGTGTTAGAGGATTAGAAGTAGCAAGAAAAATAACCCAAAAATATTTGGTTCATCTTTTTGATGGGACCATGACAGATACAAAAAGGATTGACCCTAAAGTTCCTATTTCAAAATGGCGAGCTAGTAGTTGTGGTGAAGCAATATGGGCAGCTAGTAATGGAGATGTTAGAACGCTAGAACGACTTACCAGTCAACAAAGAGATCTTCAAGCAGGTGATTATGATATTAGAACACCATTGCATCTAGCCTCTGCCGAAGGTCAAACTGAAGTTGTAAGATATTTATTAAACAATGGGGTACAACCAATTCCTGATCGTTGGGGTGGGTATCCTATTTCAGATGCAAGAGACAATGGTCATAATGAAATTGTTGAATTATTCAATAAATTAGATGTTAACTATTCAGAACCAGTTCATTTAGTTGAAGACCCAGATGGAGAAACAGATGAGATGGCAACTTTTGATAATGAAATGATGGTTATAGAATTGCTTTTTGCTGCTTTTGAAAACGATGTACCAGGAATAAGACAATTAGTTGCTAAAAGTATACCTGTTCATGCTGGAGATTATGATTTACGAACTGCGTTGCATTTAGCAGCAGCTGAAGGCAGTTTGCAAGCAGTTAAATATTTAGTTGAGCATGGTCATCCACTAAATGTTCGTGACCGTTGGGGAGCAACTCCTTTAGATGAAGCAAAAAGAGAAAAGAGAGACTCCGTTGTTAAATATTTATCAAGTTTAAAAAAATAATATAGTTTTATTTAATTCGATCTACTAAGAATATTGCACTAGGTCGTATAGGGGGTAGCTAGGGGGGTAGCTAAGTTCTATAAACATCTTGTATGATCTTCGAAGATATTGCAATATGCTGTCTCAAACTCGTTCCACCATCTATAATTACTCTAGGCTATAACTAAAGTCTCAAGGTTTTCTTAAAAATAACGCCCAGTGCTTTGGGAGCACTAGGTCGAAGGTTCGAATCCTGTCGCCCCGACTCTAATAATCCAAGTCATAAAGTGTTTCCCAGACTAGCTTTTTGATTGGAA